>NZ_JAVKGQ010000001.1:0-238375 GCF_031432255.1 Agromyces aerolatus | reverse complement strand
GTGCAGACGCGCCGAGTGCGCCGAGCTCGCCGAGCACGGATGCTCCGTCGGGTCCGGGTGCTGAGGCGCTCAGCGCGCCGAGCTCGCCGAGCACGGATGCTCCGTCGGGTCCGGGTGCCGACGCGCCGAGTGCGCCTGGTGCAGACGCGCCGAGTGCGCCGAGTTCGCCGGGTACGGATGTCCCCTCGGGTCCGGGTGCTGAGGCGCCGGCTGCGCCGAGCTCCCCGGGGGCGGATGCTCCGTCGGGTCCGGGTGCCGAGGCCCCGAGTGCGCCGAGCGGTGACGCGCCGGCCGGTGCGGGCGTTCCGGCGAGCACGGTCTCCTCGTCGAACGGTCCGTCTTCGGCCGACGCCGATGCGCCGAGCGCCCCCGCTTCGCCCGCCCAGTCCGCCGACGCCGACGGCGCCTCCACCGACGGCGCCTCCACCGACGCCGACGGCACCTCGACCGACGCCGATGGCACGTCGACCGACGGCGACGGCAGCGTGGCGGATGGCGACGGCAACCCCGACGGCCCAGCGCCCGAGGACCTCGCGGTCGTCGGCGGTGCCGCCGCAGCCGGTGTCGCCGCGATCGCGCGCCCCTCCTTCCTCACACCCTCGACCGGTGGCAGCAGTGCACCCATCGCGCCGAAGCCGCAGGGCTCCGCACCGTCGAGCCCCTCCACCGACGGGCCGGGCACCGGGGCGAACGACGCCCCGAACGCGGCGGACCCGTCGAGCCCGGCCGATGGCGGCCAGGCCGACGGCGGCGCGCCCGAGGCATCCGGTCAGCCCGAGGCATCCGGCCAGTCGCCCGACCAGCCGGCCGCCGACCAGCCGGCCGCCGACGAGGCGGGCCACCCCAACAACGAGTCGACCCGCACGATCGAGGAGATCGACGGGGCGCTCACCGACATCAACCCGAACTTCGACTGGAGCGACCCGTCGAACGGGTTCGCGACGAACTGCGGCCACACGGCGTCGAACCTGAACGACTTCCTCAGCGGGCACCCCGTGTCCGAGGCCCCCGGCGGCAGCACCCTGAGCACGGCCGAGATGGCGGCCCGCACCGGCAATCCGCAGACTCGCATGTCGCCCGAAGGGGTCGAGGCCTCGCTGCGCGCGATGGGTCCCGGCTCGCACTGCGTCGTCGGCATCGACCGGTCGACCGGCGACGGGCACTGGTTCAACGCGTACTTCGACGGCGACCAGGTCTGGGTGCTCGACGCGCAGACCGGCGACCGCAGCCCGTGGCCGCCGAACGAGCCGAACGCGACCAACTGGGACGCCTCGATCCGGCCCGAGGACGTCGTCGACCCGAACCCGCCCAAGACGGAGCCCGAGGCGACCGAGCCCGGCGCCACCGAGCCCGACGCGGATGACGCGAACACGCCGGCCGCGCCGAGCGCGACCGCGCCGGCTGCGCCCAGCACGCCGAGTGCGCCGGCCGCGCCGAGCGCGACCGCACCGAACGCACCTGCTGCGCCGTCGGCTCCCGGCGCGACCGCACCGAACGCACCCGAAGCCGGGTTCGGGTCCGCCGGAACGACCTCGCCGTCGCCCGAGATCGATCCGTCGCGCTCCGGCACCGACCCGGCCACCACGCCGTGGGACGAGTCGATGGGCGACCCGGTGCTCTCCGGCGCCGACCACGGGAACGGTTGGGAACGCGTTCCCGACCGCGTCGCCGACAACCCGATCGACCCGGACTACGGCGACGTGCGCGCCCCGGGTGAGAGCGGCGCACTCGCCGACCCGTTCGCGCACCCCGGCACCGTGCCCGACGAGATCGCGCACCTGATCAGCGACCCCGACGCGCCCTACGGCCGCGCGGACGACGGCACGCCCTACACGCGCACCGAGTGGGAGTCGCGGTACACGAACGAGGACGGGTTCCCGATCTACCCGGGCAACGACGGCGGCACGCAGGGCTCGTTCGTCGAGTTCGCCGACCTCGACGAGTTCATCGCCCACTACGGCGACCAGCTCGATCGCATGGGCGGCCCCGGCGGCGGATTCTTCTCGCTCCCGGGCACGCCGTTCGAACACCGTTCGCTGCCGCCCAGCAACCTCAGCGACCCGTACTCGATCTACGAGTTCGGAGGCCGGCTGCCCGCAGGCGTGCGCATCGAGGTGTCGGAGATCGCTCCCGCGTTCGGGCACCAGGGCGGCGGGATGCAGGTGCGGGTCCTCGACCCCGACGGCCGCCCGATGACGGTCGACCAGCTGATCGACGCCGGCGTGCTCGTGCGCACCGACGTCGACGGCGCCGCCGGCCAGTACGCGCCGACCCTGCCGAGCGCCGACCGGCTCGGCGCGGCGCCGAGCGCTCCGGCGGGTTCGCCGAGCGCGCCGGATGCGCCGAGCGCGCTCCGCGGTGCGGGAGGCCCCGCGGCCGCCGGAGCGGGTGCGCCGGGCGCAGCGAGTGCTCCGAGCACGTCGACCACCGACGCGAGCCCGTCGACCGGGACGACCTCGCCAGCCACGCCCACCGGAGCCAGTGCGCCGAGCGCGCCGAGCGAGGCATCCGGTGGTCAGGCCCCGGCCGCGCCCAGCGCGCCGACCGCTCCCGCCACGACGGTCGACTCGGCCGCCTCCGCGGGCCCGGCGACGGCGACCGATGCAGCGACGGCGACCGACGCGAGCGGCCCGCCGACCGACCCGGCGACCGACCCGGCCGACCCGAACACCCCCGCCGGGGCGAACGAGTTCGGCACGACCGAGTCCCCCGCGACGGAGACCTCGAGCTCGGAGACCCCGTTCGGCGCCGACGACCCGGCGTCGAGCACGCCGCCGGTGTCGACGCCCGCGCAGCCGGTCTCGCTGCCGATCGACCCCGACGCGAACGCGTCGAGCATGCCGGCCGACGACGTCGTGCAGGCCGTCTCGGGGCAGTCCGTGAACCCGCAGTTCACCGGGGACCCGCACTCGCCGTTCTCGGTGAACTGCGGTTCGACCGCCTCGACGCTGAACGGCATCCTCCGCGGTGGTGACCCGGCCGCGCAGGCCGACATGAGCTCGCGCGACGTCGGCGGCATGGAGGCCGACACGGGCGTGCCCCAGGTCGTGCTCACGCCCGACCAGATCTCGGCGACGCTGCTGCACCTCGGCCCGGGGTCGCACACGGTGGTCGGCGTGGTCCGCAACACGGGCATGGGGCACTGGTTCGTGGCCTACAACCACAACGGCACCATCCTGACGCTCGACCCGCAGACCGGCGCGGTCCAGGGCTGGCCGCCCGCGATGGGCGACGTGCGGTTCGGGCACGCGGGCTTCCATCCGTCGGTGGTCGAGGCCGCGACCGGGGTCACGCCCGAGCTGCAGCCCTGGTCGTCGTTCGGCGACGGCGTCGAGACGACGAACGGTGCGGCTCGGCCGGCGACGGTCCTGCCCGACCTCGGCGTGGTGTGGAACCCGGCGAGCACGCCGCCCGCGTTCTCCGGCGCGGCCGGCACGACCGCGGGCGCCACGACCGCGGCCGGAGCGCCCGCGCCCGGCACGGGCGGTGCGGCGAGCCCGAGCACCGTGTTCGGCGCCGACCCGGCGCGTTCCCCGCTCAACGACCGCGAGGAACAGCTGACCTCCCGGTTCGAGGAGTATGTCGAGCACACCCGCACGGCCGACCCCTTCGCCGACGGACCCACGGAGCACGAGTTCGCCGAGCTCGAGGAGCTGACGTCCGGCACCCCGCCGGTGCTTGCGATGGCCCCGGACGGCAGCCTCGTGATCGCCGAGCCGCTCGAGTTGCAGACCGCCTGCCCGGCGAACTGCGACCCCGCGGAGATGGATCTGCAGTTCCGCGATGCGAGCGGCGTGCTGAACGAGATGACGTTGACCGAGTGGATGGAGCGTCGCGTCGCGTTCATCAACCACCCGGAGGACTACCGCAGGGTGAGCGGCTCGCTCGCCGCGCAGAAGCAGACCCGCGACGACTGGATCGACCAGCGCATCGAGCAGCTCACGCAGGCCGATCCGCCGCTGAGCCCGCGCGACGCCGAGCGACAGGCGGAAGCCGAGGCATCCGAGCTGAACGCCACGCACCGGCTCGACATGGTCGCGGGCGGCGACCCGACCGACATCAGCGGCATGAACGGCGGTGCCGAGAACCAGGCGATCGGCGGCATCTTCCAGCGCGACTTCGTGCCGAGGATCGAGGAGCAGGTCCTCGCGATCCTCGAGCGTGTGCCAGCATCGATGTGGGACTCGATCCACATGAACGTGATCATCGAAGAGGTCGTATGAACGAGCACTTCCAGCCGGGCTACCAGGTCGCCGGTCCGATCGCCCCCGAGGTGATCGAACGGTACGGGGAGCTGGTGCCCGCGCGCGTCGAGGACGCGTGGACCGGTGACGGCGCGATCGTCAGCGCCGACGGATTCGCGCGACTGATCGACCCGGCCACGCTGTTGCCGGTCATGGACACGCTGCTGCCCTCGCACCCCGGCGCGCTGCCGCTGTTCGCGACCGCGTGGGGCGACCTGGTCGTCTTCCACGACGGGGCGTTCGTGCTCGTGCTGTTCCGGTACGGGTTCTACGTCACGTTCGCCAAGCGCGCGAACGGCATGATCTTCTCGGACCTCGAAGACCCCGAGGAGCACGCCACCCGGCTGCAGCGCGGCATCTACGACGAGGCGGTCGCCGCGCTCGGCGTCCCCACGATCGACGAGTGCTTCGGCTTCGTCCTCCCGCTCTCGGCGGGCGGATCCGAGACGGTCGGCAACCTCGCCCGCCGGCCGCTCAAGGAGCACCTGGCGTTCCTCGTGGAGACGGGCGGAGCCCCGCGAGACCTGGACGAGCTGGCGCCCGCGGCGCCTCGAGAAGGAGACGGGCGATGACGGATGCCTCGCAGCTGACGCCCGACCAGGAGGCCCTCGCGGCTCGTGGCCGGGACTACCTCGACGCGCTCACGCCGGGCCTGCAGTTCGGCGCTGAGGCGATCGCCGCCGACGGCGCCGTGTACGTGTGGCAGCTCGGCTTCGGCGGCAGCCAGATCCTCGTGGGCGACGACGGCTCGCTGCTGTTCGGGACGTCCGCGCTCTCGCGCGACGCGATGCTCGACAGCTGGCGCGGTGGCCGCCGCACGCCGGCGGCCGACCTGGACGCGGCAGCGGCGCAACGGCGCAACGCGTGAACGCGGCCGCACCGGGGCTCGATGACCCGGCACTCATCGCGTTCGCCGAGCAGGGCCGCATGGTGCCGTTGCCGCCGCGGGACGGCGTGCTGGCCCGGTTCAGCGACATGGAGCTCATCGACGCCGTCGTCGAGCGCGACGGCGAGTACGTGCTCGAGACCAGCGAACGCGGCGGTCGCGCCCGCCCGGTGATCTCGAGCCCCGCGCTCGCGCCGGTCCGCCGCGAGCTCGTGCTGCGGCTGGGCTCGGCCGTGCGTGCCCGGCTGCGGTTGCCGCGCCTCGACGTCTCCGTCGACCCCGCGGCGCTGCCGGCCGGGTTCGAGCTCGTGGAGCAGCCCGACGCGGCCGAGCTGCGCTGGGACGAGGCGGGCGCGCCCATGGTGGCCCGGTTCCGCTCCGGCCAGTTCGCCGCGAACGACGCCGTGCGGTTCGCGCAGTTCGCGCGAATCCCCGAGGCCGAGCTCATGGCCGCGTTCCTCGACCCGAACGCACGCGCGGTGCCGCCGTCGGTCGCGTGAGCTACGCACCGCGCTGGTGTCCGCCGCTGGTCGAGTAGGGAGCGCCAGCGAGCGTATCGAGACCCCGCGAGTCGATCTCGAGGCCGGGTCACCAGTCTCGATACGCGTCCTCGTTCCTCGGTCGCTACTCGACCAGCGGAGGGGGTGTTCCTGCGTCGGTCGCTACTCGACCAGCGCCTGCGCCAGCGCGCCCGACTCCACGAGGTCGCGGATACCGACGAAGTCGTCGGCGAGCGTGAAGCGCACGCCGCCGCCGGGCTGACCGAACCACGGCGCGACGACCTCGACGCGCACGAGCACGTCCGCGGCGGTCAGGAACCGGTGCAGCCGCGCGTCGCCCGTGAGCGAGGTCGGCGGCAGCGCACGCTGCTCGACCGAGGTCTCCGCGGGGAAGAGCTGCACGCCGTCGAGCGCACCGATGCGGTCGACCGCGAGCCCCGCCGGCAGCCGGGTGAGCAGGGGTCCTTCGGCGAGCCGAGGGCGGAGCTCGTCGGCCTGCTCGGCCGTCGAAGCCGCCAGTGCACGGTACTCGTCGGCGCCGATGCGCTTCGGCTCGGGCAGCGGACGGTCGAGGTAGTCGAGCAGCAGCGCCGCAGCGGCATCCGCATGATCGGTGCGTCCGAGCGGCACGGCCCGGCCGTAGTCGACGGTCACGAGATCGAACCCGCCGTCGTCGGCGACGAGCGCGAGTGCGCCCTGGAGCGTCGGGGCGTCGTCGCCGGGCAGGACCACGGCCTGCCGGGGAATGCGTCGGTCGTCGAGCTGGCGCCGGAGGTCGTCGAACATGCCTCCAAGCGTATTGGTCGCCGCGGGGCTTTCCGACGGGGAGTCCTCCCCATGTCTGCACGGGCACGCGTCGATAGAGTGGGAGGCATGACCGAGAGCGCGTTCGTCGAAGGCGAGCCCACGGCCGAGCAGCAGCGCCTGATCGACGTGGGCACCGAACTGTTCCGCCGCATCCAGCCCGAGGCGACCCCGGGGTTCCGGCTGCTGCCCGACGACGATGCGGTCCTGGTCGTGAGCGGCACCCGCGGCGGCGGGTCGATCTTCGTCGCCGCCGACGAGAGTGCGCTCTTCGCGGCCTCGGCGGTCGCGCCGCACGTCGCGCTCGAGGCGTTCCGCGCTGGCAAGCGCACGCCGAAGGAGAAGTTCGTGCGGCCTGAGGCGGCCGGCCGGTGACGGACGACGCGCTCGCCGCGCGCTGCGAGGCGCTCCGGCAGCCGGTGCTCTCGCTCGTCGAGACCGGCATTCTCGCGACTATGAAGCCGTCGGCCGCGCCCGACCTCGTCGAGCGCATCGCCGCGGTGCGGCAGGTGCTCGCCGCGGGGACGGAGGGCATCGACGAGGCCGACTACCTGACGTGGCATCCGATCGCGGTCGCGACGCTGCACCAGATGGACGCGGCCGCGCGCGCCGGTGACACCGCAGAGGCCTGGCGCCTCTTCAAAGACCCCAACATCGGGTTCAACGGGCTCGGCGTCGCGTGCCAGGGCCACCCCGGCTGGTAGCGGTTCGCCGATCCCGTCACGATTCGCGGGTGCGCGGCGCGGCCGACCCGCAGATCGTGACGGCGATGCCGACGTCAGAGGGCAGGCCAGGCGGGGTCGAGCTGCGGACCCTTCCACTTCGTGAACGCGAACGCGTTCTCGTGCAGCGAGTGCGGGATGCCTCGCGCAGCGGCCTCGGCGAAGAGCACCGAGACCACGGCCTGCGTCGTCTCCTCTGAGAGCACGGCGTCGAGCAGGAGCGGGATGAGCCCGCGGCGGGTGCCGTCGGCGAACCGGCCGTAGAGGCTCACGCGCTTCGCGCCCGCCGGGTCGGTGAAACGAGCGCGCAGTGCCTCACCGTCGCGCACGGCGAGCTCGCACAGGATCGTGCCGTTCCCGGCCTTCAGCGCCGCGCGGCCGGCCCAGCCGTACACGGGGACGTTCTTCAGGCGGTTCGTGCGCGGCCGGTCGTTCAACACGCCGACGAACACGAGCTCGCCCCACGCGATCTCGGGCGAGTTCGCGAGCGTCACACCCGTGTCGGTCACCCGGCAGGCGACCGCGCCGGGCCCGGCGAGGACCCGCAGGATCCGCCCGCGCAGCACGCTCGTCACGATCATGCCGACCGCGGCGACGCCGAAGACGGCGACGAGCGCGATCGTGAACCACGACCCGAAGCCCGTGACGACCAGCGCCGCGATGCCCGCGGCCGCGACGGCGACGAGCAGGCCGCCCGTGACGATGAACCCGGTGTTCCAACGCCTGGCGGAATCGGTCTTCGCGCGGTCGACGAGTGCCTCGAACCGGAGCGGCCCGGACGTCGCGGGCACGGCGGCGCCGGCGGACGTCGGAACGGTGCCGGCCGGCTCGGCGCCGCTCGCCCCCTGCGACTCGCCGCTCGCCCGAGCTGACTCGCTGCCCGTCATCAGCCGCGCAGGAACGGGTCGATGGATCCGGCCGCTCCCGCCTTTTTCGCAGGCTGACCGAAGTCGACCGGCTGCAGGTTCTTGAGCTGCACGTACGCACGGTCGCGGAACGTGATGAGCGGCCAGGCCCGGGTCTCGGCCCCCTTCCCGCGCTGCACCGTGATGAACGCGATGCGGTCGGGCTTCGCGAGATACACGCGCACCGCGACGTCGCCCTTCTTGTGATTCGGCACCGGGAGGTACTGTGCGGGGTCGCCGGTGACGAAGCGGGCGTGCAGGGCCTCGGCGACGTCGTCGCCGCCCGCGACCGTGAAGCGGCGCGCCGTGAGCGCGGTTCCGGTGGCGAGCCGGCGCCACGCGTGCGACTCGCGCCACGCGAGCAGTCCGAACAGCACGGTGAACAGGGCGGCGGCCACGACGACCACGGGCGCGACCACCGGGCTGAGCCCTGCGCGACGCCCGCTCATGTTGGTCGCCGCATCGCCCCGGATCGCGTCGAAGTTCACGACCGCGAGCACGAGCCCGACCAGCGCGAGCACCGTGAGCGTCGTGAACACGACCGTCTTCGCGGTCGAACGGGCGAACCGGAACTCCTCGGGGTGAGCGGCGAGAACGGCGTCGTCGGGGCGCACGGGCGACCTTTCGTCGAGGGCAAGGCTGCCTCCGAGCGTACCTGGCAGGCGCGTCGACGGGCACTGACCGCCCTCGCGGTGCGCCGTGTTCAGGAACCACTCCTGTCGGGCCGGGGTGTCGCCCCGCGACACGCCGCGGCCCCGCGCGTGCTTCCTGAGTAAGGAACGCGGGAAGCGAGCGGATGTCTCGGTGGACGGCGCTTCGCGCGGCTGGTCTTCACCGGGCATGCCGACTTCCGTGTTCAGGAAGGATGCGGGCCGGGCCGGCGCGGCGGGCCGCGACACGCCGCGGCCCGCCGCGTGCTTCCTGAGCAAGGAACGGGTGGGTCGGGCGCGCGTGCTTCCTGAGCAAGGAACGGGTGAACCGAGCGGATGTCTCGGGCCGCGGCGTACGCTCGGAGGGATGGATGCACGCAACGCCTGGGTGATCGCGGGGTTCGCGACGGCGCTGTACCTCGCCGTGGTCGTGTGCGGGTACGGATTCGTGAGCCTGCTGCTCGACGTCGAGGTCGTCGCCGACCCGCGCGCGGGGGTGCTCGTCGGCCCGGCCGCGGTCGGGGCATCCGTCGCCGCCGTGCTCGTGACGCTCGGCCTGCGACTGCGGAAGCCGCGGCACATGGCCGGGACCGTGGTGATCGCGACCGTGTCCAGCTGGCTTGCGCTCGTCGTGGTCGCGACGATCGGCCATGTGCTCGGCACGACCGGCAGCGTGCTCGAGAGCGTGCTGTTCGGCCTCGGGCTGGGCATTGGCTGGTTCGGACTGCTCGTGCCCGCCGCGGCCGCGGTGGTCTCGTCGCTCGCCGTGGTCGTCGCGCGCGGGCGTGCGGAGGGCATGGAGCGGCCGCGCTGGCCCTGGGAGCGACCGGGGGAGTAGCCCTCGTCCGCCCCGGTCCACGCCGGAGCGCCGGGCCGTTCGACCGCAACCTCCCCGTTCAGCGATATATCTGCGGCTAGGGTGAGCTGCGTGGAAGGCTCGATCGAGGCGCGCGTGAGCCACGAGGTCGACCGGTGGCTGCAGTGGCTGCCGCGATGGCGACCCGGCACGCACCGCGCCCGGGTGCGCCTGTGCCAGCGCTGCTTCGGCTCGCCGATCCTCGCCGCGGCCGGGCTCGACGTCGACGTGCCGCACCCCGTGCAGCACGCGTTCTCCATGCGGATGAAGACCATCATCGACGACGCCGTCGACGACTACACGGCGCGCAACCTGCCCATGCTGCACCGCGAGATCAGGCTGGCTGAGGAGCGCAAGGCCAAGCGCCCGTACCGCGCGGGCGAGGGGCTCGACCCCGAGTACCGCGGCCTCGAGCTCGACCCCGAGCCGGTGGCCGACCAGCCGTTCCTGTTCACGCTGTCCGGCCTCGAGGCGGATGCCGCGGCCGAGTCCGCCGAACCCGCGCCGCGGCCGTTCACGCCGCAGGAGAAGGACGCGCTGCGCGAAGAGGTGCGGCTCGCCGACGACTTCGCCAAGCAGGTCGGCCGCCGAGTCTGCACCGAACTGACCCATCACTCGCGCCGCATCGGCAGCGCGGTCGAACGCCTGGTCGAGCCGCAGGTCGCCGAGCTGCTCGCCGATCTCGAACGCGAGCTCGACGCCCCCGGCTGGCCGCACACCTGACCGGCCTGGTCGCCCGTCACGGCGAGGCGGTTCCGCCGTGCGCGAACCGCCGCGCGAGGCATCCGCTCGCCATTTGACCGCTCTGCACCGGGGAAGTACCATTGATCGGGTGTGCGCGTAGCCGCGCGCCTGCGCTGTGCCCGGGGAATTCCGAGTGCAACGCGGGTGTGCAACCCCTCGCACATCAGGGCATCCAGCCCCCACGGCATACCCATCAACGAAGGCTCCGCGAGTCTCGCGGGGTCGGTGGGTCGTGATGTGAGACATCCATCAACGCTGTCACCGTGCAGCACAACAAGGAGAAGCAGTGCCAACCATTCAGCAGTTGGTCCGCAAGGGTCGCTCGCCCAAGGTCACCAAGACCAAGGCGCCCGCCCTGAAGGCCAACCCCCAGCAGCGCGGCGTGTGCACGCGTGTGTACACCACCACCCCGAAGAAGCCGAACTCGGCGCTCCGCAAGGTCGCCCGTGTGAAGCTCTCGAACGGCACCGAGGTCACGGCCTACATCCCCGGTGAGGGCCACAACCTGCAGGAGCACTCGATGGTGCTCGTCCGCGGCGGTCGTGTGAAGGACCTCCCCGGCGTGCGCTACAAGATCATCCGCGGCGCACTCGACACGCAGGCCGTGAAGAACCGCAAGCAGGCCCGCAGCCGCTACGGCGCGAAGATGGAGAAGAAGTAATGCCTCGCAAGGGACCCGCTCCGAAGCGCCCCGTCGTCGCCGACCCGGTCTACGGCTCGCCCGTCGTCAGCCAGCTCGTCAACAAGATCCTCGTCGACGGCAAGAAAGACCTCGCGCAGCGCATCGTCTACGAGGCGCTCTCGAACGTCGCCAACAAGTCCGGCCAGGACGCCGTCGCGGTCCTCAAGAAGGCGCTCGACAACGTGCGCCCGACCCTCGAGGTCCGCTCGCGCCGCGTCGGCGGTTCGACCTACCAGGTCCCCGTCGAGGTCAAGCCGCACCGCGCGAACACGCTCGCCCTCCGCTGGCTCACGAGCTACGCGAAGGCCCGCCGCGAGAAGACCATGACCGAGCGTCTCACCAACGAGATCCTCGACGCCTCGAACGGCCTCGGTGCCGCGGTCAAGCGCCGCGAAGACACGCACAAGATGGCCGAGTCGAACCGCGCCTTCGCCCACTACCGCTGGTAATGGGCCGGGCGGATGCCTCGGCCACCGCCGAGGCATCCGCCCACCTTCCCTGTTCGTTCCCATCCAAACCGGAGGAACCCCGTGGCACTTGACGTGCTCACCGACCTGAACAAGGTCCGCAACATCGGCATCATGGCGCACATCGATGCCGGCAAGACCACCACCACCGAGCGCATCCTGTTCTACACGGGCGTGAACCACAAGATCGGCGAGACGCACGACGGCGCCTCGACGACCGACTGGATGGAGCAGGAGAAGGAGCGCGGCATCACCATCACGTCCGCCGCGGTCACCTGTTTCTGGAACAAGAACCAGATCAACATCATCGACACCCCCGGCCACGTCGACTTCACGGTCGAGGTCGAGCGCTCGCTCCGCGTGCTCGACGGCGCGGTCGCCGTCTTCGACGGCAAGGAGGGCGTCGAGCCCCAGTCCGAGACGGTGTGGCGTCAGGCCGACAAGTACGACGTCCCGCGCATCTGCTTCGTCAACAAGATGGACAAGCTCGGCGCCGACTTCTACTTCACGGTCGACACGATCATCAAGCGACTCGGTGCCAAGCCGCTCGTGCTGCAGCTGCCGATCGGCTCGGAGAGCGACTTCATCGGGGTCGTCGACCTCATCGAGATGCGCGCCCTCGTGTGGCCGGGCGACGCCAAGGGCGACGTGACCATGGGCGCCAAGTACGAGGTCCAGGAGATCCCGGCCGACCTCAAGGAGAAGGCCGAGCAGTACCGCCAGCAGCTCCTCGAGACCGTCGCCGAGACCGACGACGCGCTGCTCGAGAAGTTCTTCGGCGGCGAGGAGCTCACGGTCGCCGAGATCAAGGGTGCGATCCGCAAGCTCACCGTCAACTCGGAGATCTACCCCGTGCTGTGCGGTTCGGCGTTCAAGAACCGCGGCGTGCAGCCCATGCTCGACGCGGTCATCGACTACCTGCCGTCGCCGCTCGACGTGCCGGCCGTCGAGGGTCGCAACCCGCGCAACGAGGACGAGGTCATCGAGCGTCACGCCGACGCCAGCGACCCGTTCGCGGCGCTCGCGTTCAAGGTCGCGGTGCACCCGTTCTTCGGTCGCCTGACCTACATCCGCGTGTACTCGGGTCACCTCGACTCGGGTGGCCAGGTCATCAACTCGACCAAGGGCAAGAAGGAGCGCATCGGGAAGATCTTCCAGATGCACGCCAACAAGGAGAACCCGGTCGACGCGGTCACCGCGGGCAACATCTACGCGGTCATCGGTCTGAAGGACACCACGACCGGTGACACCCTGTGCGACCCCGACAACCAGGTCGTCCTCGAGTCGATGACGTTCCCGGCCCCGGTCATCGAGGTCGCGATCGAGCCGAAGACCAAGGCCGACCAGGAGAAGCTCGGCACCGCGATCCAGAAGCTCGCCGAGGAAGACCCGACGTTCCGCACCGAGCTCAACCCCGAGACCGGCCAGACCGTCATCAAGGGCATGGGCGAGCTGCACCTCGACATCCTCGTCGACCGCATGAAGCGGGAGTTCAAGGTCGAGGCGAACGTCGGCAAGCCGCAGGTCGCGTACCGCGAGACCATCAAGCGCGCCGTCGAGAAGCACGACTACACCCACAAGAAGCAGACCGGTGGGTCGGGCCAGTTCGCGAAGATCCAGTTCGCGCTCGAGCCGCTCGAGGTCACGGCCGACACGACGTACGAGTTCGAGAACAAGGTCACGGGTGGCCGCGTTCCGCGCGAGTACATCCCCTCGGTCGACGCCGGTTTCCAGGACGCCATGCAGTACGGCATCCTCGCGGGCTACCCGATGGTCGGCGTGAAGGCCAGCCTCCTCGACGGTGCGGCGCACGACGTCGACTCGTCGGAGATGGCGTTCAAGATCGCGGGCTCCATGGGCTTCAAGGAGGCCGCTCGCAAGGCGAACCCCGTCCTGCTCGAACCGCTGATGGCCGTCGAGGTCCGTACTCCCGAGGAGTACATGGGCGACGTCATCGGCGACCTGAACTCGCGCCGCGGCCAGATCCAGTCCATGGAGGACGCCGCCGGTGTGAAGGTCGTGCGTGCGCACGTCCCGCTCTCGGAGATGTTCGGCTACATCGGTGACCTGCGGTCGAAGACCTCGGGTCGAGCGGTGTACTCGATGGAGTTCGAGAGCTACGCGGAGGTCCCGAAGGCTGTCGCCGACGAGATCGTCCAGAAGAACAAGGGCGAGTAGCTTTTCACGAAGCTCGGGCCCTGCCCGCACGACCCCATCGGGTCGCGTAACATAACAACACAACCCCGTAGCTCACCGGTCGCAATCCAGCGCCCGGGGTTCCTACACGAGTCCTGAGGAGGACCCACAGTGGCTAAGGCCAAGTTCGAGCGGACCAAGCCGCACGTCAACATCGGCACGATCGGTCACGTCGACCACGGCAAGACGACGCTCACCGCCGCGATCTCGAAGGTGCTCGCCGACAAGTACCCGTCGGCCACCAACGTGCAGCGCGACTTCGCGTCGATCGACTCGGCTCCCGAGGAGCGCCAGCGCGGCATCACGATCAACATCTCGCACGTCGAGTACGAGACGCCGAAGCGCCACTACGCGCACGTCGACGCCCCGGGTCACGCCGACTACATCAAGAACATGATCACCGGTGCCGCTCAGATGGACGGCGCGATCCTCGTGGTCGCGGCGACCGACGGCCCGATGGCCCAGACGCGTGAGCACGTGCTGCTCGCCAAGCAGGTCGGCGTGCCCTACCTGCTGGTCGCGCTGAACAAGGCCGACATGGTCGACGACGAGGAGATCCTGGAGCTCGTCGAGCTCGAGGTCCGCGAGCTGCTGTCGAGCCAGGGCTTCCCCGGCGACGACGCTCCGGTCGTCCGCGTCTCGGGCCTCAAGGCGCTCGAGGGTGACGAGAAGTGGGTCAACTCGGTCGTCGAGCTCATGGAGGCCGTCGACGACTCGATCCCCGACCCGGTGCGTGACAAGGACAAGCCGTTCCTCATGCCCGTCGAGGACGTCTTCACCATCACCGGCCGTGGCACGGTCGTCACGGGCCGCGCCGAGCGTGGCACGCTGAAGATCAACTCCGAGGTCGAGATCGTCGGCATCCGCCCGACGCAGAAGACCACGGTCACGGGTATCGAGATGTTCCACAAGCAGCTCGACGAGGCCTGGGCCGGCGAGAACTGTGGTCTGCTCCTCCGCGGCACCAAGCGCGAGGACGTGGAGCGCGGCCAGGTCGTCGTGGCGCCGGGTTCGGTCACGCCGCACACGAACTTCGAGGGCACCGCGTACATCCTGTCCAAGGACGAGGGTGGGCGTCACAACCCGTTCTACGCGAACTACCGCCCCCAGTTCTACTTCCGTACCACTGACGTCACCGGCGTCATCACGCTGCCCGAGGGCACCGAGATGGTCATGCCCGGCGACACCACCGACATGACGGTCGAGCTCATCCAGCCGATCGCCATGGAGGAGGGCCTCGGCTTCGCCATCCGTGAGGGTGGTCGCACGGTCGGTGCCGGTACGGTCACCAAGATCATCAAGTAAGTCCGCGTACTTCGATCTCTCGAACGGGGTCGGGCCTCAGGGCCCGGCCCCGTTCGGCGTCTTTCGGATGTGTCGGGCGCGTTTCGTGGAGCGGAGTGCGGCACCCTGCTTTCCGGGGTTCTCCCAGCCCCCGTTCGAGGGTCATACATACGCTGGTATGGATGGGGCCCGCGAACTCTGAACGAACCCGCACCGCGGTCCGCCCGGAGATCCAAGCCCTCCGAGCGGTCGCCGTGGGCGCGGTGGTCCTGCACCACGGCTGGCCCGCGGTCGCGCCGGCCGGATACATGGGCGTCGACGTCTTCTTCGTCGTCTCGGGATTCCTGATCACCGGCCTGCTGCTCCGCGACGCCGCGCGCACCGGGCGGATGCATCTCGGCGACTTCTATCTCCGCCGCGCGCGGCGGATCCTGCCCGCCGCGATCGTGGTGCTCGCGACCGTCACGGTCGCCACGCTCGCGCTCGTGCCGCAGCGGATGTGGGGAAGCTGGTTCCGCGAGTTCATCGCGAGTGCGCTGTACTACCAGAACTGGCTGCTGCTCGGCGACTCGCAGAATCCGGCGCGCGACGACCTGCGCTCGAGCCCCGTGCAGCACTTCTGGTCGCTCTCGGTCGAGGAGCAGTTCTATCTGGCGTGGCCGCTGCTCCTGATCCTCGGGCTGTGGATCGCCACGCGCTGGCGTGCCGATCGCGTGATCGCGCTCGCGGTCGTGCTCGGCTCGGTCACCGCGGCGTCGTTCGTGTACTCGCTCATCGCGACGGCCGCCGACCACAATGTCGCCTACTTCTCGACCCTGACGCGCGCCTGGGAGTTCGGCGTCGGCGGCCTGCTCGCGTTGCTGGCCGGCAGCCCGCTGCCCGGCCGCGCACGTCTGCGCTCCGCGGTGTCCTGGATCGGGCTGGTGCTGATCTTCGTGCCGATCGTGACGTTCCGCACGCCGGACGCGTTCCCGGGGCTCGTGGTCGGCCTGCCCGTGCTCGGCACGCTCGCGGTGATCTGGGCGGGGATGCCGCAGGCGTCGTGGTCGCCTGCGCGCATCGCCGGTCTGAGGCCCGTCCAGTGGCTCGGGGACGTCTCGTACTCGCTGTACCTCTGGCACTGGCCGATCTTCATGTTCGTGCCGTACCTGACCGGCATGCCGAGCCCGGCCTGGCTCATGGCGATCCTCGTCGCCGTCGCGATCACCGTCGCCGGCCTGTCGAAGCGGTACATCGAGGACCCGTTCCGGCGGTCGGGGGTGTTGCTGAGGGCGCGACACGCCCGGGTTGCACGGATGCCTCGACTGTGGCAAACTCGTTGAGTTCAACATTTCGAACGGTGGGCTCTGCGCGCCGTTCGAATCACTGCCAGGCAGTGCATAGCCACCGGTTCCGCAAGGGGCGTCAGGGTCAGGCTAGGCCGCGGGCAGCAGAACACGACAACCGACACCCTCTTTCGCACGGGGAGACCTGTGCGCGCGGGCGGGTGCCGGCGGCTCGAGGGTCGAGTGTGTCGAGGCCATCGCTGTGCCTGCCGGGAACCATGGTTCCAGGCAGCAGCCGGGCGGGGTGCCTTCGACAGGCTCGATCACAGCCTTTGACAGCAGAACAGTGGTGCAGCACCAGCGGTACTACGCGGCGTCCGATGCCCTCGGAAGGGGTAAGACGCCATAACAGAGAGAGAGTCAGCAATGGCGGGACAGAAGATCCGCATTCGACTGAAGTCGTATGACCACGAGGTCATCGACACCTCGGCGCGCAAGATCGTCGACACGGTGACCCGCGCGGGCGCCACGGTCGTCGGCCCCGTGCCGCTTCCGACCGAGAAGAACGTGGTGTGCGTCATCCGTTCGCCCCACAAGTACAAGGACAGCCGCGAGCACTTCGAGATGCGCACCCACAAGCGTCTGATCGACATCGTGGACCCGACGCCCAAGGCCGTCGACTCGCTCATGCGTCTCGACCTCCCGGCCGACGTCAACATCGAGATCAAGCTCTGAGGTATCTGATGTCCACCGCTACCAAGAACGTGAAGGGCCTGCTGGGCACCAAGCTCGGCATGACCCAGGTGTGGGACGAGAACAACAAGCTCATCCCGGTCACCGTCATCGAGATCGCGCCGAACGTGGTCACCCAGGTCCGCACCCCCGAGAAGGACGGCTACAGCGCCGTGCAGATCGCGGCCGGAGGGATCGACCCGCGCAAGGTCACCCAGCCGCTCCAGGGCCACTTCAAGGCCGCCGGCGTCACGCCGCGTCGCCACGTGACCGAGGTCCGCACCGCTGACGCCGCCGAGTACTCGGCCGGCCAGGAGCTGACCATCGACGGCGCCTTCGAGGCCGGCCAGCTGGTCGACGTCGTCGGCACGTCCAAGGGCAAGGGCTTCGCCGGTGTCATGAAGCGCCACAACTTCAAGGGCGTCTCCGCCTCGCACGGTGCCCACCGCAACCACCGCAAGCCCGGCTCGATCGGTGCTTCGTCGACCCCGAGCCGTGTCTTCAAGGGCATGCGCATGGCCGGTCGCATGGGTGGCGAGCGCGTGACCGTGCTCAACCTCCGCGTGCACGCGGTCGACGCCGAGAAGGGCCTGCTGCTCGTCAAGGGCGCCGTCCCCGGTGCGCGCGGCCGTCTCGTGTTCGTCCGCAACGCTGTGAAGGGGGCGTAGTCCATGGCTACCGCCAACACCATCGACGTCCTCGACGTCACCGGCAAGAAGACCGGTTCGGTCGAGCTGCCCGCCGAGCTGTTCGACGTGCAGACCAACGTCCCGCTGATCCACCAGGTCGTCGTCGCCCAGCTCGCGGCCGCTCGCCAGGGCACGCACAAGACCAAGACCCGCGGCGAGGTCTCGGGCTCGGGTCGCAAGCCGTTCAAGCAGAAGGGCACCGGCCGCGCTCGTCAGGGCTCGGTGCGCATGCCGCAGCACACCGGCGGTGGCACCGTCCACGGCCCGCAGCCGCGCGACTACTCACAGCGCACCCCGAAGAAGATGATCGCCGCGGCGCTGCTCGGCGCGCTCTCCGACCGCGCCCGCGGCGGCCGCATCCACGCGGTCGAGGGCTTTGCCGCCGGTGACGTCGCCAAGACGAAGGACGCCGTCGCGCTCCTCGCGGGCATCGCCCCGGCCAAGCGCTACCTCGTGGTGCTGACGCGCGACGAAGAGCTCAGCGAGCGCGCGGTCCGCAACATCGAGACCGTGCACGTGCTGCCGGTCGACCAGCTGAACGCCTACGACGTGGTCGTCTCCGACGACATCGTCTTCAGCCAGGCCGCGCTCGAGGCGTTCATCGCCTCGAAGGCCAAGAAGGAAGAGGTCTCGGCATGAGCGCCGCGCACAACAAGGACCCGCGCGACATCATCATCGCGCCGGTCGTCTCCGAGAAGAGCTACGGCCTGATCGACGAGGGCAAGTACACGTTCATCGTGGACCCCCGTTCGAACAAGACCGAGATCAAGCTCGCGATCGAGAAGATCTTCAACGTCCAGGTGGCGTCGATCAACACCCTGAACCGTCAGGGCAAGACCCGTCGCACCCGGTTCGGCATGGGCAAGCGCAAGGACACCAAGCGCGCGATCGTCACCCTCAAGTCCGGTTCCATCGACATCTTCACGGCTGTCGGCTGAGGAGCGTAGAAAACAATGGCTATTCGTAAGTACAAGCCCACGACCCCGGGTCGCCGCGGTTCGTCCGTCGCCGACTTCGCCGAGGTCACGCGCTCGACCCCCGAGAAGTCGCTGCTCCGTCCGCTCTCGAAGACCGGTGGCCGCAACAACCAGGGCCGCATCACCACGCGTCACATCGGTGGCGGCCACAAGCGCCAGTACCGCGTCATCGACTTCCGTCGCAATGACAAGGACGGCGTGCCCGCCAAGGTCGCGCACATCGAGTACGACCCGAACCGCACCGCGCGCATCGCGCTGCTGCACTTCGTGGACGGCACCAAGCGATACATCATCGCTCCCGACAAGCTCAAGCAGGGTGACCCGATCGAGTCGGGCCCCGGCGCTGACATCAAGCCGGGCAACAACCTGCCGCTGCGCAACATCCCGACGGGTACCGTCATCCACGCGATCGAGCTCCGTCCCGGTGGCGGCGCGAAGATGGCCCGCTCGGCCGGCGCCTCGGTGCGTCTGGTCGCGAAGGACGGCCCCTACGCCCAGCTGCGTCTGCCCTCCGGTGAGATCCGCAACGTCGATGCGCGCTGCCGCGCGACCATCGGCGAGGTCGGCAACGCCGAGCAGTCGAACATCAACTGGGGCAAGGCCGGCCGCAAGCGCTGGAAGGGCGTCCGCCCGACCGTCCGCGGTGTCGCGATGAACCCGGTCGACCACCCGCACGGTGGTGGTGAGGGCAAGACCTCCGGTGGTCGTCACCCGGTGAGCCCCTGGGGTCAGCCCGAGGGCCGCACGCGTCGCCCCAACAAGGAAAGCGACAAGCTCATCGTCCGTCGTCGCACCGTCGGCAAGAAGCGCAAGTAGGAGTAAGAGAAGATGCCTCGCAGTCTCAAAAAGGGCCCCTTCGTCGACGAGCACCTGCTTCGCAAGGTCGTCGTCCAGAACGAGGCGGGCAGCAAGAACGTCATCAAGACGTGGTCGCGTCGCTCGATGATCATCCCGGCCATGCTGGGTCACACGATCGCCGTGCACGACGGCCGCAAGCACATCCCGGTGTTCGTCACCGAGACCATGGTGGGCCACAAGCTCGGCGAGTTCGCGCCCACCCGCACCTTCCGTGGACACGTGAAGGACGACAAGAAGGGCCGCCGCCGCTGACCGCGGTGGTGTGAAGGAGGAAGAAATGGTGGAGTCGATCGCCCGCGTGCGACACATCCGCGTCACCCCCATGAAGGCTCGCCGCGTCGTCAACCTGATCCGCGGCAAGCAGGCTCAGGAGGCCCTCGCCATCCTGAAGTTCGCACCCCAGGGTGCGAGCGAGCCCGTATACAAGCTCGTCGCCTCGGCCATCGCGAACGCTCGCGTCAAGGCCGATGCCACGAACACCTACCTGGACGAGCAAGACCTGTACATCACGCGCGCATTCGTCGATGAGGGCACGACCCTCAAGCGTTTCCAGCCGCGTGCCCAGGGCCGTGCCTTCCGCATCAACAAGCGAACGAGCCACATCACCGTTGTGCTCGCGACGCCCGAGGAGGGTACGAAGTAATGGGTCAGAAGGTCAACCCGTACGGCTTCCGTCTCGGCATCACCACCGACCACGTGTCGCGGTGGTTCTCCGACTCGACGAAGCCCGGACAGCGCTACGCCGACTACCTCGCCGAGGATGTCAAGATCCGTCGCCTGCTCAAGACGTCGCTCGACCGCGCGGGAGTCTCGCGCATCGAGATCGAGCGCACCCGTGACCGGGTCCGCGTCGACATCCACACCGCCCGCCCGGGCATCGTGATCGGTCGCCGCGGCGCCGAGGCCGAGCGCATCCGCGCCGACCTCGAGAAGCTCACGAAGAAGCAGATCCAGCTCAACATCCTCGAGGTCAAGAACCCCGAGGCCGACGCCCAGCTCGTCGCGCAGGGCATCGCCGAGCAGCTCTCGGCTCGTGTGGCGTTCCGCCGCGCGATGCGCAAGGGCCTGCAGGGCGCGCAGCGCGCCGGTGCCAAGGGCGTCCGGATCCAGGTGTCCGGCCGTCTCGGCGGCGCCGAGATGAGCCGCTCGGAGTTCTACCGCGAGGGCCGCGTGCCCCTGCACACGCTCCGCGCGAACATCGACTACGGCTTCTACGAGGCCAAGACCACCTTCGGCCGCATCGGCGTGAAGGTCTGGATCTACAAGGGCGACATCACGAACAAGGAGCTCGCGCGCGAGCAGGCTTCGCAGAAGCCGTCGCGTGAGCGCAGCGACCGTCCCCGCCGCGACCGTGCCCCGAAGGCCGAGTCGGTGGCAGCAGGAGTTGAGGCATAACCATGTTGATTCCCCGTCGAGTCAAGTACCGCAAGCAGCACCACCCCGGCCGTTCGGGCCAGGCCACCGGCGGCACCAAGGTGTCGTTCGGTGAGTTCGGCATCCAGGCCCTGACCCCCGCGTACGTGACGAACCGTCAGATCGAGTCCGCTCGTATCGCCATGACGCGTCACATCAAGCGTGGCGGCAAGGTGTGGATCAACATCTACCCCGACCGTCCGCTCACGAAGAAGCCGGCCGAGACCCGCATGGGTTCCGGTAAGGGTTCGCCCGAGTGGTGGGTCGCCAACGTCAAGCCGGGTCGCGTCCTCTTCGAGGTCTCGGGCGTCTCCGAGGAACTCGCTCGCGAGGCCATGACCCGTGCCATCCACAAGCTGCCCCTCAAGGCACGCATCATCAAGCGCGAGGAGGGCGACGCGTAATGGCTGTCGGAACCAAGGGGCTCGAGACCGTCGAGCTCGACACCTTCGAGGACGAGCGTCTCGTCGACGAGCTGAAGAAGGCCAAGGAAGAGCTGTTCAACCTGCGCTTCCAGGCGGCCACCGGCCAGCTCGAAAGCCACGGACGTCTTCGTGCCGTCAAGAAGGACATCGCGCGCATCTACACCGTGATCCGTGAGCGCGAGCTCGGGATCCGGGCGACCCCGGCTGCGGTCGAGGCCGCGCCCGCCGCGGAGAAGAAGACCAAGAAGAAGGCCAAGGCCGAAGCGGAAGCTTCGACCGAGGCTGACGAGACGAAGGAGGCCTGATCATGGCTGAGACCAAGAAGGCTGCTGCAGCCGAGGTCGCCGAGACGGCCGAGACCCGCCCGTACCGCAAGGTGCGCCGCGGCTACGTCGTCAGCGACAAGATGGACAAGACCATCGTCGTCGAGGTCGAGGACCGCGTGAAGCACCCGCTCTACGGCAAGGTCATCCGCCGCACCTCCAAGGTGAAGGCCCACGACGAGCAGAACACCGCCGGTATCGGCGACCTGGTCGTCATCTCCGAGACCCGTCCGCTGAGCGCGACCAAGCGCTGGCGCCTCGTCGAGATCGCCGAGAAGGCCAAGTAAGCCTCGCGCTTGCTTGAGAGAAGGAGTTCACAGTGCTTCAGCAGGAATCACGACTCAAGGTGGCCGACAACACCGGCGCCAAGGAGCTGCTCACGATCCGTGTCCTCGGTGGTTCGAAGCGTCGGTACGCCGGTCTCGGCGACACGATCGTCGCGACGGTCAAGGACGCCATCCCCGGCGGCAACGTCAAGAAGGGCGACGTGGTCAAGGCCGTCATCGTCCGCACCAAGAAGGAGACCCGTCGTCCCGACGGCTCCTACATCAAGTTCGATGAGAACGCCGCGGTGATCCTCAAGAACGACGGTGACCCCCGAGGCACCCGTATCTTCGGCCCGGTGGGCCGCGAGCTGCGCGACAAGAAGTTCATGAAGATCGTCTCGCTGGCGCCGGAGGTTATCTAAGCCATGGCCAACATCAAGAAGGGTGACCTCGTGCAGGTCATCTCGGGCCGCAGCCAGGCCCGCGGCGGCGACCGCGGCAAGCAGGGCAAGGTCCTCGAGGTGCTCGTCGAGGAGAACCGCGTCGTCGTCGAGGGCGTGAACTACGTCACGAAGCACGTCCGCGTCGGCCAGACGCAGCGCGGCACGAAGACCGGCGGCATCGAGACGATGGAGGCGCCGATCCACGTGTCGAACGTCGCGATCGTCGACCCCGAGTCGAAGAAGCCGACCCGCGTGGGCTTCCGCAACGAGACCGTCACCAAGGACGGCGTCACCAAGACGGTCCGCGTCCGCTACGCCAAGAAGTCAGGTAAGGACCTGTAATGACCGACACCGCATCTGCTGCGCCGGCTGGCACCATCCAGCCGCGCCTCAAGCAGAAGTACCGCTCCGAGATCACCAAGACGCTCACGGAGGCCAACGGCTACACGAACCCGCACCAGGTGCCGGGCCTCGTGAAGATCGTGGTCAACATGGGTGTCGGCGAGGCCGCCCGCGATGGCAAGGTCATCGACGGCGCGATCGCCGACCTGATCAAGATCACCGGCCAGAAGCCGCAGGTCACCAAGGCCCGCAAGTCGATCGCCCAGTTCAAGCTCCGCGAGGGCCAGCCCATCGGCGCCCACGTCACGCTTCGCGGCGACCGCATGTGGGAGTTCCTCGACCGGCTGCTCTCGCTCGCGCTGCCCCGCATCCGGGACTTCCGCGGGCTGTCGGACCGTCAGTTCGACGGCACGGGCAACTACACGTTCGGCCTCACGGAGCAGAGCGTGTTCCACGAGATCGATCAGGACAAGATCGACCGCGTCCGCGGCATGGACATCACCGTGGTGACCACCGCCAAGACCGACGACGAGGGTCGTGCGCTGCTCAAGGCGCTCGGCTTCCCGTTCAAGTCGAACGAGACTGCGTAGTAGACTCGATGAGTTTGTGTTCGTCACCGGCCGGTTCCCGCGTGCTTCGCGGGGCCGGCCAGTGGCGGGCCTACGGTGCGTCGCATCCGCGGCGCACCACCACCACAGGTCAGTCCCCGTGTAACGGGTCCTGAAACCTGGTGAACGTAAGGAACCATTCGTCATGACGATGACCGACCCGGTCGCTGACATGCTGACGCGTCTGCGGAACGCCAACTCGGCGCACCACGACACGGTCGCGATGCCGAACTCGAAGCTCAAGGCGCACATCGCCGAGATCCTCAAGAGCGAGGGCTACATCGCCGACTTCGAGGTGACCGACGCGCGCGTCGGCAAGACCCTCACGCTGACGCTCAAGTTCGGCCCCAACCGCGAGCGTTCGATCGCTGGCATCAAGCGGGTCTCGAAGCCCGGCCTCCGTGTGTACGCGAAGTCGACCGAGCTGCCCAAGGTGCTCGGCGGCCTCGGCGTTGCGATCCTGTCCACCTCCAGCGGTCTGCTCACCGACCGCCAGGCCGAGAAGAAGGGCGTGGGTGGGGAAGTCCTCGCCTACGTGTGGTAAGTCCATGTCACGAATCGGACGACTCCCCATCGACATCCCCGCCGGTGTCGACGTGAAGGTCGACGGCTCGGCCGTCACCGTCAAGGGCCCGAAGGGCGAGCTCTCGCTCACCGTCGCGAGCCCCATCGAGGTCAAGCTCGAGGACAACCAGGTCCTCGTCACGCGGCCCGACGACGAGCGCGACTCGCGTTCGCTGCACGGACTGACCCGCACGCTCATCGCGAACAACATCATCGGCGTCACGCAGGGCTACTCCAAGGGCCTCGAGATCGTCGGCACCGGGTACCGCGTCGCCCAGAAGGGCTCGTCGGTCGAGTTCGCGCTCGGCTTCTCGCACCCCGTCACCGTCGAGGCGCCCGCTGGCATCACGTTCGCGGTCGAGGGCAACAACAAGCTCACCGTCTCGGGCATCGACAAGCAGGCCGTCGGTGAGACCGCCGCGAACATCCGCAAGATCAAGAAGCCCGAGCCCTACAAGGGCAAGGGCATCCGCTACGCCGGCGAGGTCGTGCGTCGCAAGGCCGGAAAGTCAGGTAAGTAATCATGGCTGTGAAGACCAAGACGGCCGCGCGTTCGCGCCGTCACACCCGACTTCGCAAGAAGATCGTCGGCACCGAGGTGCGTCCGCGCCTCGTCGTCACCCGTTCGGCCCGCCACGTCTTCGTGCAGGTCGTCGACGACAGCAAGGGCCGCACCGTGGCATCCGCTTCCACCATGGAAGCCGACCTGCGCACGTTCGACGGTGACAAGACCGCCAAGGCCCGCAAGGTCGGCGAGCTGGTCGCCGAGCGCGCCAAGTCCGCCGGCATCGAGGCGGTCGTGTTCGACCGCGGCGGCAACAAGTACGCCGGACGCGTCGCGGCGATCGCCGAAGGCGCCCGAGAGGCAGGGCTGAACCTGTGACCGACAACCAGAAGGAGACCGAGGTGACCACCGCAGAGGCACAGGCACCCGTCGAGACGGCCGCGTCGTCCGCCCCGCCGCGCAACGAGCGCGACGGTCGTCGTGGCGGCGGTCGTGACCGCGGCCAGGGCCGTGACCGTGGCGGCCGCGACGCCGACAAGAGCCAGTTCCTCGAGCGCGTCGTGACCATCAACCGCGTGTCGAAGGTCGTCAAGGGCGGTCGTCGCTTCAGCTTCACGGCGCTCGTCGTCGTGGGTGACGGCAACGGCATGGTCGGCGTCGGCTACGGCAAGGCTCGCGAGGTCCCGACGGCGATCTCGAAGGGCGTCGAAGAGGCGAAGAAGAACTTCTTCCGCGTGCCCCGCGTCGGCGCGACCATCCCGCACCCGGTGCAGGGTGAGGCCGCTGCGGGCGTCGTCCTGCTCCGTCCCGCTTCCGCCGGTACCGGCGTCATCGCCGGTGGTCCCGTGCGTGCCGTGCTCGAGTGCGCCGGCATCCACGACGTGCTGAGCAAGTCGCTCGGCTCGTCGAACACCATCAACATCGTGCACGCGACGGTCGAGGCGCTCCAGCAGCTCGAGGAGCCCCGTGCCGTGGCCGCGCGTCGTGGTCTCGACTACGACGAGGTCGCGCCGGCCCGTCTGGTGCGCGCCGAGGCTCAGGCGGCCGAGGCCGCTGCGGCAGCGAAGGCAGGTTCCTGATGGCCAAGCAGCTGAAGGTGACCCAGATCAAGTCCAAGGTGAGCGAGAAGCAGTACCAGCGCGACACGCTCCGCAGCCTCGGGCTCAAGCGCATCGGGGCTTCCGTGGTCCGTGAGGACACGCCGCAGAACCGCGGCTACATCAACACGGTCGCCCACCTCGTGAAGGTTGAGGAGATTGACTAATGGCTGACGAGAAGAACGTCGCCGAAGAGGCCGCGGAGGCTCCGAAGAAGGCTCCCGCCAAGAAGGCCGCCGCCGACAAGGCACCGGCCGCGAAGGCCCCCGCGAAGAAGGCTGCCGCCGACACGGCTTCCGCCGACACGGCTTCGGCCGCGAAGGCCCCGGCGAAGAAGGCCGCCGCCAAGAAGGCGCCGGCCAAGGACGTCGCCGAGCCGCGCGAGCAGGTCCTGAAGGTGCACCACCTGCGCCCCGCACCCGGTGCCAAGAAGGACAAGACCCGCGTCGGCCGTGGTGAGGGCTCGAAGGGCAAGACCGCCGGCCGCGGCACGAAGGGCTCGAAGGCCCGTACGACCGTGCGCCCCGGGTTCGAGGGCGGCCAGCTTCCGTACCACATGCGTGCGCCGAAGCTCCGCGGCTTCAAGAACCCGTTCCGGGTCGAGTACCAGGTGGTCAACCTCGGCAAGCTCGCCGAGCTGTACCCGCAGGGCGGCGACGTCACCGTCGCCGACCTGGTCGCGAAGGGCGCAGTCCGCAAGAATGAGCGCGTGAAGGTCCTCGGCAACGGCGACCTCCAGGTCAAGCTCAACGTCTCGGTCGACAAGGTCTCGGGTTCCGCCGAGCAGAAGATCGTGGCGGCCGGCGGCTCGGTCAACTAGCACCACCGATACACCGGATTCGAGCCTGTCGGGACTCCTCGCGTATGATGCACGGGGGTCTCGACAGGCTCGAGCCGCTTATGGACTGACTCCACGACGGAGCAAAACTGACTCCACGCCGGAGTTACAGGAGGACGAGTGTTCAACGCCATCGGGCGCATCTTCCGCACCCCCGATCTTCGACGCAAGCTCGGCTTCACGCTGGCCATCGTCGCCCTGTTCCGTCTGGGGTCATTCATCCCCGCGCCGTTCGTGGACTTCAACAACGTGCAGGCGTGTCTCGCGTCGACCTCGGGCGACGCATCCGGGCTGTACGAGCTCGTCAACGTCTTCTCGGGCGGTGCGCTGCTCCAGCTGTCGATCTTCGCGCTGGGCATCATGCCCTACATCACCGCGTCGATCATCGTGCAGCTGCTGCGCGTGGTCATTCCCCACTTCGAGTCGCTCTACAAAGAGGGCCAGGCCGGTCAGGGCAAGCTCACGCAGTACACGCGCTACCTGACCATCGCGCTGGCCGTCCTGCAGTCGACGACGCTCATCACGGTCGCGCGGAGCGGCGCGCTGTTCAGCGGCGCGACCGCGACCGAGTGCCAGCAGCTCATCACGAACGACGCCTGGTACGCGATCCTGCTCATGGTCATCACCATGACGGCCGGCACCGGCCTCATCATGTGGTTCGGCGAGCTCATCACCGAGCGCGGCATCGGCAACGGCATGTCGCTCCTCATCTTCACCTCGATCGCGGCGACCTTCCCCGGCTCGCTCTGGAACATCGCGATGTCGCGCGGCTTCGACACCTTCGCGATCGTGATCGCGATCGGCCTGGTCATCGTCGTCGCCGTCGTCTTCGTCGAGCAGTCGCAGCGACGGGTGCCCGTGCAGTACGCCAAGCGCATGGTCGGCAGGCGCACCTACGGCGGCAACAACACCTACATCCCGATCAAGGTGAACATGGCGGGCGTCGTGCCGGTCATCTTCGCGTCGTCGCTGCTGTACCTTCCGGCGCTGATCGCCCAGTTCAACCAGCCGGCCGCCGGCGAGGAGCCGCAGGCCTGGGTCGTCTGGATCCAGAACTACCTCACCCAGGGCAGCCACCCGCTGTACATGCTCCTGTACTTCTTGCTCATCGTGGGCTTCACGTACTTCTACGTCGCGATCACGTTCAACCCCGACGAGGTCGCCGAGAACATGAAGAAGTACGGCGGCTTCATCCCGGGCATCCGGGCCGGTCGTCCCACGGCCGAGTACCTCGACTACGTGCTCACGCGCATCACGTTCCCCGGCTCGCTGTACCTCGGCCTGGTCGCGTTGATCCCGCTGATCGCGTTCGCGCTCGTCGGCGCCGACCAGAACTTCCCGTTCGGTGGCGCTTCGATCCTGATCATCGTCGGTGTCGGTCTTGAGACCGTGAAGCAGATCGACGCCCAGCTGCAGCAGCGACACTACGAAGGACTTCTCCGATGACGGCTCCCGCCACGCAGGCCCGCTTTCTCATCGTCGGGCCGCAGGGTTCGGGCAAGGGCACGCAGGGCATCCTCGTCGCTCGCGCCTTCGGCGTCCCGCAGGTGGCCACCGGTGACATCTTCCGGGCGAACGTGGCGGGCGGCACCGAGCTCGGCCAGCGTGTGCAGGCGATCATCGAGGCGGGCAACCTCGTGCCCGACGAGCTCACGAGCGAGCTCGTCCGCGACCGGCTTGCTCAGGAGGACGCGGCGAACGGGTTCCTCCTCGACGGCTACCCCCGCAACCGCGGACAGGTGGCCGACCTCGATGCGTTCCTCGCGTCGCGCGACGAGGCGCTCGACGCCGTCATCGAGCTCGCGGTGCCGCGCGACGAGTCGATCGCGCGGCTCGTGCAGCGTGCGAGCGAGCAGGGCCGCACCGACGACACCGAAGAGGTCATCTCGAACCGGCTCGCCATCTACGAGCGCGAGACGGCACCGATCCTCGACGACTACCGTTCGCGCGGGCTGGTCGTGCGCGTCGACGGCGTCGGCACGCTCGCCGACGTGACCGCGCGCATCTTCACCGCGCTCGCCTCGCGCGGCCTCGTGGCCGCGCACCCCGGCGCGGCCTGATCGGCGTGTTCGGCCGGTCGATCTACAAGTCCCGGGCCGATCTCCGCGCGATGCGGGCGGCCGGGGCAGCGACCGCGGCCGCGCTCGCCGAAGCACGACGGCTGCTCGCGGTGGGCGCCACGCCGCTCGAGCTCGACGCCGCGGCCGAACGGGTGATCGTCGGTCTCGGCGGGCGCTCGAACTTCAAGCTCGTGCCCGGCTACCGGCACACGCTGTGCGTGTCCGTCGATGACGACGTCGTGCACGGCATCCCCGGGGACCGGCCGTTCCGCCCGGGCGACATCGTGTCGGTCGACGGCGGCGCCGAGGTCGACGGCTGGAACGGCGACTCCGCGTTCACGGTCGTCCTGCCCGACCCCGCGCGGCCCGAGATCGTGTCGGCGCGCGAGGAGCTCGCGCGCGTCACCGAGCACGCGCTCTGGACCGGCGTCGCCGCCCTCGCCGGTGCGCGTCAGCTGAACGAGGTCGGCGCCGCGATCGAAGACGCCGTACGGGCCGAGGGCGACTACGGCATCCTCACCGACTATGTCGGTCACGGCGTCGGGCGCCAGATGCACGAGGAGCCGCCGGTCTTCAACTACCGCGTCGAGCGCCGCAGCCCGGCCGTGAAGCCGGGGCTCGTGGTCGCGATCGAGCCGATGATCGTCGCGGGAGCCGTCGACACGTTCGTCCGCGACGACGACTGGACCGTGACCACCGCGGACGGGGCCGATGCGGCCCACGTCGAGCACACGGTCGCCGTGCACCACGACGGCATCTGGGTGCTCACCGCCGACGACGGCGGCGCCGCCGCGCTCGCCCCCTACGGCATCACCCCCACCCCCATCGCCTGACCCGCCCCGCCAGCCCGGCCCCGCCCCGCCCACGAGTGTTACCCGAACGGCGCGAGTGTCGCCGTACATCGCCCACCCTCGACGTGCTTCGGCATCACTCGCGAGGGCGGCGGGGCGGGGCCGACGGGGCGAAGCGGGCTCACGCCGCGGCCTCCATCAGCCGGGCGAGCTCGGCGACGAGGCCCGCGTGGTCGGTCGCGCCGCGCACGAGACGCAGCACGTTCTCACGCTCGGAGAACGCCTCCACGAACTGATCGAAGACCTCCTGGAACTCGGCCCGCCCGCTGTCGGCGAACGCGATGAGCGCGACCACGTGCACCGGGGTTCCGGCCCAGTCGATGGCCGTGTCGTCGATCGCGATCGCGATGGCCGTGCGCCGCGCGCTCATGGTCATCGCGTGCGGGACCGCGAGGTGGTCGGCGAACGCGGTCGAGGACATGCGCTCGCGCTCGACCGCGCCCTCGACGTACGCGCGGTCGACGACGCCTCCGGCGATGAGGCGCTCACCCAGCATGCGGATCACGGCCTCGCGGTCGAGGCCGCGCAGGCCGCGTACGAAGAAGTCGGGCTCGATCGTGTCCGCGAGCCGTGCAGCGAGTCGCGCGGTGCGGCGCGCCCGCCGGAGCGAGACGACCTCGGCGCGCACGCGTTCGAGGTCATCGGGGGTCGGCAGCGGCGCGACGAGCACGAGCCTCGGCACCGGGACCGCGGGCGGCACGACCGCGACGACGAGGTCGGCGTCCGAGACATCCGAAGCCGTCGCGAGCGCGACCGAGACGCCGTCGCCCGCCGTCTCGGCGATGCGCAAGGCGAGCGTGTCGCGCAGGTCGTGGTACGCGGGGACGTCGATCGCGACCCTGACCTCGTCGGTCGCACGCCGGCGATCCAGGTGCGCGCCGAGGTGCATCGCGAGGTAGGCGATCTCGTCGTCGTTCACGCGGATGCCGTCCGTGCGTCGCAGCTCGCTCGCGACGTACACGGCGAGCTCGTAGATGAGCGGGTAGGCGGATTTGATCTGCGCGGTCAGCGGGTTGCGCGAGAACGAGCGGTCGGCCGAGCGTGCCGCGAGGTTGTCGACGTGCAGCGCGAGCCGGTCGATGAATCCGTCGTCGGTGAGATCGACCAGGTATTCGGATGCGGCGCGGCGCACGATGTCGCGCACGAGCGTCGCCCGGGGCGACACCGACGGGTCGCCTGCCTCGGCCAGCCGGGTCGCGGCGCGCGTGCGGGTCAGGCGCGCGAGGTGCGCGCGATCGGCGGCCGGCAGCCGGACGCCGAGCAGGTCGCTGACGAGCACGTCGAGCAGGTCGTCGATGGGGTCGTCGCCGGCGGGCGTGTCGCCGACTGCGCCGGCGGCGGCCGTCTCCGCCTCGCCTGCGGCGGCCGTCTCCGCCTCGCCTGCGGCGGCCGTCTCCGCCGCGCCGGCGGCGCGGCTCTCGAGCGTGCGGTCCCGGGTGACCCGGTCGACCGCGATCGCGAGGTGCAGGAGCACGTCGTCGATCGCGTACTCGTTGGGAGCGAAGCCCGCTTCGCCGAGCCCGGCGATGAGTGCCTCGCGGAAGCCGGGCAACGCGGGGAACCGCCGGCGGAGCGAGTCGAGCGCGACGCGGCCGCGCGCCGACTCCTCGCGGATGAGGTCGCCGAGCACGCGCCGGCGCGCCGCCTCGGGGCCGGACAGTCGGAGGAGCGGGCCGTGGCGCTCGAGCGTGAGCCCGCTGTCGCCGAGTCTGGCGCGCACGCGCGTGAGGTCGCCCTCGAGCGTGGACTCGCTGACGTGCAGCTCGGCCGCCGTCTCGAACAGGTCGAGGCCGTCGTCCGCGTCGACGAGGCGCCGGATGAGCAGCGCCTGCCGGCCCTCCGGGCGGTCGCGCGGGTCGGCGACCGGCTCCTCTCGCGCCGCGAGGGCGGCGCGGTCGATCTTGTAGCCGTCCGGACCCGACCGGATCACGGGGGCGTCGCCCGCCGCGTTCGCGTTCGCGACCCAGGTGCGGACGGTGCGCGTCGTCACCCCGAGCCGGTCGGCGAGCTGAGCGGCGGTCGTCCACCCGTCGGCGCGCACGAGCTCGTCGATGAGGTGCTGCCATCGCTCGCCCACGCCCTCAGTCAATCACCGGCGGCGTCGGCACGGGGCCATCCGGCTGGCGTTTTCCGGGGGTGCGGAAACGATTCAGGTGGCGGATGCCACGGGCGGAGGAGCAGGATCGAATCGATCGCGGCACGGCAACCGCGCGACGAGGCGACGGTGAGGAGGTACTCCATGCGGGTCATCGTGGTCTGCGGCGCGGGAGCGTCCAGCACCTTCGTGGCGCACCGCCTCAGGCGAACGGCCGCGTCGCGTGGCGTCACGCTCGAAGCCCGGCCGACGAGCACGTCCCAGCTCGCGGCCGAGCTCGAGGGCGCGGACGTGCTGCTGGTCGGCGCACACCTCGGCGCCCAGCTCCACGAGCTGCGCGCGCTCGCCGACGCGGCATCCGTGCCGATCGCGATCCTGCCGGAGACCGCCGCCAGCGGCGACGGCACGGCAGCCCTCGACCTCGCTCTCGAAGCCGCCGGAGCGGCGCCGTGACGCCGAGTCAAGCGCCCCCCTGCCGCACCGGTGGCGGGCTATGGTGAGCGAGGGAACGGATACCAGCGACCGCGACGGGAACCGGAAACATGGTGGAACGCACAGTTCGGATCGGATCGACCCACGGCCTGCACGCCAGGCCGGCCAAACTCTTCACACAGGCGGCAGCCGCGTCCGGCGCCGCCGTCACGATCGCCAAGAACGGCAGTGCGCCCGTCAATGCGGCGAGCATCCTCGCCGTCATCTCGCAGGGCATCGACCACGGCGACGAGGTCACCCTCGTGGTCGAGGGCGACGACGAGCAGAAGGTGCTGGACGAGCTGCTCGAGCTGCTCAGCACCGACCACGACGAGTAACGAGGGTCGGTCCGCCGACACCACCGGGAGGTCAGCGTGAACGAGATCCAGGGCATCGGCATCGGGCAGGGCGTCGCCCTCGGCCCGGTCGTACGGATGGCGGATCCACTGCCCGAGCCCGTGGACCGGCCGAGCCACCTCGATCCCGAGCGCGAGGAGGCCCGCGCCCGCGCCTCGCTCTCGATGGTCGCCGACGACCTGCAGCGCCGCGGTGCCCGCGCGGGCGGCGCGGCCAAGGACGTGCTCGAGGCGCAGGCCATGATGGCCGAGGACCCGACGCTCATGGACGACGTCGTGAAGCGGCTCGCCGACGGCAAGACCGCCGAGCGCGCGGTCTACGAGGCGTTCGCCGCGTTCCGGGACCTGCTCGCGGGAATGGGCGGCTACCTGGGGGAGCGCGCCGCGGATCTCGACGACGTCTCGCAACGTGTCGTCGCGAATCTGCTCAGGCTTCCTGCTCCGGGCGTCCCCAGCCCGGGGCATCCGTTCGTGCTCGTCGCGCGCGACCTCGCGCCGGCCGACACCGCGACGCTCGACCTGGGCCAGGTGCTCGGGCTCGTGACCATCGACGGGGGCCCGACCTCGCACACCGCGATCCTCGCGCGCGAGAAGAACATCGTCGCGGTCGTCGGTGCCGCGGGTGCCGCCGAGCTCGCGGACGGCGACTCGGTCATCGTCGACGCGGAGCGCGACGTCGTGGTCGCCGACCCGACGATCGTGCAGGTCGGCGAGGCGCGCGAGCGCATCGCCGAGCGCGAGCGCATCGCGAGCCGCCCCGTGACCCCCGGCGCGCTCGCCGACGGCACGCCCGTGCCGCTCCTCGCCAACCTCGGGTCGGCCGACGGCGCGGCCGAGGCGATCCAGCTGGGCGCCGAGGGCGTCGGGCTGTTCCGGACCGAGTTCCTCTTCCTCGACGCCGACCGCGCGCCGAGCGTGACCGAGCAGCAGGAGCAGTACACGCGCCTGCTGCAGGCCTTCCCGGGCAAGAAGGTCGTGGTCCGCGTGCTCGACGCGGGCGCCGACAAGCCGCTCGCCTTCCTCAACGACGCCGACGAGCAGAACCCGGCGCTCGGGCTGCGCGGCATCCGCGCGCTCCGGCATTCCGAGACGATCCTGCGTGAGCAGCTCACGGCGCTCGCGGCGGCGGATGCCTCGGCCGAGGCCGAGCTCTGGGTCATGGCGCCCATGATCGCGACGCTCGAGGAGACCCGCTACTTCACGGCCCTCGCGAACGAGCTCGGCGTCCGCGTGGCCGGCGTCATGATCGAGGTGCCGTCGGCCGCGCTCATCGCCGAGCGCGTGCTCGACGTCGCGGCGTTCGCCTCGATCGGCACCAACGACCTCACGCAGTACACGATGGCGGCCGACCGGCTGCTCGGCACCGTCGCGACCCTGCAGGACCCGTGGCACCCCGCGGTCCTCCGGCTCATCGAGGAGGTCGGCCGGGCCGGCGCCGCGACCGGCAAGCCGGTCGGCATCTGCGGCGAGGCCGCGGCCGACCCGCTCCTTGCCGTGGTCCTCGTGGGTCTCGGCGCCACCAGCCTGTCGATGTCCCCATCGGCACTCGCAGACGTCCGCGCCTCCCTCGCGCGGTACGGCCTGGACGACGCGAAGGCGATCGCCCGGGCAGCCTTGGCCGCTGAGGGAGCGGCCGAAGCCAAGCAGGCGGCCCGCGAGGCCGCCGAATCCGTCACCACTCCGACGCGCCAGGCCGCGTCGTGACTCGCAGAGAGGCATCACGATGACGACGTCGTCACCGGACACGAAGCGGCAAGGGGGAGCCCGCGTCGCCGTCCAGAGGTTCGGAACCTTCCTGAGCGGCATGATCATGCCGAACATCGCCGCGTTCATCGCGTGGGGGTTCATCACCGCGCTGTTCATCGAGGACAGCCCGATCCTGCCGATCCCCGAGATCGGCGGGTTCCCCAGCCCCGACGGCACCGAGAACATCGGCCTCGTCGGTCCGATGATCACCTACCTGCTGCCGCTGCTCATCGCCAACATGGGCGGTCGCATGGTCTACGACACCCGTGGCGGGGTCGTGGGCACCATCGCGACGATGGGCGTGATCGTCGGCGCCGGCATCCCGATGTTCATCGGCGCCATGATCATGGGCCCGCTGGCCGCGTGGCTCATGAAGCAGGTCGACAAGATCTGGGAGGGCAAGATCAAGGCCGGCTTCGAGATGCTGGTCAACAACTTCTCGGCCGGCATCCTCGGCCTGTTGCTCGCCCTCGTCGGCTTCTACGCGTTCGCGCCCGCCGTCGAGTTCCTGAGCAACGGGCTCGAGACCGCGGTGAACTGGCTCGTGCTCGCCGGGCTGCTGCCCATCGTCTCGATCCTCGTCGAGCCCGGGAAGATCCTGTTCCTGAACAACGCCATCAACCACGGCGTGTTCACGCCGCTCGGCGTTCAGCAGGCGGACGAGACCGGCAAGTCGATCCTGTTCCTGATCGAGGCGAACCCGGGCCCGGGTCTCGGCATCCTGCTCGCGTTCGCGATCTTCGGCGTCGGGATGGCCCGGGCGAGCGCGCCCGGCGCGATCATCATCCAGTTCTTCGGCGGTATCCACGAGATCTACTTCCCGTACGTGCTCATGAAGCCCATGCTGGTCTTCGCGGCCATCGGCGGCGGCATGGCGGGCGTCGCCACGAACGTGCTGTTCGACTCGGGCCTCCGGGCGCCGGCCGCACCGGGCTCGATCATTGCGGTGCTGCTGCAGACCGCGCAGGACAGCTACGTGGGCGTCATCCTCTCGGTCGTCATCGCCGCGGCGGTGTCGTTCACGATCTCGGCGATCATCCTGCGGGCGAGCCGCAAGCGCGACCTCGCGAAGGAGAACGCGGGCGACCTGTCGGCCGCGATCGCCGCGACCGAGGCGAACAAGGGCAAGAAGTCGGGTGTGCTCGGCAACCTGCAGGCCGAGGGCGTCGCCGACGGCGCGGGCCTCGTCGCCGAGGGCGAGCAGGCCGCGTTCGAGCACAAGCCGATCCACACGATCGTGTTCGCATGCGACGCGGGCATGGGATCGAGTGCGATGGGTGCGACGGTGCTGCGCAACAAGATCAAGAAGGCCGGCATCGACTCGGTGACGGTCACCAACGCGGCCATCGCGAATCTGAAGGGCGACGCCGACCTGGTCGTCACCCACCAGGACCTCACCGACCGCGCCCGGCAGCAGTCGCCCAACTCGCTCCACATCAGCGTGGAGAACTTCATGAACTCGCCGAAGTACGACGAGATCGTGCACCTGCTGGAGTCCGAGGGCGTCCGCTGAGCGGTTCGCCAGGAAGGAACACATCATGACCGACACCATCCTCGCCCCGGGCGATGTCCGCCTCGTCGCTCGCGCCGCCTCGCGCGACGACGCCATCCGCGAGGCGGGCGCCATCCTCGTCGATGCGGGCGCCGTGCGTCCGGACTACGTCGACTCGATGCTCGAGCGCGAGGGCTCGGTGTCCACGTTCATGGGCAACTTCCTGGCGATCCCGCACGGCACCAATGAGTCGAAGGACCAGATCCAGCGTTCGGCGCTGTCCTTCATCCGCTACGACGAGCCCGTCGACTGGTCGGGCGAGGAGGTGCGCTTCGTCGTCGGCATCGCCGGCATCGGCAACGAGCACCTCGACATCCTCGCGAAGATCGCGACGATCTTCTCCGACGAGGACGAGGTCGCGAAGCTGCTCGCGGCGGGCGACGCCGACGAGCTCGCGGCGCTGCTCGCGGAGGTCAACGAGTGACCACGGCGGTCCACTTCGGCGCGGGCAACATCGGGCGCGGGTTCGTCGGGCTCCTGCTGCACGAGGCCGGGTACGAGGTCGTCTTCGCCGACGTGGACCGCCCGCTCATCGAGCGGCTCGAGGCCGCCGAGCACTACACGGTGCACGAGGTGGGGCCGGGTGGGAGCGACCACCGCGTCGATCGCTTCCGGGCGATCGACAGCTCGACGGATGCTCCGCGCCTGGTCGCCGAGCTCGAGACCGCCGCGGTCGTGACCACGGCCGTGGGGCCACGGGTGCTGCGGTTCATCGCGCCGCACGTGCTCGAGGGGCTTCGCGGGCGCGCGGCCGATCTGCCGCCGCTCGCGATCATGGCGTGCGAGAACGCCATCAACGCGACCGCCCTGCTGCGCGACGAGATGGCCTCGCTCACCACGCCCGAGGAGTGGGCGACGCTCGTGCCGCGTGCGATCTTCGCGAACACGGCCGTGGATCGCATCGTCCCGGGCCAGCGCGCCGACGCCGGCCTCGACGTCACGGTCGAGACGTTCTTCGAATGGGCGATCGAGCGGTCCCCGTTCGGGGATCGGCCGCCCGAGATCCCCGGCGCGCACTACGTCGACGATCTCGCGCCGTACATCGAGCGCAAGCTCTTCACCGTGAACACCGGCCACGCCTCGATCGCGTACCTCGGGGCGGCCACCGGGCACGCTCGCATCAGCGACGCGCTCGCCGACCCGGCCGTGCGCGGCGCGGTCGAGCGCGCGCTCGAGGAGACCTCGGCGCTCATCGTCGCCGATCACGCCTTCACGGCCGAGGCGCAGGCCGACTACCGCCGGCGCATCCTCGAGCGCTTCGCGAACCCCGAGCTCCCGGACACGGTCGAGCGCGTGGGCCGTCAGCCGCTCCGCAAGCTCTCGCGCAAGGAGCGGTTCATCGAGCCGGCCGCGCGGCTCGCCGCGCGCGGAGCGCCCGTCGACGGGCTGCTGGCCGCGATCGCGGCCGCTCTGCGGTTCCGATCGGCCGCCGACGAGGAGAGCCTCGAGCTGGGCCGGCTGCTCAGCGTGCTCGACGCCACGGCCTTCGTCGACCAGGTCATGGGCATCGAGGCGGGACATCCGCTGTATCCCCGGCTGGAAGCCCTGGTCCGCGACGCCCAGGCCGAACTCGCCGCGCCTCGGGCCTGACGACCGTGATCGGGTGTGCTTGTTCGGGTTCTGGGAAGCCTCAGCGCGAACCATAACATCCGACTGGCGAAGTGGGTCGGAATCACCTATAGTTGACCCTTGGTGTGTTGCGCCGGTGCTTTCGGCATGCCTTGAGCGGCAGGCGCGCACGCATCGCACGACTGATCATCCCGAACTCGAACGATAGTGAGTGTATGGCCAAGAAAGACGGTGTCATCGAGATCGAGGGCTCGGTCATCGAAGCGCTTCCGAACGCCATGTTCCGCGTGGAGCTGACCAACGGGCACAAGGTGCTCGCCCACATCTCCGGAAAGATGCGCCAGCACTACATCCGCATCCTCCCCGAGGACCGCGTGATCGTGGAGCTGAGCCCGTACGACCTGACCCGCGGCCGGATCGTCTACCGCTACAAGTAAGGGCTGTTCGGAAAGTAACGGCCCGCGGCACCCCGCGGGTACGAGGACAGCGAATCGAAGGAACCGACTGTGAAGGTCAACCCCAGCGTCAAGCGCATCTGCGACAAGTGCAAGGTCATCCGCCGCCACGGGCGCGTCATGGTGATCTGCGAGAACCCCCGCCACAAGCAGCGCCAGGGCTAGTCGCGAGCGGATGTCTCGTCGGAGGCATCCGCTTCACCGCGTCACGCGACACAACTGAACACGCAGCACGAGCTGCACACCTGGCAACGCCAGAACCCGCCGCCCGTCCACGGGCTGCGGGGGACACCTCGGGAGGAGGCCCGGGCACCGGCGTTGCTCCACACCTCCACTCATCACAGGAGAAGCCAACATGGCACGTCTGGCAGGAGTCGACATCCCGCGCGAGAAGCGCGTGGAGATCGCACTGACCTACATCTTCGGCGTCGGCCGCACTCGCGCGCTGCAGACGCTCAAGGAGACCGGCATCGACGGGAACATCCGCGTCAAGGACCTCAGCGACGACCAGCTCGTCGCGCTCCGCGACTACATCGAGGCCAACTTCAAGGTCGAGGGTGACCTCCGCCGCGAGGTCGCCGCCGACATCCGCCGCAAGGTCGAGATCGGCTCGTACGAGGGCATCCGCCACCGCCGGGGTCTCCCGGTCCGCGGCCAGCGCACCAAGACCAACGCTCGTACCCGCAAGGGCCCGAAGCGCACCGTGGCCGGCAAGAAGAAGGCCGGCCGCAAGTAACCGCTTGTCGCCAGATCTAGGAGATTTCACACATGGCAGCACCCAAGGCGGCTACTCGCAAGCCGCGCAAGAAGGAAAAGAAGAACATCGCCGTGGGCCAGGCCCACATCAAGTCGACGTTCAACAACACCATCGTGTCGATCACCGACACGAACGGTGCCGTGATCAGCTGGGCCTCTTCGGGCGGCGTCGGCTTCAAGGGCTCGCGCAAGTCGACCCCGTTCGCCGCGCAGCTCGCCGCCGAGTCGGCCGCGCGCCAGGCGCAGGAGAACGGCATGAAGAAGGTCGACGTCTTCGTCAAGGGCCCGGGCTCGGGTCGCGAGACCGCGATCCGTTCGCTGCAGGCCGCAGGCCTCGAGGTCGGCAGCATCACCGACGTGACGCCTCAGGCGCACAACGGTGTCCGCCCGCCCAAGCGTCGCCGCGTCTAACACTCCGGTCCCGGTGGCCGGGTCGGCCTTCGTGCCGACCCGGTCGCCGGGGCATCCGTTCTCTCACAACTCAACGATCCCTATGAACTCGCAGGTGTCATATAGCGGACACCCTGCCGAAAGGAATCCAACGTGCTGATCGCACAGCGCCCGACGCTCACCGAAGAGAACATCTCGGAGTTCCGTTCGCGGTTCGTGATCGAGCCTCTCGAGCCGGGCTTCGGTTACACCCTGGGCAACTCGCTTCGTCGCACCCTCCTCTCCTCGATCCCCGGCGCGGCCGTGACGAGCATCCGCATCGACGGCGTGCTCCACGAGTTCTCGACCGTCGCGGGCGTCAAGGAGGATGTGACTGAGATCATCCTCAACATCAAGAACCTGGTCGTCTCCAGCGAGCACGACGAGCCGATCACCGCCTACCTGCGCAAGCAGGGCTCGGGCGAGGTCACCGCGGCCGATATCTCGGCCCCGGCCGGCGTCGAGGTGCACAACCCCGAGCTGGTCATCGCGACCCTCAACGAGTCGGCGAAGTTCGAGCTCGAGCTCACGATCGAGCGCGGCCGCGGCTACGTCTCGGCCAGCCAGAACCGCAACGAGTACTCCGAGGCCGGCCAGATCCCCGTCGACTCGATCTACTCGCCGGTGCTCAAGGTCACGTACCGCGTCGAGGCCACGCGTGCCGGCGAGCGCACCGACTTCGACCGCCTCGTGGTCGACGTCGAGTCGAAGCCGGCCATCACGCCGCGCGACGCGATCGCGTCGGCCGGTCGCACGCTCGTCGAGCTGTTCGGTCTCGCGCGCGAGCTGAACACCGCGGCCGAGGGCATCGAGATCGGGCCCGCGCCGGTCGACGCCGTGCTCTCGAGCGAGCTCTCGATCCCGATCGAGGACCTCGACCTGTCGGTCCGCTCGTACAACTGCCTCAAGCGTGAGGGCATCAACACGGTGTCCGAGCTGGTCGCCCTGTCCGAGTCGCAGCTGATGAACATCCGCAACTTCGGCCAGAAGTCGGTCGACGAGGTCAAGGACAAGCTCACCGAGATGGGCCTGTCGCTCAAGGACTCGGTCCCCGGCTTCGACGGCGCCCACTTCTACACGGGCTTCGACGACGAGAACTAAGCCGCAGCCGCCGCTTTCCCCCACCAACTGGAGATAACGAACCATGCCGAAGCCCACCAAGGGCCCCCGCCTCGGAGGCGGACCCGCGCACGAGCGGCTGATGCTCGCCAACCTGGCGGCTGCGCTCTACACGCACAAGCGCATCACCACGACCGAGACCAAGGCCAAGCGCCTGCGCCCGCTCGCCGAGCGGCTCATCACGTTCGCCAAGCGCGGTGACCTGCACGCTCGCCGCCGGGTGCTCGCGACCATCGGCGACAAGTCGGTCGTGCACGAGCTCTTCGCCGTGATCGCACCGCAGGTCGCCGACCGTGAGGGCGGCTACACCCGCATCACGAAGATCGGCAACCGCAAGGGCGACAACGCGCCCATGGCGGTCATCGAGCTCGTGCTCGAGCCCGTGACCCCGAAGACGCGTGCCGCGAAGCCGGCCGCCGCCGCGCCGGTCGAGGAGCCCTCCGAGGAGACGCCCGCCGCCGAGGAGACGCCCGACGAGGTCGTGACCGAGGCTCAGGCCGAGGTCGACGAGGCCGCCGGCGCCGAGGCATCGGAGGAGTCGGCCGAGGCTCCCGCCGAGGAGCCCGCCGAGGCCAAGTAACCTCGCACCACGTCCGAGGGGCCCCGCCCGCGCATCGCGCGGACGGGGCCCCTCGTCGTTCGTGCGGCGCTGGTCCGGGGCATCCGGCCGCCCGCCGTTCTCATTCGTGAGCCTGCCGCCCTCCCCAGGTCTCTTGCTCAGGAGGACTCGGGGTGGGTGCGGCGTGTCGGCGGGTGTGGTGCGGCGTGTCGGGTCGGAGCTCCTGAGCAAGCGATTCGGCGCAGGTGGGATGAGTGGCCATTCCCAACCCGCGGTTCCTTGCTCAGGATGTTTCAGGGTGAGTGCGGCGTGTCCGCGTGCACATCGCGGGCGTGTCCGGCTGCACGTCCTGAGCAAGGAAGTCGGGGCGAAGCGCGATGGCGCGGTGTGGGAGGGTGGTCGAGTGAGTGAGTCGGTGCCGGATGCCTCGGGCGGGGCCGATGCCTCGGGCGAGACCGTGCGGGTGCGGCTCGGTGTCGCGTACGACGGGACGGCGTTCAACGGGTGGAGCCGGCAGCCCGGGCTGCGCACCGTGCAGGGCGTGCTCGAGCGGGCGCTCGCGACGCTGTTCCGGCGCGCCGGCGTCGAACCCAGGCTGACCGTCGCCGGCCGCACCGACGCGGGCGTGCACGCGCTCGGCCAGGTCGCACACCTCGATGTCCCGCGGGCGGCGCTCGACGAGGTGGCGCGCCCGCGGCGCGGCGACGCGACGAGCGGTCTCGCGACCGACCCGGCCGGCGTGCTGGCCCGACGGCTCACGGGCATCCTCGGCTCGGCCGACGACGACGTCGTGATCACGCACGCCGAGCTCGCGCCCGACGGGTTCGACGCGCGGTTCTCGGCGGTCTGGCGGCGGTACGAGTACCGCGTCGCCGACCGTCGCGCGCTGCGCGATCCGCTCGATCGGCGCCGCACGGTCTGGTACCCGCGCGAGCTCGACGTCGAGGCCATGGACGAGGCCGCTCGCACGCTCACCGGGCTGCACGACTTCGCCGCGTACTGCAAACCCCGCGAGGAGGCCACCACGATCCGTACACTCCAGGCCTACGGGTGGCGGCGCCGGGACGACGGGGTGCTGGTCGCGTCGCTTCAGGCCGACGCGTTCTGCCACTCGATGGTGCGCGCGCTCGTCGGTGCCTGCGTCGCCGTGGGGGAGCGACGGCTCGAGGCATCCGACCCCGCCGTCCTGCTCGCGGCCCGCGAGCGCACCAGCGCGTTCAAGGTCATGCCCGCGAAGGGGCTCGTGCTGACCGAGGTCGGCTATCCGCCGGACGACGAGCTCGCCGGGCGCGCCGCGCAGACCCGCGCGCGCCGCGAATTGCGCATCGACGGAATAGTGGGCTAAACTCGCCCGTTGGTGCCGTCACTGCGCGGCACCCGAAGTTGAGCCCTCCACTCGGGCGTTCGTCCGCATCGCGGCCGAACTCCCCTCAGGAGCGGGATTCACGAACCCCTCACTCGATCAGAAAGCAGCACTCCTGTGACGCGCACCTTTTCTCCGAAGCCGAATGACATCCAGCGCGACTGGGTCGTCATCGACGCGACCGACATCGTCCTCGGTCGTCTGGCGAGCCACGCGGCCTCGCTCCTCCGCGGCAAGCACAAGGCGATCTTCGCGAACCACGTCGACACCGGCGACTTCGTGATCATCGTCAACGCCGACAAGGTGGCCCTGACCGGCCAGAAGCTCGAGCAGAAGAAGGCCTACCGCCACTCGGGCTACCCGGGCGGCCTCAAGGCCGTCGGCTACGCCGAGCTGCTCGAGAAGAACCCCGTCCGCGCGGTCGAGAAGGCGATCCGCGGCATGCTCCCGAAGAACTCGCTCGGTCGTGCCCAGCTGAAGAAGCTGAAGGTCTACGCCGGCCCGGAGCACCCGCACGCGGCCCAGCAGCCGAAGCCGTTCACCCTCACCCAGGTCGCCCAGTAACGCCCGGCGCCGACGCGAAATAAGGATTCGAAACCACCATGGCGAAGATCGCAGACCAGATCGACCAGGCTCCTGAGAGCTACACGACCGAGAGCCCGGCCGAGGCCGCTCCGTCGACCCCGCGTCCCGTGCTGAACGTCTCGGGTGCGGCCGTCGGCCGCCGCAAAGAGGCGATCGCGCGCGTGCGCGTCGTCCCCGGCTCGGGCACCATCACGGTCAACGGCCGTGAGTTCGCGGACTACTTCCCGAACAAGCTGCACCAGCAGCTCATCACCGACCCGTTCACCGTGCTCGAGCTCTCGGGCTCGTACGACGTGATCGCCCGCATCACCGGCGGCGGCCCCTCGGGCCAGGCCGGCGCACTGCGCCTCGCGATCGCTCGCGCGCTCAACGAGATCGACCGTGAGAACAACCGGCCGCAGCTGAAGAAGGCCGGCTTCCTCACGCGCGACGCGCGCGTCATCGAGCGCAAGAAGGCTGGTCTCAAGAAGGCCCGCAAGGCGCCCCAGTTCTCGAAGCGTTAATCCTCCGGATTCGATATGCCTCGGCTCTTCGGAACCGACGGGGTCCGGGGCCTGGCCAACCGTGAACTCACGGCTGACCTGGCCCTGGGCCTCGCCCAGGCGGCTGCGGCCGTCCTCACGCAAGGGCGGCACGCCGACGCGATCCGCGCGGCCGGTCGCCGCCCCGTCGCCGTGCTCGCGCGCGATCCGCGCGTGTCCGGTGAATTCCTGAGCACCGCCGTCGCGGCGGGGCTCGCCTCGTCAGGCGTCGACGTGCTCGACGCGGGCGTCATCCCGACCCCCGCGGCCGCGTTCCTCATCGACAGCATCCGTGCCGACTTCGGCGTCATGGTGTCGGCCTCGCACAATCCCGCGCCCGACAACGGCATCAAGTTCTTCTCGTTCGGCGGCACCAAGCTGCCCGACGTCGTCGAAGACCGCATCGAGAGCTACCTCGGCCGGCAGAAGCTCGCGCCCGTCGGCGACGGCGTCGGCCGCATCCAGCGCTTCGCCGACGCCGAAGACCGCTACGTCGTGCATCTGCTCGGCACGCTGCCGCACCGGCTCGACGGGATCAAGGTCGTCCTCGACTGCGCGCACGGCGCCGCCGCCGGAGTCTCGCCCGAGACCTTCACCGACGCCGGCGCCGAGGTCATCGTCATCGGCGCCGACCCCGACGGCATGAACATCAACGACGGCGTCGGCTCCACGCACCTCGAGGGGCTCCAGCGCGCCGTCGTCGAGCACGGCGCCGATCTGGGCATCGCGCACGACGGCGATGCCGACCGATGCCTCGCGGTCGACGCCGAGGGCAATGTCGTCGACGGCGACATGATCATGGCGATCCTTGCGCTCTCCATGAAGGAACGCGGCAAGCTCACCGACGACACGCTCGTCGTCACCGTCATGTCGAATCTCGGCCTGAAGAAGGCGATGGCCGAGCATGGGATCCGCGTGCTCGAGACGAAGGTCGGCGACCGCTACGTGCTCGAGGCCCTGGGCCAGCACGGGCTCGCGCTGGGTGGCGAACAGTCCGGCCACGTCATCATGAGCGAGTACGCGACGACGGGCGACGGGGTCCTCACCGGCCTGCACCTCGCCGCCGAGATGGCGCGCACCGGGCGCACGCTCGCCGACCTCGCGTCGGTCATGACCGTGTACCCGCAGGTGCTCGTGAACGTCCGCGGTGTCGACCACCACGCGCTGCACGCCGACGAGGCCATCGCCTCGGCCGTCGCCGCGGCCGAGGCCGAGCTGGGCGACACCGGTCGGGTGCTCCTCCGCCCGTCGGGCACCGAGCCGATGGTGCGGGTCATGGTCGAGGCGTCCGCGCAGTCCGAGGCCGAGCGGCACGCCGCCGCGCTGGCCGACGTGGTGCGCGAGCGGCTCGCGGTCTAGTCCGCGCGCACGCGCACGCGTACGCACGCGCACGCGCACCCGCACGTCCTCGATCGAACGGTCGCGGATGGCGAGTGTGGTCCGCGACACACCCGCCATCCGTGACCGTTCGTTCCGCGGCATGGAATCGTCAGCCCGGGCAGCTGCGACGAACGGTCGCGGGTGGTGGGTCCGCGGCGCTGACACCCGCCATTCGCGACCGTTCGAGAGGACGGACGGATATGTCGCGGGAAGGGACGGATGGGTCGCGAGTGCTCAGAGCTTGCGGAGCAGCACGCTCGAGACCGTGTGGTCCGAGCTCTTGCGGAGCACGAGCGTCGCGCGCGAGCGCGTGGGGCGGATGTTCTGGAGCAGGTTCGGCTCGTTGATCGAACGCCAGATCTCGCTCGCGCGCGTGCGCGCCTCCGACTCGGAGAGCGAGGCGTACCGGTGGAAGTACGAGTTCGGGTTCGCGAACGCCCCGCGTTGCAGCTTCAGGAAGCGCTCCTCGTACCAGCGGGCGATGTCGGACGTGCGCGCGTCGACGTAGATCGTGAAGTCGAACAGGTCGCTCACCGCGAGCCCGCGGCCGGGCCCCGGCGGCTGCAGCACGTTGAGACCCTCGACGATCAGGACGTCGGGCCGCCGGACGGTGATCTGCGCGTCCGGCACGATGTCGTAGATGAGGTGCGAGTAGAACGGTGCGACCACCTCGGCGGCACCGGCCTTCACCTCGCTGACGAACCTGAGCAGCGCGCGGCGGTCGTAGGACTCGGGGAAGCCCTTGCGTTCCATGAGCCCGCGGCGCTGCAGCTCGGCGGTCGGGAATAGGAAGCCGTCGGTCGTGATGAGCTCGACGCGGGGCGTGCCCTCCCACCGCGTGAGCAGCTCGCGCAGCAGGCGCGCGATCGTGGACTTGCCGACCGCGACCGACCCGGCGACGCCGATGACGAACGGGGTGGCGCTGTCGGGTCCGCGCAGGAACTGGCTCGTCTGGTCGCGCAGCGCGTTCGTGCCGCCGACGTACAGGTTCAGCAGCCGCGAGAGCGGCAGGTACACCTCTGCGACCTCGCGCATGTCGAGCGGTTCGCCGAGGCCGCGCAGCTGCACGATCTCGGTCTCGGTCAACGGCGACGGAACCGAGGGCGCGAGCGCGGCCCAGTCTGCACGGTCGATCTCGATGAAGGGCGACAGCTGCGCCGACGAGAGGCTCGGGCGATCCAGCACCTCGACAGTCTACTGGCGGCCTGGATTCCGCCCGCGGCATGCTGCGGATGCCTCGTGGGGCACTTGTGACGCAACGCGCCGGGATCCGCTCCGAGCGGGCGCACATCCAGCCGCCGGTAGGATCGACCGCATGTGTGGAATCGTCGGATATGTCGGGCCTCGTGAGAGCCTCGACGTCCTCGTGGGCGGCCTTCGGCGGCTCGAGTACCGTGGCTACGACTCGGCCGGCGTCGCCGTCATCGATCGTGCGGGCGGCCTCGAGACGGCCAAGCGCGCCGGCAAGCTCCAGGTGCTCGCCGACGAGCTCGACCGGCACCCGCTCGCGCCCGGCGGAACGGGGATCGGCCACACGCGCTGGGCCACCCACGGGGGCCCCACCGACGCGAACGCGCACCCGCATCTCGGCGACGAGGGCCGGCTCGCGCTCATCCACAACGGCATCATCGAGAACTTCGCCGAGCTGAAGGCCGAGCTGCTGGCCGAGGGGTTCGACTTCGAGAGCGAGACCGACACCGAGGTGGCCGCCGTGCTGCTCGGCAAGGCGTACCGCGAGCACGGTGACCTCCGTGAGGCGTTCCGGCAGACGGTCGCGCGCTTCGAGGGCGCGTTCACCCTGCTCGCGGTGCACCGTGAGGAGCCGGGTCTCGTCGTGGGCGCCCGCCGCAACTCGCCGCTCGTGATCGGGCTCGGCGAGGGCGAGAACTTCCTCGGCTCCGACGTCGCCGCGTTCGTCGAGTACACCAAGCGCGCGGTCGCGATCGGGCAGGACCAGATCGTGGCGATCACGGCCGAAGGCGTGACGGTCACCGACTTCGACGGCGAGGTCGTCGAGGTCGAGCCGTTCGAGGTCGCGTGGGACGCCTCGGCGGCCGAGAAGGGCGGCTGGTCGTCGTTCATGCGCAAGGAGGTGTCCGAACAGCCCGAGGCGGTGGCCAACACGCTGCGCGGGCGGATCGCGGACGGGCATGTGGCGATCCCCGAGCTCGAGGCGTTCGGCGACGACCGGCTCCGGGACATCCGTCGCATCACGATCATCGCGTGCGGCACCGCGTCGTATGCGGGGCTCGTCGCCAAGTACGCGATCGAGAAGTGGGCCCGAATCCCGGTCGAGGTCGAGCTCAGCCACGAGTTCCGGTATCGCGAGCCCGTGCTCGACGACGACACGCTCGTCGTGTCGATCAGCCAGTCCGGCGAGACCATGGACACGCTCATGGCGGTCAAGTACGCGCGCGAGCACGGCGCGCCGACGATCTCGATCTGCAACACGCAGGGTGCGACGATCCCGCGCGAGTCCGACGGGGTCGTCTACACGCACGCGGGCCCCGAGGTCGCGGTCGCGTCGACCAAGGCGTTCGTGGCGCAGATCACCGCGCTGTACCTGTTCGGCCTGCACCTGGCGCGCGTGCGCGGCACGCTCGACGGCGAGGCGCTCGCGGCCGAGATCGAGGAGCTGCAGGGTGTGCCCGAGAAGCTCACCGAGGTGCTCGCCGAGTCGGAGAAGGTCGCGCAACTGGCGCACTGGATGGCCGACACCCGCTCGGTGCTCTTCCTCGGCCGCCACGTCGGCTACCCGATCGCGCTCGAGGGTGCGCTGAAGCTCAAGGAGCTCGCGTACATCCACGCCGAGGGCTTCGCGGCGGGCGAGCTCAAGCACGGCCCGATCGCGCTGATCGAGCCGGGTCAGCCCGTGTTCGTGGTGGTGCCGAGTCCGCGCGGCTCGGCCGCGCTGCATCCGAAGGTCGTCTCGAACATCCAGGAGATCCGGGCCCGTGGCGCGCGCGTCATCGCGATCGCCGAGGCCGGCGATGCGGCGGTCCTGCCGTTCGCCGACGAGGTCGTGCGCATCCCGCTCGCGGCGCCGCTGTACGAGCCGCTGCTCGCCGTCGTGCCGCTGCAGGTGTTCGCGATGGAGCTGTCCGAGGCGAAGGGCCTCGACGTCGACCAGCCGCGCAACCTGGCGAAGTCCGTCACGGTGGAGTGAGCACGGTCGGGCGCGGGAGCATGAGCGCGGGCGGGCAGCGATGATCGCGGGCATCGGCGTCGACGTGGTCGACATCGCGCGGTTCGAGCGGTCGCTCGAGCGGACCCCGAAGCTCGTCCTTCGGCTGTTCGCTGAGAGCGAACGCGACCGGCCGGCGCGCTCGCTCGCGGCCAGGTTCGCGGCCAAAGAGGCCCTGATCAAGGCGCTCGGCGGGCACTCGGTGCTGCGCTGGCACGACATGCGCGTGGTGCAGAACGCCGACGGCGACCCCGGCTTCGCGCTCTCGGGCGAGCTCGCCGCGCACGTGGCCGGGCTCGGCATCGACCGCGTGCACCTGTCGATGAGTCACGACGCGGGCATCGCGAGCGCGTTCGTCGTGCTCGAGCGGCTGGGCGAGGCCGGCACGACGGGTGGCGCGCGATGATGACGGATGCCTCGGCCGGCGGCCGTCCGTTCCGTGAGGCCGTGATCGATCTCGAGGCGATCCGCGCGAACGTGCGCACGCTCGGCGAGCAGGTCGCGCCCGCGCGCGTGCTCGCGGTCGTGAAGGCCGACGCGTACGGACACGGTGCACTGCCGGTGGCCCGCGCGGCGCTCGACGGCGGAGCGGCCTGGCTCGGCACCGCCGACGTCGACGAGGCGCTCGCTCTGCGCGCCGCGGACATCGAGGCGCCCCTGCTCGCCTGGCTGCACGACCCCGACGCGGCCTTCGCGCCGGCGATCGCGAACGACATCGACCTCGGCGTCTCGTCGGGTGCGCAGTTGCACGCGATCGCGGCCGCCGCCCGGCGCGCCGGCCGTACGGCTGCGGTGCACCTCAAGATCGACACCGGGCTCAGCCGCAACGGCGTCGCACCCGAGGAGTGGGCCGACGTGGTCGCGCTCGCGGCCGCACTCGAGGCGGCGGGGCGGGTGCGCGTGCGCGGCGTGTTCAGCCACCTCGCCAACACGTCGGCGGAGGCCGATGCCGCGCAGCTCGCGGTGTTCGAGCGCGCGCTCGCGGCCGCAGCCGCGGCCGGGATCGAGCCCGAGCTGCGACACATCGCCTCGACGGCGGCGGCGCTCAGCACGCCCGGCTCGCGCTACGACCTCGTCCGCACCGGCATCGGCGTCTACGGGGTCTCGCCGTACGGCGACGGCACCACGCCCGCCGAGCTCGGCCTCCGGCCCGCCATGACCCTCCGGGCGAAGGTCGCCGCGGTACGCCGCGTCGAACCCGGCACGGGGGCCTCGTACTCGCACGTCTGGCGGGCCGAACGGCCCACCACGCTCGCGCTCATCCCGCTCGGCTACGCCGACGGCGTGCCGCGCCAGGCCTCGGGCCGGGGCGAGGTGCTGCTGCGCGGGGCGCGACGGCGCATCGCCGGGCGCATCGCCATGGACCAGTTCCTCGTCGACGTCGGCGACGACGACGTCGCGGTCGGCGACGAGGCGGTGCTGTTCGGCGACCCCGCGACCGGCGCGCCCTCGGCCGACGACTGGGCCGACGCGGCCGACACCATCGGCTACGAGATCGTCACCCGCATCGGACCGCGCGTGCCCCGGACCTACCTCGGGGGCTCGTGATGCGGCTCGCCGTCCCCGACACCGAGGCCATGGAGGCGTTCGGCCGCGAGCTCGCGGCCGACCTGGGCGCGGGCGACCTGCTCGTGCTCACCGGGCCGCTCGGCGCGGGCAAGACCACGCTCACGCGCGGCATCGGCGAGGGGCTCGGCGTGCGCGGACCCGTGCAGTCGCCCACGTTCGTGCTCGCGCGCACGCATCCGAGGCTCAGCGGCGGGGCCCCGCTCGTGCACGTCGACGCGTACCGGCTCGGCTCGGCGGTCGAGCTCGACGACCTCGACCTCGACTTCGCGAGCTCGGTCGTCGTCGTCGAATGGGGTGCCGGCCTGCTCGACGGGGTGAGCGAGTCCTGGCTCGAGATCGTCATCGAGCGGCGGGTGGGTGGCACCGGCGGTGCCGGGGCGGATGCCTCGGCCGAGACATCCGCCCCGCTCGACGACGCCGACCTCGACGCCGACGAGCCGCGCACCATCACCGTGACCGGTCACGGCCCGCGCTGGGCCGGCACGAGGTTCGCCGCCCCGGTGGTCGAGTAGTGAGCGCCAGCGAGCGTATCGAGACCCGGTGAGCCGGTCTCGGGAGTGGGTCGCTTCGGTCTCGATACGCGTGCTCGTTCCTCGCTCGCTACTCGACCAGCGGGATGTGCTCGTGCCTCGCTCGCTGCTCGACCGGCGGGGCGCCTAGGCTTGGAGCATGCTGCTTGCGATCGACACGTCGACGGGGACGAGCGTCGCCGTCGTCGACCGCGAGGGCGGCGTGCTCGCCGAGGTCGGCACCGACGACGCGATGCGGCACGCCGAGGTCATCGGGCAGTTCATCGACGAGGCGCTGCGCACCGCGGCCGTCGCGCCGCGCGACCTCTCGGGGGTCGCCGTCGGCATGGGGCCCGGGCCCTTCACGGGTCTGCGGGTCGGCATCGCGGCCGCGCGCGCGTTCGCGCTGGGCATCGGGCGGCCCCTCGTACCCGTCGTGAGCCACGACGCGGTCGCCTGGTCCTGGTACGGCTCGGGCGGTGCGGGCGCACTTCAGGTCGTGACGGATGCGCGTCGTCGCGAGTCCGCCGTGTCCGAGTACGCAGGCCTCGACGCCGACGGATTGCCCATGCGCACCCAGGGACCCGCGCTCTTCCCGCGCGACGAGGTGCCCGCGACCGCGGCGACACGGGTCGACGCGTCGGTCGTGCCGGCCGGCGCGGTGGGCATGCTCGCCGAGCTCGGTTACGCCGCCGGCCGGCTCCCGCTCGCGGGCGACGAGCCGATCTATCTGCGGGCGCCCGACGTGACCCCGTCGGCGGGCAAGCGGGTGACGCCGTGAGCCGGATGCTCCGCCGTGCCGGTATCCGCGACCTCGACGCGATCATGGTGCTCGAACGAGCGACGTTCACCGACGACGCCTGGCCCGAGGAGGCCATGCGGCGCGAGCTCGAAAGCCAGCACACGTACTATCTCGTGGCCGTCGACGATCGCGCGCCGCACGACGTGCTCGGCTACGCTGGCCTGCTCGCCGGAAAGGGCAGCGGCGAGGGCGACGTGCAGACGATCGCCGTCGCATCCGAACATCGCGGCAGCGGGCTCGGTCGCGTGCTCATGCTCGCGCTCATCGACGAGGCGCGCCGGCGCGGTGCCCAGCGACTCTTCCTCGAGGTGCGCGCCGACAATCCCGTGGCCCGCGCGCTCTACACCTCGCTCGGCTTCGCCGAGATCGGGCTGCGCCCCCGGTACTACCGCGGCGGTATCGACGCGGTCACGATGCGTCTCGACGTGCCGCCGGCCGTCGCGGCACCCGCCGTCTCACCCGCCGCGGAGGTCCAGTGAACCGTCAGGCCCCACTCGTGCTCGGCATCGAGACCAGCTGCGACGAGACCGGCGTCGGCATCGTGCGCGGCACCGACCTGCTCGCGAACGCGATCGCATCCTCGATGGACGAGCACGCCCGATACGGCGGCGTCGTGCCCGAGGTCGCGGCGCGCGCGCATCTCGAGGCGCTCGGGCCGACGATCCGTGCGGCGCTCGCCGAGGCATCCGTCTCGCTCGACGACGTCGACGCCGTCGCCGTCACCAGCGGACCCGGCCTCGCGGGCGCGCTCATGGTCGGCGTCGGCGCCGCGAAGGCGCTCGCGCTCTCGCTCGGCACCCCGCTGTACGGCGTGAACCACCTCGTCGGACACGTGGGCGCCGACCTGCTCGCCGACGAGGCGCCGCTCGAGACGCCGACCGTCGCGCTCCTCGTCTCGGGCGGGCACACCTCGCTGCTGCTCGTCCGCGACCTCGTGAGCGACGTCGAACTGCTCGGCGAGACCATCGACGACGCGGCCGGCGAGGCCTTCGACAAGGTCGCCAGGTTGCTCGGGCTGCCGTACCCGGGCGGACCCGAGATCGACCGCGCGGCGGTCGGCGGCGATCCGGCCGCGATCGCGTTCCCGCGCGGCCTCAGCCGGACGAAGGACCTCGAACGGCACCGATACGACTTCAGTTTCTCGGGCCTGAAGACCGCGGTCGCGCGGTGGGTCGAGCGGCGCGAGGCCGCAGGCGACCCCGTGCCCCTCGCCGACGTCGCCGCGAGCTTCCGCGAAGCGGTCGTCGACGTCCTCGTGACGAAAGCGCTGGCCGCGTGCCGCGACCTGGGCGTGCCGAGGCTGCTGCTCGGCGGCGGCGTCGTGGCGAACGCCCGGCTCCGGCAGGTCGCCGAGGCGCGCGCGGAGGCCGCCGGCGTGGCTCTCCGCATCCCGCCGCTCTCGCTCTGCACCGACAACGGGGCGATGATCGCCGCGCTCGGCGCGCAGCTCATCATGGCGGGGTACGCGCCGTCGGACCCGGGGTTCGGCGCGGACTCGACGCTGCCCGTCACCGAGATCAGGGTCTGAGCGCCCCTGCACCCGAGTGCGATCGCGATCGGCCCGGCCGAGCCCCTCGCGGGCCGTCCGCGCGCCGCGGTAGGGTGAAGCCGAGATGAGGGTGACGCGCGCCGTCGGGCGCCCGCCGCGTCAACCGAAGCGCGGCGCGACTCGCCCACGCAAGAGGGGACCATTCACGTGACCGATCCCAACGTTCCCGACCAGTCCGGGGCCGGGGTGCCGCCGACGCCCCCGCCGCCGCCCGCGCAGCCCGCCGCACCGTCGTACGGGCAGCCCGCGCAGCCCGGGTACGGCCAGCCCGGGTACGGCCAGCCGGGGTACGGCTCCGCATACGCCACGGCTCCGGCGAAGAAGACCAACGTGCTGGCGATCGTCTCGCTGGTGGCGTCCATCGCCGGCATCGTCATCTTCTGGTTCATCGGTTCCGTGGCGGGCATTATCTGCGGCCACATCTCGATGAGCCAGATCAAGAAGACCGGTGAAGAAGGCCGCGGCCTCGCGGTCGCCGGGCTCATCGTGGGCTACATCGGCCTCGCGCTGAGCATCATCGGGGTCATCGCGGTGATCGCCTGGACGACCTGGTACATGTCCACATACGGCGTCGTCACCAACTACTGACCGTCAGCGATCGCAACCCTACGAGCGAGAAGAGAGACGACATGAGCGACCCGAAGCCCGGAGAGGAGCCGCTGGCTCCCAACCCCTCGGAGCCCGGCGTGCCCGACGCGCCCGAGCCCCAGATCCCCGCCGCGCCCGAGCCGATCGCGCCCGATGTGCCGATCGCGCCCGAGCCGCCCGCGGCGCCCGAGCCCCCGGCCGCGCCCGAGCCGCCGGCACCGCCGGCCTACGGCGCGCCGGCGTACACGGCTGAGGCGGCCGGCTCCGGCGCGCAGCCGGTGTATGGCGACCAGCCGGCGTATGGCGACCAGCCGGCCTACGGCGGCCAGCCCGCGTATGGCGCGCCGGCGCAGTACGGGGCGCCCGGCGACGGTGCGACGCCCCCGCCGCCGCCCGCGTACGGCGCGGAAGGGTATGGCGCGAACCCGTACCAGACGGGTCCCGCGAAGCCCGTCGCGGTGATGAGCCTCATCTCGATGATCCTCGGCATCGTCGGCATCGCGATCAGCCTCTTCACCTGGGGCTTCGCGTTCATCCTCTCCGCGGCCGCGGTCGTCCTCGGATTCCTCGGGCGGAAGCGCGAACCGAACGGTCGCGGATTCTGGCTCACCGGCCTCATCACCGGGTTCGTCGGAATCGGGATCTCGCTGATCTTCCTGGTCATCGCGATCCTCGGATTCGTCTGGCTGATGGCGATGAGCAACTCGTACACCTACTAGGACCGATCGAGGACCGTTCGACGTGACCGACCACTCGGGGACCCCGTGGGAGGGCCGCGTGCCCGTCCCGCCTCCCGAGCCCGGGGCGACACCCGCCCAGCCGGGAGGGGGCGCCGCGGAACCCGCGCTTCGCGGGGCCGAGCCCGCTTCCGATGCGCCCGACCCGGCGCTCCGCGCGGCCGAGCCCGTGTCGCGTGACTTCGACGACGCCTACGACACGGGGCGCCTGCAGCAGCTGCCCACGGGGCAGCTGCTGCTGCTGCACCGTCCCGGTCTGCCCGATCCGGTGCCCGTGCCCGAGTCCGAGGCCGACGACGAGGTGCAGCGCCGGGTCTACAGCTGGATCGGTGCGATCGCCGGGGCGGTCGGAGCGCTCGCCTCGCTGTTCGTGGGGTGGATGCTCCCGCTCTCGATCGCGGCGATCGTGTTCGGCGTTCTCGGCCTGCGCCGCGAGGAGCACGGCCGCACCCTCGCGTTCGTGGCGATCGGCACCGGCATCACGGGCCTCGTGTTCTCAGCGGTCTGGCTCGGCTACTACGCGATCGTCTACGGCGCGCTGCCCGCCTAGGACGGTCGCTGCCCGCAGCGAGAACGGTCAAAGACGCTCGACGAGCAGCGTGACGCGGCGGCCCGCCTCGCGCGTGATCACGATGGTGGCGGATGCCTCACCGCGGAGCTTCAGGCGGGTGCGAAGTGTCGCGGGATCGACGTCGACGCCGCGCTTCTTGATCTCGAGCGTGCCGATACCCCGCTGGGCGAGCGCCTGTCTGAGCTGCCGCTCATCGTTCGGCAGGCGTTCGAGCACGCGGAACCCTCGGGCGAACGGGCTCTCGATGACTCGATCGGCGGTGACGTAGGCGATGCCCTCGGAGACCATCCATCCGCCGTTGGCTCTCGCGAAGTCGCCGATGAGCCGCGCGCGGATCACCGCGCCGTCGGGCTCGTAGAGGTAGTCGCCGAGCGGCCCCGTCGGGGCGTCCTCGCTGTCGGCCGCCGCGGCCAGCTCGGCCGCCTGGTCGCCGCGGATCACGAGTGCGGCTCGCCCGATGCCCGGCCGGGCGAGCGGGCCGAACCAGACCGCCAGCTCGACGAGGTCGCCGTCGACCGAGACCCACTGCGCCTCGGCGCCGGCCGGCACGACGTCCCGGTCGGTGCCGGGGCCGAGCTTCACGCCGACCGCCACTCGCTCGGCGAGCCCGAACGCGAAGTCGAGCGACGGGCTGTACGCGGAGGCATCCGCGAGCCGGGTCGTGCGGCCGCCCTCGGTCGTGCGACGCGCGGGGTCGAGCCAGGCGCCGCCGATGCCGCCGAGCGGGACCTCCTCGGCGAGGGCGTGCCGGACCTGCGCACGTGGGAAGGGCGTCAGGTTGTACGCGGCGATCGCGGCGGTCACCTCGTCGGCCTCGGCCGCGGTGATCTCGAGGTCGACCGCGGCCATGGCGAGGGCGTCGCCGCCGATGCCGCAGCCGAGATCGGCGACGTGACCGATGCCCGCTCGCGCGAACCGCCCGGCGTGCAGTGCGGCGACCTTGAGCCGGGTGGCCTGTTCGAGCCCGGCCTCGGTGAACAGCATGCGCTCGGCGAACTCGCCGAACTTGGCGCGCGCGCGCTGGCGGAGCCGAGCCTGGCTGAGCACCGCGGCGACGAGCGAGGGCGAGTGACCGGCCTTGCGGAGGTCGGCCACCGCGCGCACGACGTCGGCCTTGGAGTCCCACTCGGGCAGCGAGTCGAGGAGCCGAAGCCCCTCGGGCGAGAGGAGTTCGACGAGCTCAGCGCGATCCACCCGGCCACGCTAGCACCGGGCGCGGGACCGTCTCGGGCGTGTGTGGAAATGAGCTGGCACTCACGTTGCGTGAGTGCCAGAATCTCCCTAGACTCGTGTTAGCACTCTCAGTCAGAGGCTGCTAACGAGTCTTCGTCAAGACATACCGAACGAAAGAGAAAAGGGGTCAACCGTGTCGGTTTCCATCAAGCCGCTCGAGGATCGCATCGTCATCAAGCAGGTCGAGGCCGAGCAGACCACGGCTTCCGGCCTGGTGATCCCCGACACCGCGAAGGAGAAGCCCCAGGAGGGCGAGGTCGTGGCCGTGGGCCCCGGCCGCATCGACGACAACGGCAACCGTGTTCCGCTCGACGTCGCCGTCGGCGACAAGGTGATCTACTCGAAGTACGGCGGCACCGAGGTCAAGTTCGGCGGCGACGACTTCCTCGTGCTCTCGGCCCGCGACGTGCTCGCGGTCGTCGTCCGCTAAGCGGATCGATCCGGCTGAACGGCCCGGACGCCTCACGGCGCCCGGGCCGTTCTGTGTCGGTCGGGGTGGTGCCGCCCACGCGATGTCCGACGCCGGCGTCGACGCGTCGGCGGCCGGGCGTAGGCTGAGCCGGTGAGCACACCCTCCGATCCCGGCAGCGCGCAGGGCGCGCCCGCGGCCTCCGGCCTCGGCGCGGGGTCGGCCGGTGCACGCGCGGCGCGCAGCGAGCCGGTGAGCAAGGCCGGGCTGGGCTACGCGATCGGCGCCTACGGTCTGTGGGGCATCCTGCCGATCTACTTTCTCGCGCTCGCGCCGGCCGGGCCGTTCGAGGTCGTCGGCTGGCGCATCGTGCTCTCGCTCGTCTTCTGCGCGCTGCTGCTGGCCGTGACGCGCGCGTGGCGTCCGTTCGGAGTGCTCCTGCGCGATCGACGGGTCGTGCTCATCATGGGCCTCGCGGGCGTGCTCATCTACATCAACTGGCAGACCTACGTGTACGCGACGCTGTCCGGCCAGGTCGTCGAGGCCGCCCTCGGGTATTTCATCAATCCGATCGTGACGGTGTTCCTCGGTGTGATCGTGCTGCGCGAGCGTCTGAACGTGACCCAGTGGGTCGCGGTCGGCATCAGCATCGCCGCGGTGCTCGTACTCGCGATCGGGCACGGAGAGGTGCCGTGGATCGCGCTGCTGCTGGCCTTCTCGTTCGGGTTCTACGGACTCATCAAGAAGCGGGTCGGCCCGCGCGTCGACGCGGTGTCCGGGCTCACGCTCGAGACCGCCTGGCTGACGCCGGTGGCGGTGATCCAGCTAATCGTCGTGGGCGCGACCGCGGGCCTCACCATGGGCGCGTACGGCACGTGGCACACCGTGCTGCTGCTCGTCTCGGGCGCGCTCACGGCGGTTCCGCTGCTCTTCTTCGCGGCCGCGTCGCGGCGGTTGCCGCTGACCACGATGGGCTTCATCCAGTACTTCGCGCCGTTCATCCAGTTCGTCGTCGGCGTGTTCGTCCTGCACGAGCCCATGCCGCCCGAGCGGTGGATCGGCTTCGCCCTTGTGTGGGTCGCACTCGTGGTGCTCACGTTCGACCTGCTCCGGGGGGCTCGGGCGGCTCGTCGGCAGGTCGCTCAGCTGACCTGAGTCCACGGCTATTGGATTGCGGTTTCCTTGCGTCCCTGTCCGGGTGCGCTGCGCGATTGTGCGTAAATGCCCACGTATGTGACGGAAATGTAACGCTTTGGACGGTGTTACCGGGTTGTGATCGGGACTCCTTGTTCCTTGCGGGAGCCGCAACTACTGTGACAGGACGGCGTGCCCTGAAGCACGTCGCGAACGGAAACATATCCTTCAGTCCCAAGGAGCAACATGAGCGTTTTCGGTACCTCCCGACCCGCTCGTTCGCGTGGCAAGGTCTGGACGGGTGTCGCGGTCGCCGCGACGAGCGCCCTCCTGCTTTCCGCCTGCGCGAGCGGCGAACCCGACGCCGGGTCCGAAGAGACGTCCGGCCCGCGTGAAGACCTCACGCTGACGATCGGCACGGCTCTCCCTCAGACCGGAAACCTCGCGTTCCTCGGCCCGCCCGAGGAAGCGGGTGTCGCGTACGCGACCTCCCAGATCAACGAGGCCACCGGTGACACCGGCCTCACGCTCGACGTGGTGTACGGCGACTCGGGCGACACCGACAACAAGGCCTACGAGACCGAGATCCCGCGTCTGCTCGGTGAGGGCGTCTCCGCCATCATCGGTGCGGCGTCCTCGGGTACGTCGCTGCAGTTCATCGACCAGGTCACGGGCGCCGGCGTCATCCAGTTCTCGCCGGCGAACACGTCCGACGCGTTCACGACGTACGACGACAACGGCCTGTACTTCCGCACCGCGCCGTCCGACGTGCTGCAGGGTGAGGTGCTCGGCAACCTGATCGCCGAAGACGGCAACCAGACGCTCGGCATCATCGTGCTGAACGACTCGTACGGCACGGGTCTCGCCAAGTACGTGTCCGAGGCGTTCGAGGGCGCCGGCGGCGAGGTCGTCGCCGAGGCGACGTACAACACCGGTGACACCACGTTCGACGCACAGATCAACTCGGTGCTCGCGGCCTCGCCCGACGCCATCGCGCTGATCACGTTCGACGAGGTGTCGACGATCCTTCCGGGTCTGTTCGGTCAGTTCCCCGCCGACAAGCTGTACTTCGTCGACGGCAACCTGAAGAACTTCGCCGACGCGTTCCCGCCCGGCTCGCTGACCGGTGCGAAGGGCACGCTCCCGGGCCTGTCCATCGACTCGATCTCGACCTTCACGGGTGAGCTCGACGCGTTCCTCGAGGCCGAGGGCACGCCCCCGCTCGAGGACTACAGCTACGCGGCTGAGTCCTACGACGCGACGATCCTGCTCGCGCTCGCCTCTCTCGCGGCGAACTCGACCGACTCCGAGGCGATCGCCGAGAAGCTCATCGAGGTCTCGGGTGGCTCGGGCGACGGCGAGAAGTGCACGACGTACGCGGAATGCGCCGACATCATCCTCGGTGGCGGCACGGCCGACTACGACGGCATCTCGGGTCCGATCACGTTCGACGAGGTCGGCGACCCGACCGAGGCGTCGATCGGCATCTACCAGTACGGCGAGGACAACAACTACAGCGCCTACGAGGGCTGAGCCTTCACGCCGCACCACGAGCGGGCCCCGGTCTTCGACCGGGGCCCGCTTTCGTGCATCCGCCGCCCCGCCCGCCCCGCCCCGCCCCGCGGCGCGGCGATCCGGAGCGAGGACCTTCGCTCGCCGCCGCCCTGATCGCGCCACGTGCGACCGATTACGCCAGGCACAGCCACCTGCGCCATGTACGACCGTCGTGCGTGGCGCGGTTGGGCGTGCGTGGCGCAGTCGGCGAAGCTACGCGGGCGCGGGCGCGGGCGCGGGCGCGGCGGGCGGGCGGGCGGATGTCTCGTGCGGGCGCGGCCCCGAGACATCCGCTTGCACGTACGCGAGAAGGGCGGGCCCCGCGAAGCGGGACCCGCCCTCAGAGGGGGAGCGCCGGGTCAGGTGCCGAGCGTGCCGAGGTACAGCTCGGTGACCTTGGGGTCGTTCAGCAGATCGCGACCCGAGCCCGTGTAGGCGTCGCGGCCCTGGTCGAGCACGTAGCCGCGGTCGCAGATCTGCAGGCAGCGGCGCGCGTTCTGCTCGACCATGATGCAGGTCACCCCGGCCTTGTTGATCTCCGAGACGCGGATGAACGCCTCATCCTGGCGCACGGGGGACAGGCCAGCCGACGGCTCGTCGAGCAGCAGCACCTTGGGGTCCATCATGAGCGCACGGCTCATCGCGACCATCTGGCGCTCACCGCCCGACAACGAGCCGGCGCGCTGCTTGAGCCGCGAACCCAGCTCGGCGAAGATGCCCGTCACGAACTCGAGTCGCTCCTTGTAGATGGAGGGCTTCTGAAACAGCCCCATCTGCAGGTTCTCCTCGATGGTCAGGCTCGGGAACACGTTGTTCGTCTGCGGGATGAAGCCCACCCCGCGCGAGACGAGCTTGTTCGCCTTGAGCCCCGTGATGTCCTGACCCTCGAGCGTGATGGTGCCCTCGCGGACGTTCACCTGCCCGAAGATCGCCTTGAGCAGCGTGGACTTGCCCGCGCCGTTCGGCCCGATGATGCCGATCAGCTCGCCCTGGTGGGCGACGAGCGAGCACCCGTTCAGGATGTTCACGCCGGGCAGGTACCCCGCGTGCACGTCGTCGACGAAGACGACGGGGGTGTCGGTTGCGGTCGCGGTCACTGGTCCTTCTCCTCGAGCTCAGCCTGCGCCTCGTCCGTCAACACGGCCGCATCGGCCTGCGCCGACGCCGAGGCATCCGTGGTGGCGTCTGCGTCCTGGGCCGCATAGCGGCCCGTGACCACGCCGAGGTCGAGCTCCTGGTGCGCGCCCAGGTACGCGTCGACGACGGCCGGGTCGCGCATGACCGAGTACGGGTCGCCCTCGGCGACCACGCGGCCCTCGGCCATCACCACGACCCAGTCGGCGATGTGCCTGACCATGTGCATGTCGTGCTCGACGAACAGCACGGTCATGCCCAGGTCCTTCAGGTCGAGGATGTGGTCGAGCAGCGACTGGGTGAGCGCCGGGTTCACGCCCGCCATCGGCTCGTCGAGCATGACGAGCTTCGGCTCGCTCATGAGCGCGCGCGCCATCTCGAGGAGCTTGCGCTGCCCGCCCGACAGGCTCGCCGCGAAGTCGTTCGCCTTCGCGTCGAGCTTGAACTTGGCGAGGAGCATCATGGCGCGTTCCTCGATCTCGGCGTCCTGCTTGTTCCAGGCGGCCGGGACCATGCTGGTCCAGAAGCGCTCGCCGCGCTGCCCCTTCGCGCCGAGCTTCATGTTCTCGAGCACCGTGAGCAGGCCGAGCGCCTTGGTCAGCTGGAACGTGCGCACCTGGCCCATGCGGGCGACCTTGAACGCCGGGACGCCAGAGAGGGACGTGCCGTCGAACGTCCACGTGCCCTCGTTGGGCTTGTCGAAGCCGGTCAGCAGGTTGAACAGCGTCGTCTTGCCGGCGCCGTTCGGCCCGATCAACGCCGTGATGGCGCCGCGCGGGATCTCGAGGTGCTCGACGTCGACGGCGGTCAGGCCGCCGAACGTGCGGCGCACCTTGTCGGCCACGATGATCGGGTCGACCTTCGCGACGCCGGGTGTGGCGTCGCCGACGTGCAGGCCGGTGGTCTTCGGGCGCGGCGTGAGCGAGCCGTGCGGCTCGTCGGTCGGCTCGTGCGGGGCCGGAGTCTCACTTGACAAAGGTCAGCTCCTTCTTGTTGCCCAGGATGCCCTGTGGCATGAATATCACGAGCAACATGAGCGCGACACCGACGAGGATGAAGCGCAGCGTGCCCGCCTGGATCTGCGTCATGAAGGGCAGCACGCCCGCCTGCACGAGTGCGGGCAGGAAGTTGCTGAGGAACGTCTGGATGAACCAGAAGATCAGCGAGCCGAGCAGCGGCCCGAAGACCGTCGCGGCACCGCCGAGCAGCAGGGCCGTCCACACGAAGAACGTGAGCGAGGTCACGTACACGCCGGGGCTCGCCGCGCGTTCGAGCGCGTAGACGATGCCGCCCGACGCGGCGAGCACACCACCCAGCACGAGCGCCTGCAGCTTGTAGGCGAAGGCGTTCTTGCCGAGTGCGCGCACGGCGTCCTCGTCCTCGCGGATGCCCTTCAGCACGCGGCCCCACGGGCTGCGCATGAGCATCCACACGACGAGCACGGCGATCGCGAGCGTCACGAGGCCCATGATGCGCACCCACCACTCTGTGGAGGTGTACGTCCATGGCCCGAGGCCGTACGAGCCGTCGGGCAACGGGTTCGCGTCGCGGAAGTCGCCCTGATAGCCGGCGAGACCGTCGGCCGAGCCGGTGACGTCTTCGAACGCCGTGGTGAGGAACAGCAGCCTGACGACCTCGGCGGCCGCGATGGTAACGATCGCCAGATAGTCGCCGCGCAGCCGCAGCGTCGGTACACCCAGGATGAGTGCGAAGACCGCCGAGGCCACGAGGCCCGTCAACGCCGCGAGCCACCAGGGGAAGCCGAATGAGAGCGTCGAGATGGCGTAGCCGTACGCCCCGATGGCCATGAAGCCGGCGATGCCCATGTTGAGGAGGCCGGCGTAGCCGAAGTGCACGGCCAGGCCGAGCGCGGCGAGGGCGTAGCCGATGGTCGCCGGGCTGAGGATCGACGACAGCGAGTTCGAGAAGATCTGGAGCCAGTCCATGTGCGTGCCTTACCCGATTCTCTCTCGCCGGCCGAGGATTCCCTGTGGCCGGAACAGCAGGATGACGATGAGGATCACGAGCGCGCCCGCGTACCTGAGGTCGTCCGGAATCCAGAGCCCGGACACCTCGACGAGCACGCCGACGATGAGCGAGCCGATCAGGGCGCCGAAGGCGGTCCCGAGTCCGCCGAGCGTCACCGCGGCGAACATGAGCAAGAGGATCTGGGCTCCCATGTCCCACTTGATACCGGGTCGGTAGTACGCGTACAGGATGCCCGCGAGGCCCGCGAGGCCGGCCGCGACGATCCAGACGATGCGCACGACGTGGTCGACGTCGATGCCCGACGCCGAGGCGAGCGAGGAGTTGTCGCTGATCGCGCGGGTGGCCTTGCCGAGTCGCGAGTAGGTGAGCCACAGCGCGAAGCCGATGATGACCCCGATCGAGATCAGGATCGACGCGATGTCGATGCCGCTCAGCTGGATCGGCCCGAACTGCATCTTGGGTGCGGTCGCGCCCGGCAGCTGCGTCGTGCCGCCGCCGATGAAGAACTGGTAGATGTAGCGCAGCGCGAGCGAGAGGCCGATGCTCACGATCATGAGCTGCACGACCCCGACGCGTTTGCGCCTGAGGGGTCGCCAAAGTATGACGTCGAGTATCAGGCCGAACACGGCGCTCACGATCACCGCGAGCGGCAGGCCCACCCAGAGCGGCAGCGCGAGGGATGCCGCGCTCACGAGGAACGAGGCGGCCACGGCGCCGAAGGTCACCATCTCACCGTGTGCGAAGTTCGAGATCCCGGTGGTGCCGAACACCAGCGAGAGGCCGACCGCGGCGAGCCCCAGCATCAGGCCGAAGTTGAGGCCCTGCACGAGACGCTGCAGGAACTGGTCCCACACGCTCGTGACATTGCGCTCGCCCTCGCCGATGAAGAAGTTCACCGCCACGCGCCCGCCGGCGCCGACCGTCACCTCTTTCTCGTTCGGGCTGTCGTCTTCCGGATCGACGACGGCGATGCCCTCGGGCAGGGTCGACTCGTCGAGCGTGACGGTGTAGTCGTCGCGCTCGGGGACGCCGACACTCCACTGCCCGTTGGCATCGGTCGTGACCTCTTGTTCACCCCCCGGCCCGTCGATGGTCAGCACGACGCCCTCGAGCGGTTGCCCGTCGAGTTGCACGTTGCCGCTGATGCGATACGGGTCGTCCTCGGCGGCGAAGGCCGGTCCGGCCGTCAGCGCGAGCATTCCGAGGACGGCGGCGATCGCGGCGAAGAACACGGCGATCAGCCTCGGTACGCGTCCCGGTGGGGACGCGACTGCAAGGGTTGGGGATCTCACGAAACCTCCAGGTCGGGACACCACGGCCCGACGTCGGTCCCGTCGGCCGTGAGGGAGACCCTATGAGCGTAGTGTGTCGCCCGTGTTTCGGGTGCCGAGTCCTCGGCAAACGCATCCGAATCGTGAACAAGGGCGGGCGGATGCCTCGTCGGCGCGCATCCGCGCAGCGCGCCGGCTGCGCCGGGTCCCGGGCGCGTACGCGCGGGCCGCGCGCGGGCCGTGCGCGCCTGCCGTGCGCGCGCGCTCGCGCGGGAATACCTGAGCCCTGTGCCGGATTAGAATCGGTACACACCGAAACGGCCTGGCCGGGCCACGACAGCGGTGCATCTCGATGCCGACACGCGGCCGGCACTCTCGAACAGCGAAAGGCGCGCCCGATGGATCAGCACGACCCCTTCGGTTTCACAGGGTTGACGTATGACGACGTCCTGCTGCTGCCGGGGCACACCGATGTGATCCCGAGCGAGGCCGATACGAGCTCGCGGCTCACCCGCCGCATCACCGCCGCGACGCCGCTGCTGTCTGCGGCGATGGACACCGTCACCGAGGCGCGCATGGCGATCGCGATGGCCCGGCAGGGCGGCATCGGCATCCTGCACCGCAACCTCTCGATCGCCGACCAGGCCGACATGGTCGACCGGGTGAAGCGCTCGGAGTCGGGCATGGTCTCCAATCCGGTCACGACCTCGCCCGAGGCATCCGTCGCCGACGTCGACGAGCTGTGTGCCACGTACCGGGTCAGCGGCCTGCCCGTGGTCGACGACGACGGCACGCTCGTCGGCATCATCACCAACCGCGACATGCGGTTCGTCTCCGACTTCGAGAAGCCCACGACGAAGGTCAGCGAGGTCATGACCACGGCCCCGCTCATCACGGGGCGCGTGGGCATGAACCCCGACGAGGCGCTCGCGATCTTCGCCCAGCACAAGGTCGAGAAGCTGCCGCTCGTCGACGACGCCGGCAAGCTGACCGGGCTGATCACGGTCAAGGACTTCGACAAGTCGGAGCAGTACCCCAACGCGACGAAGGACGCCGAAGGGCGCCTCCGCGTGGGCGCCGCGATCGGCTTCTTCGGCGAGGCCTGGGAGCGTGCGGAGGCCGTCCGCGACGCGGGCGTCGACGTGATCGTCGTCGACACCGCGAACGGCGAGTCCGCGGGCGTGCTCGACATCATCCGCCGTCTCAAGGCCGACCCGACCTTCGCGCACATCGACGTCATCGGCGGCAACGTCGCGACCTACGAGGGCGCCAAGGCGCTCGTCGAGGCCGGCGCCGACGCCGTCAAGGTCGGCGTGGGCCCCGGCTCGATCTGCACCACGCGCGTCGTCGCGGGTGTGGGCGTGCCGCAGGTGACCGCCGTCTACGAGGCGTCGAAGGCCACCCGCCCGGCGGGCGTGCCGCTGATCGCCGACGGCGGCCTGCAGTACTCGGGCGACATCGCGAAGGCGCTCGTGGCGGGCGCCGACACGGTCATGCTCGGTTCGCTGCTCGCGGGCACGGCCGAGAGCCCCGGCGAGCTCGTCTTCCAGAACGGCAAGCAGTTCAAGACCTACCGCGGCATGGGCTCGCTCGGCGCGATGCAGACGCGCGGCAAGAAGACGTCGTACTCGAAGGACCGCTACTTCCAGGCCGATGTGCCGAACGACGACAAGCTCATCCCCGAGGGCATCGAGGGTCAGGTGCCGTACCGCGGCCCGCTCTCGGCGGTCGCGTACCAGCTCATCGGAGGGCTGCGGCAGTCGATGTTCTACGTCGGCGCGCGCACGATCGACGAGCTGAAGACCAAGGGCCGGTTCGTGCGGATCACTCCGGCCGGGCTCAAGGAGTCGCACCCGCACGACGTGCAGATCGTCGTCGAGGCGCCGAACTACACGCGGTAGTCGCCTCGCTGGTCGAGTAGGCGCGCCAGCGCCGTATCGAGACCCGGTGCGCCGGTCTCGAGGCCAGGTTGCCGGGTCTCGATACGCTCGCTGCGCTCGCTACTCGACCAGCGGGTGTCGTGCGTCCGCTCGCTACTCGACCAGCGGTGACCGTGCGTCGGCGAGGCGGGTGACGGCCTCGCCGAGCACCTCGGGGGAGCACGCGAAGTTGAGGCGTGCGAACCCTCGGCCCGGCCTGCCGAAGTCGGGTCCTGAGGCGAGCGCGACCCGGGCGCGCTCGAGTGCGACCGCCGCGGGGTCGTCGCCCCAGCCGAGCGCGCGCAGGTCGAGCCAGGCGAGGTAGGTCGCGTCGGGCACGCGATAGCCCACGCCGGGCAGCTCGTCCTCGAGCAGGTCGGCCAGCAGCCGCCGATTGTCGTCGAGGCTCGCGAGCACGCCGTCGAGCCACGGGCCGCCGTGCCGGAACGCGGCGACGCTCGCGATCGACCCGAACTGGCTCATGCGCCAGCCGACCTCTTCGGGCATCGCGGCGCGGAGCCGATCGCCGCGGTCGCTCGCCGTGACGATCGCGGCGGCTTTCAACCCCGCGACGTTGAACGCCTTGGTGGCGCCCGTGACGGCGACCCCGTGCTCGCGTGCCGCGTCGGAGACCGTCAGGAACGGCACGTACGGCATCGCGGATTGCGCGAGCGGGCCGTGCACCTCGTCGCTCACGACGGTCGCCCGGAAGCGTGCGGCGAGCTCGGCGAGGGCCGCGAGCGTCCCGGCGTCGTGCACGAGGCCGACCGGGTTGTGCGGGTTGCAGAGCAGGATCGCGCGCGCGCCGCGCGCGAACGCCGCCTCGATGCCGGCCAGGTCCAGCGACCACCCCGACGGCACGTCGCCGGCGAGGGGCACCTCGACCACGCGCCCGCCGGCCTCGGTCACGAGGTTGAAGAACGGCGGGTAGACGGGCGGGGTGATCACGACCTCCTCGCCGGGCGAGATGGCCTGGCGGAGCACCTCGACGACGCCCATGCTCACGTCGGCGGTCGTGGTGACGCGGGCCGGGTCCACCTCCCAGTGCAGGCGGGCGGCCGCGAACACCCCGAACGCCTCGGCCAGCGCGGTGCCGCCTGACGCGTACCCCGTGTCGGAGCGCCGGATCGCGGCGTGCAGGGCGTCGGCGATGGGCTCGGCGAGCGGGTAGTCCATCTCCGCGACCGGCAATGGGAGCACGTCGTCGGGATAGAGCCGCCATTTGGCGCTCGTGCGCGCTCGGAGTTGATCGATCGGGTCGGCCGGCACACGCTGCATGACTCCCATCCTGCCAAGAGCGGGGGCATGCGGCGCCGGTCGCACCGGACTGCGGCCACGTTTCGGTTCGGTTAAGGATGCGCACGCGTGACGCCAATCGCTCGCATGCCGCGATCCTGGCGCTTAGTGTGATCGAACACTGCGTGGCACCGAACACTGCCGAGGTTGCGAGGAACACGATGTCGTCAACAGACGCCGGCCAGGGCGCCGAGGTGGTCGGGCCGCGGGTCCGGCAGCTTCGAGAGGCCAAGGGCATGTCGATGCGCGCGCTCGCCCAGCGCAGCGGGCTGTCGGGCGGGTTCCTGTCGCAGGTCGAGCGCGGCCTCAGCTCGATCGCGCTGTCGAGCCTGCACAAGGTCGCCGATGCGCTCGACGTGACCATGGCCGACCTGTTCGCGGGCGCGGAGGCCGCATCCGGGTCCGGGGCGCCGACCGCGACCCCGGTCGGCGCGCAGGGCTCGGTCGACGACGACGGCGTGGTGTTCACGCTGAATCGCGCGGCCGACCGGCCGTCGCGCATCGTCTCGAGCGGACGTCACTACGAGATGCTGTCCGCGCGCGTCCCCGGGCTCACGCTCGAACCGATGCTCGTCTACATCGAGCCGGGCGGGCGCAAAGAGGAGCCCTCGGCCCACAAGGGCGAGGAGTTCGCGTACGTGCTGGAGGGGGAGCTGCTCTACGAGGTCGACGGCGTCGAGTATCGCCTGACGGCCGGTGACAGCCTCTTCCTGCGCTCGAACACGCCACACGTGTTCCACAACGACGGGGACGTCACGACCGTCGTCGTCTCGGTCGTGACGCCGCGTCACTACTGACCGGTGTGAAACGATCGTGTTACATCTGGTCTCACATCGCGTTTAGTGCGATAAAACGGTCGGAACGCATTTCCACGACCGCTCCACCCACCACCCCCGTCCGGATCGCCTCGCCCGAGAGGCGTTCCCCTTCCGCAGGAGGATTCGTGAACGCTCCATTCTTCCGCCGTCCGTTCGGCCGCCGACTGACGGCCGCCGCGGCGGCCGTCGTCGCCGGAACGCTCGCCCTCAGCGGCTGTGCCGCGGGCGTGCAGAACCAGGACGGCGGCGACGCCTCCTCGTCCGACGAGCTCCGGGTCGCCATCACCGCCTACCCCAGCAGCTGGGATCAGGACTTCGTCGGCTTCGACCTGACCGCGCTGACGATGTACAAGAACGTCTACCCCTACCTCATCGACTACGGCGTGACCGAGGTCGACGGCGGTGCGATCCTCGACACGACCGACATCTTCCCGACCTGGGCCGAGTCGTTCGAGAGCGAGAACGGCATGGACTGGACGCTCACGATTAAGGAGGGCGCGACCTTCCCGAGCGGCAACCCGATCACCGCCGAGGACGTCAAGTGGAGCAAGGACCGGGCGTTCGCGGCCGGCGCGAACGTCGCCGGCCTCTACAGCCTCATCGGCCTGACCGACCCGTCTCAGGTCGAGGTCGTCGATGAGCGCACGGTGGCGTTCCACCAGGAGTTCCCGAGCGCGCTGACCGAGCAGATCCAGGCCATCAGCCTGTTCATCTACGACTCGGTGCTCATGCAGGAGCACGCGACCGACGACGACCCGTGGGCCGCCGACTGGGCTGCGCAGAACCCGACCGACGGCGGCTACTTCGTGGTCGACGACGCGGTCCCCGGTCAGGAGATCGTGCTGAAGGCGAACCCCGACTACCTCGGCGACAACGGCGCCAACGTCGAGACGGTCCGGTTCACGGTCGTCTCCGACACCGCGACCGCCGCGGTCATGCTGCGCGAGGGCGATGTCGATCTGGCGCTCGGGCTGAGCGCGGCCGAGGTCGCCGACCTCGAGGGCGCCGAGGGCGTCAAGATCCTCACCGCTCCGAACAACGAGATGGTGAGCATCCCGCTGAACACCACCATGGGGCCGCTCGCGGACGTCCGGGTGCGCCAGGCCGTGGCCAACGCCATCCCGTACGACCAGATCATCTCGACCGTCTACGGCGGCGACGCGCGTCTGCCGAAGAGCCTCGTGCCGATCGACATGCCGGGGTACACCGAGGACGGCTTCCCCTACACGCAGGACCTCGACGCCGCGCGCGACCTCCTGGCCGAGGCGGGCGTCGAGAACCTCACGCTCCAGCTCGCGTATGCGGCCGAGGACGGCGAGGCCGAGCAGATCGCGGTGCTCGTGCAGGATGCGCTCGGCGAGATCGACGTCACGGTCGAGCCCCTGCCGCTCGACCCGGCCACGCTCGGCGAGCGCCGCGCGGCCCGCGACCTCGACATGCAGATCACCGCGGGTTCGCAGTGGGTGAACGACGTCGAGTACCTGATCGGCACGACGTTCAGCGAGGGCGCGGCCCTGAACTACTCGGGCTACAGCAGCCCCGCGATCGCCGACCTCGTCGTCCAGGCCCGTTCGGCGGCCGAAGCGGGAGCGCGTGAGGCGATCTGGGGTCAAGTCCAGGAGGTGCTCGCGCAGGACGTCCCCGGCATCCCGCTCGCGCAGCCCGACTTCGCGCTTCCGGTGCGCGACAACGTGGACGGCTTCGTCCAGCCCGTGGACAGCCTCATCAGGTTCAACACGTTCACGCTCGAGTGAGCCGCTCGGGGCCGCCCCCGCTCAGCGGGGGGCGGCCCAGCCCCCGCCCGTGATCCCCCGCGAAGGACCCCCCACGCGATGAGACTTCTGCGCTACGTCGGCATCCGGCTGCTGCTGGTCATCCCGGTGCTGCTCGGCGTGCTGGTGCTGACGTTCCTGCTCGTCCGGGTGCTCCCAGGAGACCCGGTCCAGGCGTTCGTGACGCCCGGCATGTCGGTCGAGGACGTCGAACGCGTCCGCGAGCGTCTCGGGCTCGACATCCCGCTCTGGCAGCAGTTCCTCGAGTACTTCGTGGGCGTCTTCCAGGGCGACTTCGGCACGTCCATTCAGACCAACACGCCGATCGCGGTCGAGCTCGCGCTCCGGGTGGCCCCCACGCTGGAGCTGGCGCTGCTCGCGGTGCTCATCGCCCTCGTGATCGCGGTCGTCCTCGGCATCTGGTCGGCGCGCCGCGTCGGCAACCCCATCGACCACGTGAGCCGCGTGGGCTCGCTCGCGGGCACCGCCCTCCCCGAGTTCTGGCTCGGTCTCGTGCTCATCGTGGTCGCCTACCAGTGGCTGCACTGGGCGCCGGCCCCGTCCGGGCGCGTCGATCGCGACGCGGCCCCTGCGCCCATCACGGGCGCCGAGCTGATCGACGCGATCATCACGGGCAACGGCCCCGCCATGGCGTCGGCGCTCGCACATCTGTGGCTGCCCATGCTGACGATCATCGTCGGGGCGTCCGCGTCGCTGCTGCGCAGCGTGCGCGCCGCAGCGCTCGAGATCCTCGCGAGCCCGGCGTGGAACACCGCGGTCGCGCACGGCGTTCGGGGCCGCACGCTCTCGAACGGCTACCTGCTGCGCGGCACGCTCTCGCGCCTGCCGACCCTCGTCGCGATCGTGCTCGGCAACGTGCTCGGAACCGTGGTGCTCGTCGAGCAGGTGTTCTCGTGGCAGGGCATGGGCCAGTGGCTCCTGCGCGGCCTCATGACGCGTGACTACCCGGTCGTGCAGGCGGGCGTGCTCGTGATCGCGCTGGTCTACGCGATCGCATACCTGATCGCCGACCTCTTGCACGCGGCGCTCGACCCGAGGGTGAGGCTCTGATGACGACCCTGCTCACGCCCACCGTCTCGCTGCGCCGGCGACGCAGGACCGCGCGCGGGTCGAACGCCATGATCGTCACCGGGCTCGTGCTCATCGGGCTGATGGTCGCGCTGGCCGTCTTCGCACCCCTGTTCACGCCGTGGGGGCCGACGCAGATCGACCCCGACGCCGTCCGTCAGCCGCCGTCGGCGGCGCACCTGCTCGGGACCGACGCGAACGGCATGGACGTGTTCTCCCGCGTCCTGCACGCGGGCCGGGTCGACCTGCTGATCGCCGTGGCCGCGGTCGCGCTCGCCGTCGTCGGCGGCACGATCCTCGGCGTCGTCACCGGGTACGTCGGCGGATGGATCGACACGACGGTCATGCGCATCCTCGAGATCGTCCAGTCCTTCCCGGTCTTCATCCTGGCGCTCGCGGTCGCCGCGATGCTCGGCGCGGGCGCGGGGAACCTCGCGATCGTGGTCGGCGTGGTGTCGATCCCGTCCTATGCGCGCCTGGTCCGGGCCGAGGTGCGCACGGTGCGCGAGCTCGCGTACGTCGACGCGGCCCGCACCTCGGGCATCTCGCACGGCTCGGTGCTCTGGCGCCATGTGCTGCCGAACTCGCTCACGGCGGTCCGGGTCGTCGCGCCGCTGAACGTCGGGTGGGCGATGCTCGCGCTCGCGGGCCTGTCGTTCCTGGGCCTCGGCGTGCCCGTGCCGCAGGCGGAGTGGGGCGCCATGATCAGCCAGGGCACGAGCGACATCGTCGCCGGACGCCTGTGGACGACGGTGCCGCCCGGCATCGCGCTCGTGGTGTGCGTGTTCGGCTTCAGCCTGCTCGGCGAGGGGCTGCAGGAGCGCGAGACCCGGAGGAGGTCCCGATGACCGACACGACGACCCCGCTGCTCGAGGTCTCGGGCCTCGAGGTGTCCATCCCGGTGAGCGATGGCGTCGTGCACGCCCTCCGCGGCGTGTCGCTCGAGGTCCGCGCCGGGGAGGTCGTCGGGCTGATCGGCGAGTCGGGCGGCGGCAAGAGCATGCTCGCGCGTTCCGTGGTCGGGATGCTTCCGCACGGCGCCGAGACGTCGGGCACGGTGTCGTTCCGGGGCGTCGACGTCCTCACGATGGACGCCGCGCAGCTGGCGAGCCATCGCGGGCACGGCGCGGCCATGTGCTTCCAGAACCCCCGCGCGGCCCTCGAGCCGCTGCGCACGGTCCGCAAGCAGCTGGCCGACCGGCTGAGCGCGCACCGCGGCCTCACGGGCGCGCCGGCGCTGGCCGAGAGCCGGGCGCTGCTCGAGTCCGTCGGCATCCGCGATCTCGACCGGGTGCTCGCGGGCTACCCGCACGAGCTGTCGGGCGGGATGGCGCAGCGCGTGATGATCGCGCTCGCGCTCGCGTGCGACCCGGGCATCCTGCTCGCCGACGAGCCGACCACGGGACTCGACGTCACGCTCACGCGCGACGCGCTCGACCTGCTCAGGGCGCTCGCGACCGAGCAGGGGCGCGGCGTGCTCCTGATCTCCCACGACATCGCCGCGGCGGCGCGCATCTGCGATCGCATCGTCGTGCTGCGCTCGGGCGAGGTGGTCGAGTCGGGCGCCGCCGAGGACGTCCTGACGAACCCGCAGGACGAGTACACGCGCACGCTCCTCGCCGCGGTCCCCGACATCGACCGGCCGCTGCCCGAGCCGACCCCGGTCGCGCCCGACGCGCCTGTGAAGGTCGAGCTCGCCGACGTGCACGTGCACTACCGGGGCGGCATCGGCCGCAAGGCGCACCACGCGCTGCGCGGGGTGTCGCTCGAGGTGCGTGCCGGCGAGACGCTCGGCGTCGTCGGCGAGTCCGGTTCGGGCAAGACGACCATGGCGCGCATGCTCATGGGGCTCGTCCCGCCGAGCTCGGGCGTCGCACGGGTCGGCGACGTCGACCTCTCGCGGATGGGACGTGCGTCGCGTCGCCGGCTCAGCCGGACCGTGCAGATGGTGTTCCAGGACCCGCTGGGCGCGCTCGACCCGCGGCGCACCGTGCTCGACGCGATCTCCGAGCCCCTCCTCCCGCTCGGGCTGGACGCCGCCGAGCGCGGACGTCGCACCGCCGACGTGCTCGCGCGCACCGGCCTCGACGACTCGTTCCTGACGCGCCGGCCGCACCAGCTCTCGGGCGGTCAGGCGCAGCGCGTCGGCATCGCCCGCGCGCTCGTCGCCGAGCCCGACGTGCTCGTGTTCGACGAGCCGACGAGCGCACTCGACGTCACGGTGCAAGCCCAGATCCTCGAGCTCATCAGGTCGCTGGGCGCGTCGCACGAGCGCGCCCAGGTGTTCGTCTCGCACGACCTCGCGACCGTGCGGTCCTTCTGCGACCGCGTCGTGGTCGTCTACCTCGGCGAGATCGTCGAGGCCGGCACGGTCGACGAGGTCTTCCATCGTCCGCAGCATCCGTACACCCGCGCTCTCCTCGATGCCGCGCCCCGCCTCGGCGGCCGCATCGTCGAGCCGCGTGCCGTCTGAGAGGCCAGCACCAATGACCGACCGTCCCTACCGGCTCGCCGTCGACATCGGCGGCACGTTCGTCGACGCGATGGAACTCGACCAGCGCACGGGCCACGTGCGGTTCCGGAAGGCGTCGACGACGCCGGCCGAGCCGTGGAAGGGCGTGCTCGCCGCGATCGAGGCGCTCGGCACGGACCTCGGCGAGGCCGAGCTGTTCATCCACGGTACGACGCTCGGACTCAACGCCGTGCTCGAGCGCCGAGGCGGCGCGACGGGCATCATCACGAACGCGGGCCTGCGCGACATCTTCCTGATCGGCCGCGGCAACGTGCCCGACGACCGCATGTACGACTTCCAGTACCAGCGTCCGCCGAGCCTCGTGCAGCGCCGGCACACCGCGGGCGTGACGGGCCGCCTCGACCACCGCGGCGACGTCGTGACCCCGCTCGACGAGTCCGAGCTGCGCGAGGTCGCGCGGCACCTCGTCGAGGACGAGGGCGTCATCTCGGTCGCGGTGTGCTTCGTGCACTCATACCGTAATCCGGCCAGCGAGCAGCGTGCGGCCGAGCTCCTGCGCGAGTGGTACCCCGACCTGAAGGTCAGCGTCTCGACCGACATCGTGCAGGAGTACCGCGAGTACGAGCGCACGTCGACGACGGTGCTCGAGGCGTACATCCGCCCGATCTTCGAGCGGTACGTCGACGAGCTCGAACGCGGGCTCGCCGATCGCGGGTTCGACTCCCGCTTCCTCATCATGCGCTCGGGAGGAGGGTCGATGACCTCGGCGACGGCCAAGCTCTCGCCCACGCCGACCGTGCTGTCCGGCCCGGCCGGCGGGATCGTCGGCGCCGCCTATCTCGCCGAGGCGCTCGGCCGCGACAAGGTGCTCACGTTCGACATCGGCGGCACCTCGCTCGACGCGTGCGTCATCGAGGGCGGCAACGCGGTGGTCACCCACGAGGCCGAGCTCGAGCACTTCCCGCTGCTCATCCCGACCTACGACATCAGGACGATCGGCGCGGGCGGCGGGTCCATCGCCTCGATCGAGCGCGGACTGCTCAAGGTCGGGCCGCGCAGCGCCTCGGCGGTGCCGGGCCCGGTCGCCTACGGTCGCGGCGGCACCGAGCCGACGGTGACGGATGCCTCGGTCGCGCTCGGGTACGTCGATCCCGACAGCTTCCTCTCGGGCGAGATGCGGCTGCACGACGAGGAGGCCGTCGCGGCGTTGCGCGAGCAGATCGCCGAGCCGCTCGGGCTGGACGTGAGCGCGGCCGCCGCTGGCATCTTCGACGTCATGCTCGCGAAGACGGTCGGCGCCGTGCGCCAGATCACGGTCGAGCGCGGGCACGACCCGCGCGACTTCTCGCTGCTCGCGTTCGGCGGTGCCGGACCGCTCGTCGCGCCGCTGCTCGCGCGCGAGATGGGCGTGGGCGAGGTCATCGTGCCGTTCGCGCCGAGCGGGTTCAGCGCGTGGGGCATGCTCTCGGCCGATGTGGTCACCGACTTCTCGCGCACGCGCATGGAGGTGCTCGGCGACTCGGATCCCGCGGCGCTTTCGGCCGACCTCGACGCGGTCGGCGAGCTCGCGTTCGCCTCGCTCGAGGAGCAGGGCGTCCCGCGCGAGCACGGCGTGCTCGAACGACAGCTCGAGCTGCGCTACCTCGGCCAGGAGCACACGCTCCTCGTCGACGTGGGGGAGCGCATCGACGCGGGTGAGGTCCGTGCTGCGTTCGACGAGCTGCACCGGGCGCGCTACGGCCACGCCATGGACAATCCGGTGCAGATCCTGACGCTCCGCGTCCGCGGGGTGGGCCGCACGACCCGCCCGGCACTCGGCACCGAGCCCGCGGGCGACCCCGATGCATCCGGAGCGCTCGTCAAGACCCGCCGCGCCTACGACTTCGGCTCGCGGGCGATGACCGACTTCGCGGTGTACGACCGGTCCCGGCTGCGGCCGGGTCACGCGTTCGCGGGCCCCGCGCTCGTCGACGAGGGCACCTCGACGACCGTCGTCCACAGCGGGCAGCGCGTCGCGGTCGAGGAGCACGGCTACCTGCTGATCACCCCGGAGGCATCATGACGACACCGGCTCTCGACGGCGCGACGGTCGAGGTCGTGCGCTCCTACCTGCTCGCCGCGGCCGACGAGATGCGCACGACGCTCATCCGCACGGCGTTCAACCCCGTGATCTACGAGGTGCTCGACTTCGGCATCTCGATCTACGACGCCGACACCGAGCTGATCGCCGAGGCGCCGGGGCTCACGTTCTTCCTCGGCGCGAACGACTACTCGCTGCGCAAGGGCGTCGAGTACGTGGGCCGCGAGAACCTGCACGCGGGCGACGTGGTGCTGCTCAACTATCCGTACTGGAACGCCGCGCACGCGTACGATGCGACGCTCTTCGCGCCGGTGTTCCTGCCCGAGGGCGGCGAGCTCATCGGCTACGTGTGCGTGCGGGCGCACTGGATGGACCTCGGCGCGAAGGACCCGGGCTACGTGCTCGACTCGACCGACGTGCACCAGGAGGGCCTGCTCTTCCCCGGCACGAAGGTGTGGAGCCGCGGCGAGCCCGTGCACGACATCCACGAGCTCATCAGGTTCAACTCGCGTCTGCCCGACCTCGTGATCGGCGACCTGCACGCCCAGGTGTCGTCGCTGCGCACGGGTGAGCGGCGCTTCGCTGAGATCGTGCAGAAGTTCGGGCTCGACACCGTCACTGCCGCGATCGCGGCCGTGCGCGCTCAGAGCGAGCAGCGCACGCGCGACGCGCTGCTCGCGCTGCCGCAGGGCTCCTGGACCGCCGAGGACCTGCTCGACGACGACGGCCTGAGCGACGACCCGATCCCCATGCGCGTGACGGTCACGAATCGCGACGGCCACCTCACGATCGACTTCGCGGGCTCGTCGCCCGCGGTGCGCGGACCCGTGAACATGCCGTTCGGGGCGACGATCGCGCTCGGCAAGGTGGTGCTGAAGAACCTCACCGCACGCGACGAGCCGAGCAGCGAGGGCACCACGGTGCCGCTCACGGTGCTCGCCGAGCCGGGCACGCTCTTCCACGCCGTCTATCCGGCGCCCACGTTCACGCTGTGGACCGGCATCGTCGCGCTCGAGCTGATCTACAAGGCGCTCGCGCAGGGCATGCCCGACCGGCTCGCGGCGTCGTCGGGCGGCGACGTGCCCGGGTTCATGATGGTCGGCCACCACCCCGACACCGGCGAGTACTACGCGATCAGCAACAACGATCCGGTCGGGTGGGGCGCGAGCCCCGACCACGACGGCCTCGACGCCACGATCCACCTGTCGGAGTCGACCGTGCGCTCGACGCCGCTCGAGGTGCTCGAGGCGCGCAGCGGCATGCGGTTCGAGCGCATGGAGATCCGCACCGACTCGAGCGGGGCCGGGCGGTTCCGGGGCGGCAGCGGCATCGTCCGAGACATCCGGTTCGTCGCCGAGGGCGAGCTGCTGAGCGTCATCAAGAAGACCAAGACCAGGCCGTGGGCCCTCGACGGCGGGCACGAGCCCGACCCGAACCAGGTCATCGTCTTCCCGGGCACCGAGCGCGAGGCGCGCGTGAGCACGAAGCGCACACCGGTCGTGCCGGGGGACCTGATCCGCATCGAGAGCGCGGGCGGCGCGGGGCACGGCGACCCGCGCGATCGCGACCCCGAGGCCGTCCGCCGCGACGTCGCCGAGGGGTACGTCTCCGAGGCCGTCGCCCGCGACGTGTACGGGGTCGAGCCGTGACCGAGCGGCCAGGGCTCGACGGCGCGACGGTCGAGGTCGTGCGCTCGTACCTCCTGGCGGCGGCGGACGAGATGCGCACGACGCTCATCCGCACGGCGTTCAATCCCGTGATCTACGAGGTGCTCGACTTCGGCATCTCGATCTACGACCACGACGCCAGGCTCGTCGCCGAGGCGCCCGGGCTCACGCGGTTCCTGGGCGCGAACGACTACTCCCTGCAGAAGGGCATCGAGTACGTCGGCCGCGAACGGCTCGAGCCCGGCGACGTCATCATGCTCAACTACCCGTACTGGAACGCGGCGCACGCGTACGACGCGACGCTCTTCGCGCCCGTCTTCCACGGGGCGGGCCAGGGCGGGGCGGATGCTCCGGGCGAGCCTGAGCTCATCGGCTACGTGTGCGTGCGCGCGCACTGGATGGACCTCGGCGCGAAGGACCCGGGGTACGTCCTGGACTCGACCGATGTGCACCAGGAGGGGTTGCTCTTCCCGGGCACGAAGATCTGGCGCGCGGGCGAGCTGCAGCACGAGATCGTCGAGCTCATCAGGTTCAACTCGCGCATGCCCGACCTCGTGATCGGCGACCTGCACGCCCAGGTCAGCTGCCTGAAGACCGGCGAGCGGCGCCTGCTCGACATCGTCGGCAAGTTCGGCGTCGGCACCGTGCGTGCCGCGATCGAGCGTATGTACGACACGGGCGAGCAGGCCTCGCGGGACGCGCTCGCCGAGCTGCCGCACGGGTCGTGGACCGCGGTCGACTGGATGGACGACGACGGGCTCGACGACGAGCCCATCCGACTCCAGGTGACGGTCACGATCGACGACGACGGATTCCACGTCGACTTCGCCGGTTCGAGCGACATGGTGCGCGGGCCGGTCAACCTCCCGTTCGGCGCGACCATCGCGTGCGCACGCGTCGCGTTCAAGGCCCTCACGACGCCCGACGAGCGCGGCAACGCGGGCCACATGCGGCCGCTGACGGTGTCGGCGCCGGAGGGCTCGCTGTTCCATGCCGTGTACCCGGCCGCGACGTTCACCCAGTGGACCGGGAACCTGGCCGTCGAGCTCATCTACAAGGCGCTCGCGCAGGGCATGCCCGATCGGCTCGCGGCGTCCTCCGGCGGCGACGTGCCCGGCTTCATGATGGTCGGCGCGCACCCCGACACGGGCGACTTCTTCGCGATCAGCAACAACGACGTCATCGGCTGGGGCGCGACGGCGGCCCACGACGGCGCCGGCCCCATCAACCACCTCTGCCAGACGATCGCCCGCACGACGCCCCTCGAGGTGCTCGAGGCCAAGAGCGGCATGCGCTTCGAGCGCTGGGAGGTGCGCACCGACTCGGGCGGCGCCGGACGGCACCGTGGCGGCGCCGGCATCCGGCGCGACATCCGGTTCGTGAGCGATGGCGAGTTCCTCTCGGTCGTGAAGAAGACCCGCTCGGCGCCGTGGGCGCTCGCGGGCGGGCACGAGTCCCGGCCCACGACCGTCACCGCGTTCCCCGGCACCGACCGGGAACGCCGGCTCAGCACGCGCCGCGTCGCGGTCGCTGCCGGCGACCTCGTCGTCATCGAGACCGGTGGCGGCGCCGGCCACGGCGATCCCGCCGAGCGACACCCGGACGCGGTCCGGCACGACGTGGCCGAAGGCTACGTCTCAGCCGAGGCCGCCCGGCGAATCTATGGAGTCACGGATGTCTGATCCCAAGCTGCTGTCCCTCGTCGCCACGTCGGCGGCCACCCCGCCGAGCCTCGTGCTCACCGATGCGCGCGTCGTCGACGTCGTCGCCGGGTCGAGCGCCCCCGCCGCCCTGTGGGTGCGGGACGGGCGCATCGCGGCCGTCGGCGACGCCGACGAGGTCCGCGCGGCCGCGGGCGGTGCGCCCGAGCGCTCGATGCGCGGTGCGAGCCTGCTGCCCGGGCTCATGAACATGCACACGCACTTCTCGCTCGCCCTTCCGGGCGAGCTCGGCGCCTACATCCGGGGCCTCGACGCCGCAGGCATGGCGCTCTACATGGCCGACGGCGCGCGCCGCGCGCTGCACGCCGGCATCACGACCGTGCGCTGCGTCGCGGAGCGCGGGCACGCCGACTTCGCCCTGCGCCGGGCGATCGCACGCGGCGAGGCGGTCGGCCCGCGCATCCTCACGGCCGGGCAGGCGATCGTGTGCACGGGCGGCCACGGTCATGAGAACGACGACACACTCGAGTGCGACGGCGCCGACGGCTTCGCGCGTGGCGTCCGGACGCAGGTCAAGGCCGGCGCCGACCTGATCAAGGTCATGATCTCGGGCGGGATCGCGGGCGAGCACGAGCACATGGACACCCCGCAGCTCACCGACGACGAGATGACCGCGGTCATCGAGACCGCGCACGCCTGGGGCCGCAAGGTCACCGCGCACGCTGGCCCGGCACCGGTGATCGCCCGTGCGGTCGCCAGGGGGCTGGACTGCGTCGAGCACGGGTACGAGCTCACGCCAGAGGTCGCGACCGCCATGGCCGCGGCCGGCACGCATCTCGTGCCCACGCTCGTCGTCACGCGCTGCGGCGCGTTCTTCGACGAGCTCGGCGTGCCGAGCTGGATGCAGGAGCGCTCGCTCGGCGCGGGCCCTCGGCACCTCGAGTCGTTCCGCATGGCGATCGACGCCGGCGTGCCGATCATGGTGGGCAGCGACATGCCGCCGTTCTGGGGGTTCGAAGGGACGACCGCGATCGTGAGGGAGATGGAACACATGAGCACCGAGGGACTCGGACCCGTCGAGACGCTGCGGGCGGCGACGATCACGCCCGCGCGCTGGCTCGGCATCGACGACCAGGCCGGGCGCATCGCGCCGGGCCTCGCGGCCGACCTCATCGCGGTGGACGGTGATCCGCTGACCGACACGAGTGCGCTGCGAGGCATCCGCTGGGTGATGCAGGGCGGACGCGTCGTGCGCGACGACGAGGCGGTGGCCGCATGAGCGCCGTGCTGACCGACGCGACCGCACCCGAGGCGGCCGTGCTCGGCGCGATCCGGGACATGTACGACGCGTTCATCGCGAACGACCGGGCGCGCTTCGACAGCCACCTGGACCCGAGGACCACGACCTGGGAGAGCCACTTCCCGCGCATGTACTCGCGCGCCGAGCTCGACGGCTTCCGCGACCGCCGCACGGCCGCGGAGCGGCCAGTGCTCGCCGAGATGCGCGTCGAGCCCCGGCGCATCGAGGTCTGGGGCGACACGGCGATCGCGGCGTACCTGCTCGTCATGGTGCCGGAGGCCGGCGAGACGCAGACGACGCGGATCACGGACGTGCTGAGGCACGACGGCGAACGCTGGCGCATCGTGCACCACCATGCGCAGGCGCGGGACGTCGCCGACGCGGACGAGGCCCGCGCATGAGCGGCGAGCACCCCGCGGGCGAGCAGGCCGCGAGCGAGCACCCCGCGGGCGACGCCGGCGCACTCGCCGGCGCCGCGACCGGCGCGCCCGACGCCGCAGCCGGCCCCGACGACATGGCGCTCTACGACGTGCGCGTCGTGGTCGACCGCATTGAGGGCCGTTCGGTGTGCAGCATGCGCGTGGGCGACTGCTTCGAGGTCACGAACTCGAGCCAGCTCACCGTGCCTCGGCACTTCTGCATGTACGCGCTGCAGGCCGTGCTGCCGCTCATCCCCGCGAAGCAGCGCCCGCTCCCGGCGAGCGACTGGCTCGAGAGCGAGCAGTTCGTGTCGTGCCCCGACCCCGAGGAGCGGCTCATCATGCGGATCGAGCGCGGCACACTGCGATCGATGAAGTCCTCGGACCTCACGTGAGCGCCGCCGAGACGCCGCACGGCGCCGGGGCGCGCCCGGTCGAGATCGGGATCGGCCTGCAGTCCGACCAGCCGCCCGGCCGCTACGCCGAGCTCGCGACGCTCGCCGAGTCGGTCGGGATCGACGTCGTGTCGGTGTTCAGCGACCTGCTGTTCCAGCCGCCGATCGGTGCGCTGCTCGAGATGGCGAGGGCCACCGAGCGTGTGCGACTCGGCGCGGCGGGCTGGAACCCGTTCACGCTGCACCCCTACGAGATCGCCGGCCAGCTGGCGCTGCTCGACGCCACGAGCGAGGGCCGGGCCTATCTCGGGCTCGTCAAGGGCACGTGGCTGGACGCGATCGGCGTCGCCCAGCCCAAGCCCGTCGCGCACCTGCGCGAGGCCGCCGGGCACATCTACGCGCTGCTCGCCGGAGACGGCGCAGGGTACGAGGGGGAGTACTTCCCGCTGAAGCCGGGCATCACCCTGCGCTACCCCGTGCTGCGCGCGCGCCCGCCGCTCCTCCTCGGCTCGTGGGGCCCGCTCGGCATCGCGCTCGCCGGCCGGATCGCCGACGAGCTGAAGCTCGGCGGCGCCGCGAACCCCGACCTCGTGCCCGTCGTCCGCGAGCGTCTCCGGGTGGGGACCGACCGGGTCGGCCGCTCGGTCGACGACGTGCGCATCGTGTTCGGCGCGGTGACGGTCGTGGACCACGACGGCGAGGCCGCGCGATCGGTCGCACGGCGCGAGGTCGCGATGTACCTCGACGCGATCGCCGAGCTCGACCCCACGGTGGACGTGCCCGCCGAGCTCATGGCCGAGGTGCGCGCGAAGCTCGCCGAGCACGACCACGAGGCCGCGGGCGCCGTCGTGCCCGACGACCTGCTCGACCGGTTCTGCTTCTCGGGCACGCCCGCGCAGGTGGCCGCGCAGGCGCAACGGCTCATCGACGCCGGCGTGGGCCGCGTCGAGTTCGGCACGCCCCAGGGCCTGCGCGACGTCGCCGAGGGCGTCGAGCTGATCGGACGCGAGGTCGTGCCGCTGCTCCGCCGGGAGCGCGCGTGAGGCTCGGAATCCTGCCCGCTTCGCGCGAGCTCGACGCCCGAGGACGCGAATGGTCGCGTGCGGACGGCGCGAGCGACCATCCACGTCCCCGCGGCGCGCACGCGCACGCGCCCTCCGCCGGCGCGCTGCGCGCGGCGCTCGCACCGATCGCGGCGCGTCACGGCTGGCAGCTCGACGACTCCGACTCGGCGGCCGGCGCCGACGTCGTCGTGTGGTTCGGGGCGGTCGAAGAACCCGATCCTGAGGTGCCCGGCACGATCGTGCGCGTCGACGGCTCACCGCGGCACGCGCACGGGCTCGACACCCTGCCGCTGCGGGTGGACGGCGTCATCAGAAGCCTGATCTCGCCGCCGGCCGCGATCGAGGCGTACGGCGAGCACGCCGATCAGCGCCTCGAGTGGCACCTTCCGGCCGGCGCGCCGCGAGCGGTCGCAGTGCTCGTGCACGGCGGCTTCTACCGCAGCCGCTGGGAGGCCTCGCTCATGACGGGCCTCGCGGCCGATCTCGCCGCGCGGGGATGGGCGAGCGCGAACCTCGAGTACCGCCGGCCCGACGAGGCCGGCTGGGAGGCCACGACCTCCGACGTGCGGGCGGGCGTCCTCACCGCGGCGCGCACGGCCCACGCGCCGGATGCCGGACGCCCGGTCCCGCTCGTGCTCATCGGTCACTCCGCCGGCGGCCAGCTCGTGCTGCAGGCGGCCGAGACGCTCGACGTCGTCGACCTCGCGGTCTCGCTCGCGGGCGTCGTCGACCTCGACGCCGCGCATGACCGCTTCCTCGGTGAGGACGCGGTACGGCTCGCGCTCGGCGACCGGCTCGACGTGCCCGGCCGCTATGCGGCCGCGTCACCGGCCCGCTGGACGTCGCGCCGCGCGGGCTGGCTCCTCGTACAGGGCGCGGATGACTCGGCCGACCTCGTCGAGATGAACCGCCGTCTCGCGGCACGCGAGGATCTCGGGCGTCCCGAGCTCCTCGAGCTCCCGGGCGACCACTTCAGCGTGATCGACCCCGACGCGAGCACGTGGCAGCTGGCCCGGGCACGCCTCACGGTGCTCGCGGGCCTCGGCGCGGAGCATCCGCTCGACGTCGAGGACCCCGCGCCCGAGCGCGACGCGTTCATCGCGCCCGTGCACGCCGGGGCCCCGGTCGCCTACCTCGCGGCCAACGCGCTCGGACTGCAGTCGTCCGAGGCCCGCGACGCCGTCGTCGAGCAGCTCGACGTCTGGCGCGAGCTCGCGCACGGCGGCCACTACGCGGGCGAGCGCGCCTGGCTGAGCCTGACCGACCGGATGCGGGAACCCGTCGGCCGGCTCGTCGGCGCCCGGCCGGCGGAGACCTTGGCGGCGAACGGGCTCAGCGTGAACCTGCACCTGCTCATGGCGTCCTTCTTCAGGCCCGACGGGCGCCGCACGCGCATCCTGATGGAGGACCAGGCGTTCCCGAGCGACCGGTTCGCCGTGCGTTCGCACCTCGACTGGCACGGGCTCGGCGAGGACGCGCTGCTCGTCGCGCCCCGTCGCGGCGAGCACGCGCTCCGCACCGACGACGTGCTCGCCGCGCTCGACGAGCACGGCGACGAGATCGCCCTCGTGCTGCTCGGCGGCGTGAACTTCCTGACCGGCGAGCTGCTCGACATCCCGGCGATCACGGCCGCCGCGCACCGCGCGGGCGCCGTCGTCGGCTGGGACCTCGCGCACGCGGTCGGCAACGTCGAGCTCGCGCTGCACGAGTGGGGCGTCGACTGGGCGGCATGGTGCTCGTACAAGTATCTGAACGGCGGGCCCGGCGCCGTCGCCGGGCTGTACGTGCACGAGCGCCACCACGGCGACGCCGGCCTGCCCCGGCTCGCCGGATGGTTCGGTCAGCGCACCGAGCACCGGTTCGGCGATCACGCCGAGCTGATGCCGAGCCCGGACGCCGAGGCGTGGCAGATCTCGAACCCGTCGATCCTCGCGCTCGCGCCCGTGCTGGCCTCGGTGCGCATGTTCGACCGGCACACCATGCCCGACCTCGCCGCGCGCGGGCGGCGGCTCTCGGCCCGGCTCATCGCCGCGGTCGACCCGCTCATCGAGCGCGGCGCCGTCGAGCTGCTCACGCCGCGCGACCCCGCCCGGCGCGGTGCGCAGGTCTCGCTCCGGGTGCCGGGCCGCTCCTCGGCCGAGATCGTGCGGCGCCTGGAGCACGAGTTCGGCGTCGTCGCCGACGCTCGTACGCCCGACGTCGTCCGCCTCGCCCCGTCGGCGCTGCAGACCTCGTACGCCGAATGCGACGCCGCGGCCGCCGCGCTCGCCGCAGTCCTCGCCGAGTGAGCGGGGTCGGGGTCGCCCGATAGGCTGTCACGGTGACTCAGGAGATCGAGATCGGCCGTTCGAAGCGAGGACGCCGCGTCTACGCGTTCGATGACATCGCCATCGTGCCGAGCCGGCGCACGCGCGACCCCGAAGACGTCTCGGTGAGCTGGACGATCGACGCCTACCAGTTCGACATCCCGTTCCTCGCGGCGCCCATGGACTCGGTCGTCTCACCCACGACCGCGATCATGATGGGCCGCCTCGGCGGCCTCGGCGTGCTCGACCTCGAAGGTCTCTGGACGAGGTACGAAGACCCCGAGCCCGCGCTCGCCGAGGTCCGCAACCTGCCGGCCGACCGTGCGACCGCGCGTATGCAGGAGCTGTACGCCGAGCCCATCAAGCCCGACCTCGTCACGCAGCGTCTCGCCGAGATCCGCGCGGCGGGCGTGACCGTCGCGGGCGCGCTCTCGCCGCAGCGCACGCAAGAGCTGTATGAGACGGTCGTCGCGGCGGGCGTCGACCTGTTCGTGATCCGCGGCACGACGGTCTCGGCCGAGCACGTGTCGAAGAACGTCGAGCCGCTGAACCTCAAGAAGTTCATCTACGAGCTCGACGTGCCGGTCATCGTCGGCGGCGCCGCGACGTACACCGCGGCGCTGCACCTCATGCGCACGGGCGCGGCCGGCGTGCTCGTCGGCTTCGGCGGCGGCGCCGCCTCGACGACGCGCACGTCGCTCGGCATCCACGCGCCGATGGCCACCGCGGTGGCGGATGTCGCGGGCGCACGCCGCGACTACCTCGACGAGTCGGGCGGCCGCTACGTGCACGTCATCGCCGACGGCGGCGTCGGCGCGTCGGGCGACATCGTCAAGGCGATCGCGTGCGGCGCCGACGCGGTCATGCTGGGTGCGGCGCTCGCGCGCGCGACGGATGCCCCGGGCGGCGGCTGGCACTGGGGCGCCGAGGCGCACCACGCGAAACTGCCGCGTGGTCAGCGCGTCCGCGTGGGCCAGGTCGCTCCGCTCGAGGAGATCCTGTACGGCCCGTCATTGAACCCCGACGGCACCGCGAACCTCGTGGGCGCGCTGCGCAAGTCGATGGCGACGACGGGCTACTCCGACCTCAAGGAGTTCCAGCGCGTCGAGGTCGTCGTCGCGCCCTACCAGGGGGCATGAGCGGCGTCGGCCGAGTAGCGAAGCGTATCGAGACCTGGCGATCCGGCTTCGAGGTCGGCGTGCGGGGTCTCGATACGCTCGCTGGCGCTCGCTACTCGACCGACGGTGGGATCGGCAACCCGTTCCCTCCTCCGACACGCTCGGGTAGCGTGAGAGGAGAGCGGCGCAGCCGTTGCGTCGTTCGGAAGCGGGGAGCGACATGGCCGAAAAGAAGTCGGTGACACGTTCGACCAAGCTCGGACCCGAGGAGCGTGAGGCCGCGATCGCGCGGCTCAAGGAGAAAGAGCTCGACATCCTCGTCGTTGGTGGCGGCATCGTCGGCACGGGCGCGGCGCTCGACGCGGTCACCCGCGGGCTCTCGACCGGTCTGCTCGAAGCCCGCGACTGGGCATCGGGCACCTCGAGCCGCTCCTCCAAGCTCGTGCACGGCGGCATCCGCTACCTCGAACAGCTCGACTTCCGGCTCGTCCGCGAGGCGCTCATCGAGCGCGGCCTGCTGTTGCAGCGCATCGCGCCGCACCTCGTGAAGCCCGTCCGGTTCCTGTACCCGCTGCAGAAGCGCGTGTTCGAACGGCTGTACATCGGCGCGGGCATGCTGCTCTACGACATCTTCAGCTACACCGGAGGCCGCCCGCCGGGCGTGCCGCACCACCGGCACCTGTCCAAGACCCAGGTCATGCGGGCCATCCCGTCGCTCTCGCCCAGCGCGCTGATCGGCGGCGCCACCTACTACGACGCGCAGGTCGACGACGCCCGGTACGTCGCGAGCCTCGCCCGCACGGCGTCGTTCTACGGCGCGCACGTCGCGAGCCGGGTCAAGGTCGAGGGCTTCGTCAAGGTCGGCGAACGCGTCGTCGGCGTCAAAGCGCACGACCTGCAGACGGGCGAGCGCTTCGAGGTCCGCGCCAAGCAGGTCGTCAACGCGACCGGGGTCTGGACCGACGACACGCAGCGCATGGTCGGCGAGCGCGGCACGTTCCACGTGCGCGCCTCGAAGGGCATCCACCTCGTCGTGCCGCGCGATCGCATCCAGTCCGCGATGGGCATGATCTTCCGCACCGAGAAGAGCGTGCTGTTCATCATCCCGTGGGGCCGGCACTGGATCATCGGCACGACCGACACCGACTGGCACCTCGACAAGGCGCACCCGGCCGCGACCGCGGCCGACATCGACTACCTGCTCGAGCACGTGAACGCCGTGCTGCGGGTGCCGCTCACGCGGGAGGACGTCGAGGGCGTCTTCGCGGGCCTGCGCCCGCTGCTCGCTGGTGAGAGCGAGCAGACCTCGAAGCTCTCGCGCGAGCACATCGTCGCGCACACCGTGCCCGGGCTGGTCGTCGTCGCCGGCGGCAAGTGGACGACGTACCGGGTCATGGCGAAGGACGCGATCGACGCGGCCGCCGACGCGCTCGACGGCAAGACCCCCGTCTCGACCACGCAGGACATCCCGCTGCTCGGTGCCGAGGGATACCAGGCCGCGTGGAACAAGCGCGGCAAGATCGCGCGGGCGTTCGGCGTGCACAAGGTGCGCATCGAGCACCTGCTGAACCGGTACGGCACGATGACCGATGAGCTGCTCGACCTCATCCGCAGCGATCCGTCGCTGGGGGAGCCGTTGCCCGGCGCCGACGACTACCTCGCCGCCGAGGTCGTCTACGCGGCCTCGCACGAGGGCGCCCTGCACCTCGACGACGTCCTCGCGCGCCGCACCCGCATCTCGATCGAGGCCTGGGACCGCGGCGTCTCCGCGGCGCCCGTCGCGGCCAAGCTCATGGCCGGCGTGCTCGGCTGGGACGAGGCGCGCGAGCAGCTCGAGGTCGAGCGGTACCTGCAGCGGGTCGAGGCCGAGCGGGCCTCGCAGCAGCAGCCCGACGACGAGTCCGCCGACCGTGTCCGGCTCGAGGCGCCCGACATCGTGACGGTCGACTGAGCCCAGTGCCTTCTACCCGGCGACCTGCGACACCTGGTCGGAGCCCTGCATGATCTCCGACTGGTAGTACGGCGAACGCCGGGAGAGCTCGGCGGAGAACTCCTCGACGGTCAGCTGCTCGGCGAGCGTGGGCGTCCCGGAGAAGAGGTCGGTGCCGAGGCCGAGCCGGTCGCCGTCGAACTGCGCGCCGAGCGCGCGCAGCGTCGACGGGAACAGGTCCATGGTCGTGAACGTGCGCCGCTTCGTCGAGACCGGGGCCACGGCGCTGTTCAGGAACACGTTGACCGTCGTGCGCTCGTACTCCTCGGACAGCTCGGCGAAGTACTCCGGATCCATGCTCAGGTGGTCGCCCGCGATCACGACCGTCGTGTGCTCGGCCCAGGGTTGCTCCTGGATCCAGGCGACCAGGTCGCCGACCATGGCATCCGAGTGGTGGATGACGTTGCTGTACTGCCGGGGGAAGAGCTCGGGCGTCTCCTCGGTCATCAACCCCGACGGGAAGTGGGTGTCGGCGGTGAGCATCGTGAAGTTGAACGGCTCGTCGCCCGCGGCGAGCTCGGTGAGGGTCTCGGTCGCGAACGAGAAGAGGCGCGCATCCTCGTACCCCCACCAGACGTGGTAGTCCTCCGGGATCCAGCCGTGCTCGATCGCATAGAAGTAGTCGCGGATCTCGTAGCCGCCGTGCTGCGTGAAGTAGCGGGAGCGGCCGCCGAACTCGCCGTCCGAGCCGATGAGGAGCGTCTGGCGGTACCCCGCCTCCTCGAGCAGGTCGCCGAGCGACACCGCACCGGGCATGAACCGGGAGGTCTGGCCGTACTCGTTCTCGTTGTACTCGCCCGTGACGGTGAGCGGGACGCCCGCGGTCTGCGCGATCATGCCGCCGACCGTGAAGCCGACGCCGGGCACCTGCACCGCGCCGCCGAGGTCGTCGGAGTTGGAGAAGTTCGTTCCCGCCTCGGCGAGCGCGCTCAGGTTCGGCAGGAGGTTCGCGGGCTCCGCGCCGCCCAGTTCCGTGGACCAGTACGTCGACTCCATCGACTCGAGGTAGATGTAGACGAGGTTGCGCTTCTCCTCGGGGAAGACGACGTTCGCGCTCGCCGGGTCGACGTAGTGCTCCTCGAAGAGCGCCGTGGTCTCGAAGAAGTAGGCGCGGAGCTCGTCGGCGCCGATCGTGCGCGCGCCCGAGTCGACTCCGGCGCCGAGGGTCACGGCGCCCGCCGTGACCATGGCGGCCCAGGGGGCGGCCGCGCGCAGCGCGCGGGGTGCTCGGCGGGTGCGGGGGATGCGCGCGACGGCGATCGCCAGCACCCAGAACGCCAGCAGCGCCGTGAGCGTCCACACCACGGACGTCAGCAGCGGGCCGCGGAGGAAGTCCTCGATCCGGTCGGGGTCCGAGCCGGTGAGGGGCTGGCTGAGCGTGTAGAGCATCTCGGCGACGCCGACGCCGGCGAACGAGGCCTTCGCCCACTCGGCGAGGAGGGCGGCGAAGATGCCGGCGAAGACGAGGACGCTCGAGACGACCGAGGCCGCGACCTTCGACGGCGCGAGGCGGATCGGCTCGTCCGCCGCGCGCAGGCGGACGGTGACGAGGTGCGTGAGCGCGGCCAGGACGACGGCCGCGGCCGCGGCGATGCCGGTCGAGATGAGGACGGGGACGGGGAAGAACCCGATGCCGGCCAGCTCCGCCCAGCCCACGTCGATGCCCACGCCGAGCGCGATGAACAGGGCGACGATGAGCTGATAGGCGGCGATGAGGACGGCGATGAAGGCGCGGGCTGCGGTTCGCTCGATCGGGAGCACGGCGGGGCGCAGCAGGAGGACGAACAGGGCGCCGGAGATGAGGATCATGGAGGGCAACCAGTGTCGGGTTCGATACTCCCGGGGGCGCGGGAGCACTTCGATCCTAGTGAACGGACGATGGCGCGGAGGTGAACGGCCGGGTGGAGCGGGCGGCGATTGTCGATTCCGCGAGGCCGCGATTAGGCTGTCCGGACCCCCTGATCCGAACCCCCCTCGGAGCTCGTGAGCATCTCGGCACCCCGCAACAACTTCACGTTCGTCATGCTCGCCGCGGCGACGCTCGTCTCGGTACGGCACTCGGCGATCCTGCTCGGTCCCGACGCGTCGACCGCGGTCCTCTCGGGCCTGCCGCCGATCGGCATCTACGTGCTGTTCGCGGTCAGCGGTTACCTCGTCGCCGGCAGCTGGCGTCGTCGCCCCGGCGCCGGGCGGTACCTCGTCGAGCGCGCCGCGCGCATCTTCCCGGGGCTGATCGCGGTCGTCCTGGTCACGGTCTTCCTGGTCGGTCCGCTGACCTCCGAGTTCGCCGTCGACGCCTACCTGCGCGACGTCGGCACCTGGGAGTATCTGCTCAACCTGCTGCTCAACCCGCAGTACGGTCTCCCGGGCGTCTTCTGGCAGAACTCGTGGAGCGCGGCCGTCAACGGCGTGCTCTGGTCGATCCCGGCTCAGGTCCTCGCCTACCTCACGGTGCCCCTCGTCGGGCTCGCGCGGCGGGGCACGCCGCGCGCGCTCACGTGGCTCGTGCTCGCCGCGGCCGTGGCGGTCGCGTCGCTCCTGCCCGAGACGCACGACGTCATCGTCTGGGGCAACGCCATGCAACCGGTGTGCGACATCCTGCCGTGCTTCTTCGTCGGGGCCGCGCTCCGCGAGCTGCCGCGCAGCCCCGGCGCGTGGGTCGGCGTCCCGGCGCTCGTCGCCTACACGGCGATCACGGTCTTCTCGCCCGAACCCATCCACCTGGCGAGCTGGGTGCTGCTGCCCGTGGCGGCGGTCGGCATCGGCCGGTCGTCGTTCCCCGTGATCCGGTCGGCCGGGCGATGGGGCAACCCCGCGTTCGGGGTGTTCCTCACCGGGTTCCTCATCCAGCAGGTGCTCATCGCGGGCTTCGGCAACAGCACCGCCTGGGTGAGCCTGGTGCTGACGCTCGTGCTCGCCTTCGCGTTCGGCTCGATCCTGCTCGTGATGGTCGAGCGGCCCACGATCCGGCTGGTGCAGCGGTGGACGCGTGGCGAGCCCGCGGTCGCGGCCGCGGCGGCGCCCTCGGGTGAGGCGTCCGCGTTCGGCGAGCCGACGGCGCCCGGCGACGCATCCGAGCACACCGAGGCATCCGCCCGGCCCGACGCAGGAGCCCAGCCCGAGCCCGCCGCCCCCAGCCAGGCGACCGCGCAGGTCGCCGGCGGCCGGCCCGACTAGACTGGTCGCCGATGCTCCGCATGATGCTGCGCCCGCGCTGGGTGCTCGCGCTCCTCCTCGCGCTCGGCGTCGCCGCGGCATTCGCGGCGCTCGGCCAGTGGCAGATCGAGCGTGCCGTCGAGCAGGCCTCCGTCGAGATCGCCCCCACCGAAGACGTCCGGCCGTTCGCCGGGCTGGTCGACCCCGACACGCCCACGTCGCAGCTGGCGACGGGGCAGATGGTCGAGGTCACCGGTCGGTACGTCGCAGGCGACACGGTGCTGGTCGACGGCCGGCTCAACGACGGCGAGGCGGGAACCTGGGTGGTCGCGCACCTCGAGGTGACGGATGGCCCGGCCGGGGGCCTGCCCGTCGCGATCGGCTGGGCGGCCGAACGCGACGACGCGCAGGCGGTGCTCGACCGGTTCGACGCGCTGACCGGGCCCGATGAGGTCACGATCACCGGACGGTTCCTGCCGAGCGAGGCGCCCATGCTCCCCGAGGACGACGCCGACCCGCACACCATGCAGACCGTCGCGGTCGCGCAGCTCATCAACCTGTGGGCCGACTACGACGACCAGCCCGTGTACTTCGGCTACGTGACGGCCGCCGACCCGGTGGACGGGCTCGTCGCGATCTCGTCGCCGCCGCCCGAGCAGGCCGTCGAGGTCAACTGGCTCAACATCTTCTACGCCGTCGAGTGGGCGCTGTTCGCCGGGTTCGCGGTGTATCTCTGGTACCGGCTCGTGCGCGACGCGGTCGAACGCGAACGCGAGGAGGCGGCCGAGGCCGCCGAGCAGGAACTCACCGCACCGACCGGCACGTAGACTGGACCCATGCCCCTCGAGCCCAAACTCGCCGATCTGCCGCGCATTCGCGGGGCGCTGCGGTTCTACCAGGTCGCCTCGGTCATCACCGGCGTGATGCTGCTGCTGCTCTGCGCCGAGATGCTGCTGAAGTACGTCTGGCACTTCGAGCTCTACGGGTTCGGGTCCGGCGGCTTCCTGTCGTTCCAGCCCGTCATCGAGACCGCGCACGGCCTCGAGTCGACCGGCGACGGCGTGAACCTCTCGACGGGCATCCTCATCGCGCACGGCTGGTTCTACGTCGTCTACCTGATCAGCAACTTCCGGATCTGGAGCCTGATGCGCTGGCCGTTCATCCGGCTCATCGTGCTCGCCCTCGGCGGCGTCATCCCCTTCCTCTCCTTCTTCCTCGAGGCCCGCATCGGCCGTGAGGTGAACGCCTACCTCGCGCGGCGCAGCGCCGAGGCCGCGACCACGCCAGCCACGCCAGAAGAGCCCGAGCCCATGGAGGCCGCCCAGTGAGCCACGAGACCGAGCAGCGTCCCGTCCTCGTCGTCGACTTCGGAGCCCAGTACGCGCAGCTCATCGCGCGGCGCGTGCGCGAGGCATCCGTGTACTCCGAGATCGTGCCGCACACCGTGACCGCCGAAGAGGTGCGCGCGCTCAACCCGGTCGGCATCGTGCTGTCGGGCGGGCCGTCGTCGGTCTACGAGGAGGGCGCGCCCGCGCTCGATCCCGGCATCCTCGAGCTCGGGGTGCCGACGCTCGGCATCTGCTACGGGTTCCAGGTCATGGCGCAGCAGCTCGGCGGCGAGGTCGCGCACACCGGGCAGCGCGAGTACGGCGCGACCGACGTGACCGTGCGCACGGACGACGACAACTCGCTCGTCGGCGGCCAGCCGTCGGCACAGACCGTCTGGATGAGCCACGGCGACTCGGTCGCTCGCGCACCCGAGGGGTTCGAGGTGCTCGCGTCGAGCGCCTCGACGCCGGTCGCGGCGTTCGCGAACGATGAGCTCGGCTTCTACGGCGTGCAGTGGCACCCCGAGGTCAAGCACTCGCCGTTCGGGCAGGCCGTCATCGAGAACTTCCTGCACCGGGCGGCCGGCATCCCCGCCGACTGGAACGCGGGCAACGTCATCGCCGAGCAGGTCGCCCGGATCCGCGAGCAGGTCGGGTCCGCGCGGGTCATCTCGGCGCTCTCGGGCGGTGTGGACTCCGCGGTGTCCACCGCGCTCGTCCACGAGGCCGTCGGCGACCAGCTCACCGCGGTCTTCGTCGACCACGGTCTGCTGCGCAAGGGCGAGCGCGAGCAGGTCGAGCAGGACTATGTCGCCGCGACCGGCGTCAACCTGGTGACCGTGCACGCGGCCGACACCTTCCTGGCGGCGCTCGAGGGCGTCAGCGACCCCGAGCAGAAGCGCAAGATCATCGGGCGCGAGTTCATCAGGGCGTTCGAGCAGGCCGAGCGCGACCTCATCGCCGAGGCGGCCGCGTCGGGCGAGAAGGTGAAGTTCCTCGTGCAGGGCACCCTGTACCCCGACGTCGTCGAATCGGGCGGCGGCACGGGCACCGCGAACATCAAGAGCCACCACAATGTCGGCGGGCTCCCCGAAGACCTGCAGTTCGAGCTCGTCGAGCCGCTGCGCACGCTGTTCAAAGACGAGGTGCGCGCGATCGGCCGCGAGCTCGGCCTGCCCGAGGGGATCGTCGGCCGGCAGCCGTTTCCGGGGCCAGGCCTCGGCATCCGCATCGTGGGCGAGGTCACCCGTGATCGTCTCGCTCTGCTCCGCGAGGCCGACGCGATCGCGCGCGAGGAGCTGACCGCCGCGGGCCTCGACCAGGAGATCTGGCAGTGCCCGGTCGTGCTGCTCGCCGATGTGCGCTCGGTAGGCGTGCAGGGCGACGGCCGTACCTACGGCCACCCGATCGTGCTGCGCCCGGTGTCCTCTGAAGACGCCATGACCGCGGACTGGACCCGCCTGCCGTACGATGTGCTCGCGCGCATCTCGAACCGCATCACGAACGAGGTGCCCGAGGTGAACCGGGTCGTGCTCGACGTGACGTCGAAGCCGCCGGGCACCATCGAGTGGGAGTGACGGCGGTCACGTTCCGTCTGTCGCGCCACGTGTGACGTTTCGCGCCGGGTCGGACGGTCGTGGCGGGCGCTGTTGGTCGGACCTGGCGCAGTTGCGTGAGACCCGCGCGGCGGGTCGCCGTCAGGCGAGCAGGGCGCGGATGGCGCGGCGGTGCGGGGCGAGGTCGAGCGGCTCGTTGCGCCGCGCGGTGACCTGGTGGAAGAGCATCCCGTCGCAGTAGTCGGCGAGCCAGCGGGCGCGCTCGGCGGGATCGGCGATCTCCGCGTGCGCGAGCATCTGCTCGGCCAGCGCCATGAACCGGCGGTGTCCGGCCGCGATCGCCTCGGGCTCGGCGATCGAGACGGCGAAGCGCGCGCGGGTGAGCCAGGCCTGCGGGCCGGCGAACACGCCGAGGTACCTCGTGAGCAGATCGGCGAGCTCGTCGGCGTCTGCCGGGGGTGGCATGTCCCGGTCGGCGTCCCAGACCGCGAGGTCGCGCTGCTCGAGTCGCGCGATGACGGCGTCGACGAGGGCGTCCCGCGTGCGGTGGTAGTTCGAGGTCGTGCCGAGCGGCACGCCCGCACGCTGGTCGACCGCGCGGTGGGTGAGTCCTTTGAGGCCGTGTTCGGCCACGAGCTCGAGGGCGGCGTCGGCGACCTGGGCGCGTCGATCCTGCATTCCGCGAGTGTAGCCACTTCGGGACGGCTGGCACTACATTTGTCGTGACGTGCCACTACAAAAGTAGTAGCCTACGGGCATGGACCAACGACGCACCGTGACCATCGCGGGCGGAGGCATCGCGGGCCTCGCGCTCGCCGCAGCCCTCGACCCGGCGCGCTTCGACGTGACGATCGTCGAACCCAGGGCCGAGCTTCCCGAGGTCGCGACCAGTCTCGCGATGTGGCCGGAGGCCCAGCGTGCGCTCACCGAGCTCGGCATCCTCGACGGGCTCGCCGCCGCGAGCCCGCACATCACTCGGTTCCCCATCCGCCGGATCGACGGGCGCCCGTTCGTCGCATCCGAGGTGCCCGAGTCGCCGCTCATCGGCCGTCGGGACCTGCTCGGGGCGCTCGAGGCCGCCGTGCCCGCCGGCGTGCGCCGGGTCCGCGCCCGGTTCGGCGAGGCCGAGGCCGGCAGTCGAGACGGCCGAGACGGCCGGGATGGCCGGGATGGCCGAGGCGGCCGAGGCGGCCGAGGCGGCCCGGGCGGTGGCCTCGTCGTCGGCGCCGACGGCGTGCACAGCGCCGTGCGGCGCCTCGTCTGGCCCCAGCAGGCGCAGGCCGTCGCGACCCCGTTCCTGGCCGTGCGCGGAGTCCTCACCGAGCCCACCGATCCTGCCGATCAGGGGGAGTACTGGGGGAGGGGGCAGCTGGTGGGCGTCGGCCCGCACCGCTCGGGCACGAACTGGTACATGTCGTTCCGGTCATCGCTCGGCCCGCGCGACGTCGACGTGGCCGCGGCACTCGACGAGGCGCGGGCGCACCTCGGCGCGGCCGGGCGGACGGCGACCGCCCTCCGCCGCACGCTCGACGCCGCGACGCCGGCCACGACGCTCGCCCAGCGGATCTGGGTGTCGCCCGCGCTGCCGAGCTACGTGCGTGACCGGAACGTGCTCATCGGCGATGCCGCACACGCCATGACGCCGAACCTCGGACGCGGCGGGTGCGAGGCGCTCGTCGACGCCGTGACGCTCGCCCGCCTGCTCTCGGCCGGGCCGACCGAGGGCGCGCTCGCGGCGTACGACCGTGAGCGCCGCCGGCGAACCCGCCGGCTCGCCGTCATGTCGTCGCGGGTGATGCGCGTCGCGACGGCCGATCGCGCGCAACCCCTGCGCGATCTCCTGCTCACGGGCGTCTCGCTCGTCGCGGGCGGCGGTCGCGCCCGGCACGGATGGGAGTCGGCGCCCGCCCGCTGAGCACCCGTCGACGGGTGCCGGAAAAATTCCTGAGAAAGTTCGGGCGACGTGTCGATCCCGAGGCTTCCCGTTCGACGTCCTGAATGAGAGGGTCGAGAAGCGGCCCCCACCATCAAGGAGAATCACCGTGAGCAAGTACATGCTGATCATGCGTTCGAACGACGAAGCCGTCGCGGCCTACGAGGAGCTCGACTTCAACGAGGTCATCGCGGCGATGGGCCGGTACAACGAGGCGATGATGAAGGCGGGCGTCCTGCTCGCGGGCGAGGGGCTCAGCGACGCGAGCGAGGGTTTCGTGGTCGACTTCGACAGCGAGACGCCGCTCGTGACCGACGGCCCCTACGGCGAGACCAAGGAGCTGTTCAACGGGTTCTGGATCCTCGAGGTCGCGTCGAAGGAGGAAGCGGCGGAGTGGGCCAAGCGTGCCCCGCTCGGCCCGGGCGCGAAGCTCGAGGTGCGCCGCATCACCGGCCCCGAGGACTTCCCCCAGGACAACGAGTGGGTGCAGAAGGAAGAGGGCTGGCGCAAAGAGCAGGAGGAGCGGGCGGCCCGGTCCTGATCGCGGCCCGGCCTGATCGCAGGCTCGGCCTGATCGGCGGATCAGTTCCCAGATGACGGATGCCTCGGCCACGCGCCGCGCGGACGACGAGTCCGCGCGGCGCGCCGTCGTCGCCGTGTGGCGCATCGAGTCCGCGCGCATCGTCGCGACGCTCACGCGCACGGTCGGGGACTTCGGGCTCGCCGAGGACCTCGCACAGGAGGCGCTGGCCGACGCGCTCGCGCAGTGGCCCGAGCAGGGCGTGCCCGCGAACCCCGGCGCCTGGCTCACCGCGGTCGCCAAGCGCAAGGCGATCGACGGCTGGCGGCGCCGCGAGCGCTACGACGAGCGCATCGCCGCGATCGCCCACGACCTCGAGGCCGAGCAGCGGGTCGCGGCGGAGGCGACGCCCTGGGACCCCGACGCGATCGACGACGACGTGCTGAGGCTCGTGTTCATCGCGTGCCATCCCGTGCTGTCGCGCGAGGCCCAGGTGGCGCTCACCTTGCGTGTGGTCGGCGGCCTCACCACGGACGAGATCGCCCGCGCGCTGCTCAAGCCCACGACGACCGTGCAACAGCGTATTGTGCGCGCGAAGAAGGCCCTCGCCGAGGCCGACGTGGCGTTCGAGACACCCGGGCGGGACGAGTTCGCCGCGCGCCTCGCGGGGGTGCTCGGCGTGCTGTACCTGATCTTCAACGAGGGCTACGCCGCGAGCTCGGGCGCCGACTGGATGCGGCCCGAGCTCAGCGTGGAGGCGTTGCGCCTCGCGCGCGTGCTCGCGGGCCTCGTGCCGCGCGAACCCGAGGTGCACGGGCTCATCGGGCTCATGGAGCTCACCTCGGCGCGGTTCCCCGCACGCCTGGACCGCGACGGCGCACCGATCCTGCTCGCCGATCAGGACCGCCGTCGCTGGGACCGCTCGGCGATCACGCGCGGCCGGGCCGCGCTCGCGCGCGCCGACGAACTGGCGCGCGCGCGATCGAGCAGCGCCGACGCCGCAGGAGGCGCCGTGCCCGGCGTGCCGGCCGCGGCGCCGCGCGGCGCGTACGCGTTGCAGGCCGCGATCGCCGAGCAGCACGACATCGCGCCCACGGTCGAGGAGACCGATTGGGCCGCCATCGTCGCGGTGTACGACGCGCTCGCCGAACTGACGAGCTCACCGATCGTCGACCTGAACCGGGCGGTCGCGGTCTCGATGGCGTCGGGGCCCGCGGCGGGGCTGGCGCTCGTCGACGCGCTCGCCGATGACCCGCGGCTCCGGATGTCCCACCTCGTGCCGAGCGTGCGTGGCGAGCTGCTCGCGCGGCTCGGGCGCGACGGCGAGGCCCGGGCCGAGTTCGCGCGCGCGGTGGAGCTCACTCAGAACGCGCGCGAGCGCGCGGTGCTGCTCGCGAAGGCCGCCGTCGGCCCAGGCTGAGGCCCGATCGCGAGTTCCGAGGCGCCCCGACGTCAGGGCGCGAATTCCTTGCTCAGGAACCTACGCCCGACATGCCGCAGCTGAGCCCTGGGGAGCCGGCGCGTTGGCGCGAGCTTCCTGAGCAAGGAACCGCGAGTGCGCAGTGCGACCCCGCGCGACGGAAAGCTGCGCCCGGGAAACGCAGAACGGGCCGCCCCGAAGGGCGGCCCGTTCTGGAGGTGCGTCAGCTCTGGAGCATCCGTCAGTCGCCGGATTGCACGATCGCGAGCATGCGCAGGATCTCGATGTAGAGCCAGATGACCGTGACCATGATGCCGAACGCGGCGGTCCAACCGTACTTGCGGGGCGCGCGGTTGCGCACGCCCTGCTGGACGAAGTCGAAGTCGAGCACGAGCGAGTACGCGGCGAGGATCACGACGAACACGCCGATGATCACACCCCACGGGATGCCGAACAGGAAGCTCGGCTCGCTGCGGAGGCCGAACGCGCTGTCGGTGCCGCCGAAGATCATGAGCCCGAAGTTCACGAGCGAGAACACGGCGTAGCCGATCATCGCGATGAGGAAGATCTTCGTGGCCTTGGCCGAGGCGCGGATCTTGCCCGACGCGAAGAGCGCGAGCGTCACGCCGACCACGACGAGCGTCGCGAGCACGGCCTGACCGACGACGCCGGGCACGATGGTCTCGAAGAACACCGAGATCGCGCCGACGAAGACGCCCTGCACGGCCGCGTAGGTGAGGATGAGCGCGGGCGAGGGCTCGCGCTTGAAGCTGTTGACGAGGCCGAGCACGAGCCCGACGATCGCGGCGCCGATCCAGAGCCACGGCATCGCAGCCGCCGTGAACCAGCCGATGGCCGCACCGACGAGCAGGATGCCGAAGGAGAGCCCGGACTTGGCGATCGTGTCCTCGACGGTCATGACCTCGCGGTCGTTCAGCGTCGCAGGCCGGTCGTAGATCTCCTGGAGATCGGAGGCGGACACGTTCTGTGCTGCAGCCACCGCCCCTTGCTTGGAGAACGCCTCGTTGCGTGAGAAGGCGGGGTTGTCGAGAGCCATTGCTGTGGTTCCTCTGCTTTCGGCTGTGGGTGTCGGGTGGAGGGGAATCGAGCGGACGATCCCGTCCGCCTCAGTCCAACCTACCGTGATATGCCGTGATAACGCCGAGAGTTCGCGCGCTGTTCCCGGTCGCGGGCGCGGTAGGCGTCGCTACGCTGGCCACATGCTGGGCGATTCCGCGGAGCATCCGCTCGTCATCGGGCACCGCGGCGCGCCCGGATACCGGCCGGAGCATACGTCCGCGTCGTACGAGCTCGCATTCGCGCTCGGCGCGGACGCGGTCGAGCCCGACCTCGTCGCGACGCGCGACGGCGTCCTCGTGCTGCGGCACGAGAACGAGATCAGTGGCACGACGGATGTCTCGGGCCGCCCCGAGTTCGCCGGCCGGCGGACCACGCGTGAGGTCGACGGGCGGGTGCTCACCGGCTGGTTCACCGAGGACTTCACGTGGGCGGAGCTCGCGACGCTCAGGGCCACGGAGCGTCTCGGTGCGCTGCGTCCGCTGTCGGCCAGCTTCGACGGACGCTTCCCGATCATCCGGTTGCGCGACCTGTTCGAGATCGTCGATCGCGCCGCGAGCGAGCACGACCGGATGCTCCGGCTCGTCGCCGAGTTCAAGCATGCGACGCACTTCGCGGGCCTCGGCCTGCCGCTCGACGACCTGTTCGCCGCCGAGCTCGAGGCCGCGGGCTGGGGGTCGGGCGACGAGCGCCTGATCATGGAGTCGTTCGAGCCGACGCTCCTCGACCGGCTCGCCGAGCGCGGCCTGCACGGGCGGCGGGTGTTCCTGCTCGAGGACGCCGGGGCGCCCTGGGACCTGACCAGCGCCGGCGGGCGTGCGGCGCTGCGCTACGACCACTTCGCGACCGAGGCGGGGCTGCTGGCGCTCGCGGGGCGGTTCGACGGCGTGAGCGTCGGGAAGGCGCGGCTGCTCGCCGAGCCGCGCACCGAGGCCGTGCCCGGCCGTCCGCTCACCGGTGCCGAGCTCGTGGACGCCGCGCATTCGGCGGGGCTCGAGGTGTACACGTGGACGCTCCGGCCCGAGAACCGGTTCCTCGCGCCGGGCCGGCGGCGCGGCGCGGCGCGCGCGGGCATCGGTGACTGGCCGGGGGAGTTCCGGCAGATCATCGGGACGGGCGTCGACGGGCTCTTCCTCGACCATCCCGACCTCGGGGTCGCTGTCAGGGGTGCCGCCTACACTTGACGGCGACATGACCCTGATTCTCGACCCCGACGATCCAGCTGGCTGGCGCGAGGCGCCCGCCGTCCTCGCCCCCGACGCCGACCGTTCCGACGACCCGCTGACGGCGGGCCTGAACCCGCAGCAGCGCGAGGCGGTCGAGTACCGCGGCCAGGCGCTGCTCATCGTGGCGGGCGCGGGCTCGGGCAAGACCCGCGTGCTCACGCACCGCATCGCCGGCCTCATCCAGAGCCGCGAGGCATGGCCGAGCCAGATCCTCGCCATCACGTTCACGAACAAGGCCGCGGCCGAGATGCGCGAACGCGTCGAGGCGCTGCTCGGCGAGGGCGCGTCCGGCATGTGGATCTCGACGTTCCACTCGGCGTGCGTGCGCATCCTCCGCCGTGAGGCCGAGGCCATCGGGCTGTCGTCGACGTTCACGATCTACGACTCGGCCGACACCCGTACGGTGCTCAAGCGCATCATCAAAGAGCTCGACGCCGACACCATGGGCTTCACGCCCGCGAGCGCGCAGGCGAAGATCTCGAAGCTCAAGAACGAGCTCGCCGATGTCGAGAGCTACGCGCGCAACGCGAACATGAACGACCCGCAAGAGGTCATGTTCCTCGAGATCTTCCGGCAGTACACGCGTCGGCTGCGCGACGCGAGCGCGCTCGACTTCGACGACCTGATCGCCGAGACCGTGTACCTGTTCCGTGCGTTCCCGAAGGTCGCGGCGCTGTATCAGCGGCGGTTCCGGCACATCCTCGTCGACGAGTACCAGGACACGAACCACGCGCAGTACTCGCTCATCCGAGAGCTCACGCGGCCCGTCGCGAAAGCGCTCGTCGACGAGCTCGACGCGCACGGCGTGCTCGTGCGCGGACTCGTCGACCAGGCCGGCGAGATCCCCGGCGCCTCGCTCACGGTCGTCGGCGACTCGGATCAGTCGATCTACGCGTTCCGCGGCGCCGACATCCGCAACATCTCCGAGTTCGAACGCGACTTCCCGGGCGCGAAGGTCGTGCTGCTCGAGCAGAACTACCGGTCGACGCAGAACATCCTGTCCGCGGCCAACGCGGTCATCTCGAACAACTTCGACCGCAAAGACAAGAAGCTCTGGACGGCCGACGGCGACGGCGAGAAGATCGTCGGCTACACGGGGTACTCGGCGCACGACGAGGCGCAGTTCGTCACCGACGAGATCGAGGCCCTGCACCGCGCGGGCGTGGCCTACCGCGACATCGCGGTGTTCTACCGCACCAACGCGCAGACCCGTGCGCTGGAAGAGATCTTCGTGCGTTCGGCGGTGCCGTACCGGGTCGTCGGCGGTACGAAGTTCTACGAGCGTGCCGAGATCAAGGACGCGATGGCGTACCTCATCGCGGTCGCGAACCCGCTCGACGAGCTCGCGCTCCGCCGCATCCTGAACACGCCGAAGCGCGGCATCGGGCCCGCGACCGAGACGGCCATCGCGCAGTTCGCCGAGCAGAACGAGCTGACGTTCCGGCAGGCCATGCGCTCGGCGGGCGAGCTCGGCCTCGGGCCGAAGGTGACGAAGGCGATCACCGCGCTGGCCGACCTCCTCGACCAGGCCGCGGCCATGCTCGTGCCGACGCAGGAGGCGATCGCGGCCGGCACGAACGAGGGTGCGGCGAAGGTCTCCGACGTGCTCGTGTTCCTCGTCGAGCAGTCGGGGCTCCTCGAGACCCTCCGCACGAGCCGTGACCCGCAGGACGAGACGCGGGCCGAGAACGTCGAGGAGCTCGTGGCGCAGACGCGCGACTTCGATCGCGAGAACCCGCAGGCGACGCTCGTCGACTTCCTCACCCAGGTATCGCTCGTGGCCGCGGCCGACGAGCTCGACGACGCATCGGGCACCGTCTCGCTCATGACCCTGCACACCGCGAAAGGTCTCGAGTATCACGCGGTGTTCCTCACCGGCCTCGAGGAGGGCCTGCTGCCGCACCAGATGTCGGCCTCCGAACCGGGCGGCCCGGCCGAGGAGCGGCGACTGTTCTACGTGGGCATCACGCGGGCCAGGCAGCGGCTGTTCATCTCGCTCGCCATGAGCCGCGCCCAGTTCGGCGAGGTCGCGGTCGCGATGCCCAGCCGGTACCTGCAGGAGATCCCCGAAGACCTCGTCGACTGGAAGCAGTCGCCGGGCATGGCGACCAGCCGCGGCGGAACGCAGCCGCGCGCGCTGAACGCGAGGCGCGGCGGCGCGCCCGGCTCGGGCGGCGCGTGGGGCACCCGCAGTCGCGACCTCGAGCGGTTCAGCGTGACGAAGGACGCCGACGCGAAGACCGAGTGGGCGAATCGGGTCGCTCCGAACCGGGTCACCGGCAAGGTGCGCGACAACGGCGACCTGACGCTCGAGCCCGGCGACCGCATCCGGCACACCGACTTCGGCGAGGGCCGGGTCAACCAGGTCACGGGCGAGGGCGCGAAGCGCATCGCGCACGTGAACTTCGAGCAGGCCGGACCGAAGAAGCTGCTCATCAAGATCGCGCCGATCGAGAAACTGTGACCTGGCCGATCCGCGCCACCCGCACCGCGTACGAGAACCGCTGGATCCGGGTCCTCGAAGACCAGATCGTGAAACCCGACGGCGGCACCGGCATCTACGGCGTCGTCGAGATGCAGCACACCGCGGTGTTCGTGGTGGCCGTGACCGAGGCCGACGAGGTGCTGCTGGTGACCATCGACCGGCACACCGTCGGCCGTTCGGTGGAGGTTCCGGCCGGCAGCACCGACGGCGAGGACCCGCTCGTGGCGGCCCGTCGCGAGCTGCTCGAGGAGACCGGGTACGAGGCCGCCGAGTGGCGGAAGATCGGCCGCATGAATGCGCTCAACGGCATCGCCCGCGCGCCCGAGCACATCTACCTGGCGACCGGCCTGGCGCCGTCGGCCCACGCCGGCGAGAGTCAGGCCGAGGAAGGCATCAGCGACGTGCGTGCGGTGCCGTGGCCCGAGGTGACCCGCATGATCGAGGCCGGCGAGATCACCGACGGCGAGACCGTGGCGGCGCTCATGTTCGCCGCGGTCGCGCTCGGCCGCGTCTCGTGACCGGGTCGCCCGACGAATCGCCCGGGGCCGCCTTCGACGCCGGCCGCGACGCCGGCGCTGGCCGTGACGGCGGCGCTGGCCGTGATGGCGGCGCTGGTCGTGATGGCGGCGCTGGTCGTGATGGCGGCGCGGGCGGTGACGGCGGCGCCGACGGCGATACAGGAGCCGGCGCCGCGGCGCGAGCGGCAGCATCGAGGCGGCCGTGGTGGCGCGACGTGCGTGCCCTCGATCTCGAGGTGGCGGCGCGGGCAGCGGTCGCCGCGGTCGTGCCGCTCGCGATCCTCGTGGGCCTCGGTCACGTCGAGCTGGCACCGTATGCGGCGTTCGGCGGGATGACCGCGATCTTCGGACGCGGTGAGGCGTATCGGGGGCGGGTCCGTACGGTGTCCGTCGCGGCCGTGGCGCTCGTCGCGAGCGTCGCGCTCGGCGTCGCGGTCGCGGTCGCGAGCTCGGTCGATGCGTTCGGTCCCGGGGCGGCGGTGCCGCTCACGGCGGCGGCGCTGGTGCTCGTGCTCGTCGTCGGCGTGCTCACCGTGAACGTCGCGCGGCTCGGGCCGCCCACCCCGCTGTTCTTCGTGTTCGCCGTGCTCGTGTGCGCGAGCGTGCCGACGCCCGGCGACGAGGCCTGGTTGCGCATCGGCATCGCCGCGGCAGCGGCGGCGTTCGCCTGGGCGGTGAGCCTGTCGGGTTGGCTGCTCCGGCGGGCCGTGGCCCGCCCCGGGGCATCCGTGTCGCCGTTCAAGCCGTTGCGCTCGGCCGCGCCGGTCCGCTGGGGTGCGCTGCGGGATGCCGCGGTGTGGCGCGCGATCGCGCAACACGTCATCGGGGGGCTCGCCACCGGGGCGATTGCGCTGGCGTTCGGCATCGGGCATCCGTACTGGGCCGTGGTGAGCGTCGCCGCGGTCATCCCGCCCGCTGGGGCGGCGCACTCGGTGTCGCGAGCGTGGCACCGCGTGTTCGGCACGGTCGCGGGCGTGGTTGTGACATGGTCGATCCTGCTGCCCGACCCGGCGGTGTGGGTGCTCGTCCTCGTGGTGGCCGTTGCGCAGTTCGGCGCCGAGGTGTTCGTCGGGCGGCACTACGGCGTCGCGCTCATGTTCATCACGCCGCTCGCGCTCGTGGTCGCGCATCTTGGCCAGCCGGTGCCCGTCGGCACGCTGCTCGTCGATCGTGTCGTCGAGACCGCGCTCGGATGTGCCGTCGCGATCCTCGCCGTGCTCGCGGCCCGCGGCCTCACTCGCCGCGCCCCCTCCTCCTCTTCCTGACCGTGTTCCGGCGGGGCGGGCTCGCGTTGGAAGTCGAAAAGTGGGTTGGAAACCCGACAGGGGCGCATTCCAACCCACTTCTCGGCCTCGATCCCACCCTTACGCGCACACCCACTTTCGGCGGCGCGCACAGTTTTGGTGGCACACCCGCCTGCGCCGGCCGGGTCAGGCGTCGAGGCGTGCGATGAGGGCCATGGCGTCGAACGGGGCACGGACCTTGGCGTCGTTGTCGAAGTACACGTAGGCGTCGCGGCCGGAGGCGCGGTGGCCGCGCACCCAGTCGGCCCAGCGGTCGAGGGAGGCGTCGTCGTAGCCCGAGGCGTACAGCTCCTCCTCGCCGTGCAGCCGCGCGTACGCGAAGTCGGCCGTGGTCGCCGTCAGGCGCGGGTACCGGCCGGCCGTGTCGGCGACGACCGAGGCAACGCCGTGGCGGGCGAGCAGGTCGGTCCACGCCTCGGTCTCGAAGCTCGGATGCCGCACCTCGACCGCGTGCCGCACGGGCGCCGGGTCGTCGTGGTCGACCGCGAACCACAATCGGCCCTCCATGCGCTCGTCGTGCCCGGCCGCGAGAGCGGCCGCGGCGCCGCGCGTGCGCGGCAGCCGTGCCAGGAACGCGTCCAGCAGCGCCTCGTCGAACGCGAGCGTCGGCGGCAGCTGCCACAGCACGGGCCCGAGCGTGCCGTCGAGCGCGAGCACCCCGCTCGCGAAGAAGTTCGCGAGCGGGGCGTCGATGTCGCGCAGCCGCTTGATGTGGGTGACGAAGCGCGGCCCCTTCACTGCGAACACGAATCCCTCTGGCACCGTGTCGCGCCAGCGCTCCCAGCTCGCGGGGCGCTGCAACGAGTAGAACGACCCGTTGACCTCGATCGAGGTCAGCCGTTCCGACGCGTACGCGAGCTCGTCGGCCTGCCGCAGCCCCTTCGGATAGAACGCCTTCCGCCAGCGCGGGTACACCCACCCCGAGATGCCGACGAACGCGCGCGCCTCGGGCGCGTCGCGAGCGGCCGGGGCCGAGGCATCCGTCATGCCCGCCAGTCTCGCAGCGTGGTGCGCGGGGCGACCGGGGCTTGCGCCCGGCTCGTCAGCTCGCCGTCTTCGTGCAGTGCAGGATGATGTACACGCTCTGGCGAAGACTGTCGAAGTTCGTGATGGTCGCCCAGAGGATGCCCGACGGGCTCAGCCCCTTCTCGGACACGTGAAGCGTGGCACCGGCGGTGGCGGCGAACACCGGCGTGGTCGGCAGGGCGACCGAGGCACGTATCTCGACGCCGCGGGGAATTCCATAGCCGCTGGCCGGGTGGAACTCGCGATCCGAGAGGTAGGGCCGATCGCAGGGGCAGGTCCACGCCGTGAACCACTTCGTCTCCATCCCCGATCCGCCGAACTTCCCCCAACCGGCGAGGACCTCGACGGTATCGCTCGCCGCAGCCCGCGCGGAGGGAACCGCGACCGGCTCGGCGCTCTGGACGCCCGGTCCGAGCGGGAGGGTCACGGCAAGTGACGCAGCGGCGATCGCGGAGAGCGTAGACATAATGTCAGTATACTCCAGGGCCTCACGGGCGGTGCCGGGCGCGAGCCCTCCGTCACGCGTTCTGAGGCGCCTCGCAAGGGGAGTACCATGGCAGACGGCCCGCGCGGATATCTCGACGTCGAGAGATCGACCGAGCGGGAGATCGAGGCCGGGCCATCACCCACCATCCCTGCGCGTCACCCGCGCGGAACGATTGGAAGCGATAGAGCGTGGATCTTTACGAGTACCAGGCCCGAGACCTCTTCGAACAGTACGGCGTACCGGTGCTCCCGGGCATCGTCGCCGACACGCCTGAAGAGGTTCGCGCCGCGGCCGAGCAGCTCGGCGGCGTCGTCGTGGTCAAGGCCCAGGTCAAGACCGGCGGCCGCGGCAAGGCCGGCGGCGTGAAGGTCGCCAAGACGCCCGACGAGGCCGAGGAGGCCGCGAAGGCCATTCTCGGGCTCGACATCAAGGGGCACGTCGTCAAGCGCGTGATGGTCGCCGCGGGTGCGAAGATCGCGCAGGAGTTCTACTTCTCGGTGCTGCTCGACCGCGCCAACCGCTCCTACCTCTCGCTCACGAGCGTCGAGGGCGGCATGGAGATCGAGCAGCTCGCGGTCGAGAAGCCCGAGGCGCTCGCGCGCGTCGAGGTCGACCCCGGCACGGGCATCACGCCGACCAAGGCGCGCGAGATCGCGCAGGCCGCGAACTTCCCGGCCGAGCTCGTCGACCAGGTCGCCGACGTGTTCGTGAAGCTCTACGACGTCTACAAGTCCGAAGACGCCACGCTCGTCGAGGTCAACCCGCTCATCCTCGACGAGGACGGCAAGATCATCGCGCTCGACGGCAAGGTCACGCTCGACGAGAACGCCGAGTTCCGGCACGCGGGTCACGCGCTGCTCGAAGACAAGGCCGCGACCGACCCGCTCGAGGCCAAGGCCAAGGAGCTCGACCTCAACTACGTCAAGCTCGACGGCGAGGTCGGCATCATCGGCAACGGCGCGGGGCTCGTCATGTCGACGCTCGACGTCGTCGCGTACGCGGGCGAGAACCACGGCAGCGTGAAGCCGGCGAACTTCCTCGACATCGGCGGCGGCGCGTCGGCCGAGGTCATGGCCAACGGCCTCTCGATCATCCTCGGCGACCCGCAGGTCAAGAGCGTCTTCGTGAACGTCTTCGGCGGCATCACCGCGTGCGACCAGGTCGCGAAGGGCATCGTCGGCGCGCTCGCCGAGCTCGGCTCGACGGCGAACAAGCCGCTCGTCGTGCGCCTCGACGGCAACAACGTGGCCGAGGGCCGCCGCATCCTCGAGGAGGCCGCGCACCCGCTCGTCACCCTCGCCGAGAACATGGACCAGGGCGCCGACAAGGCCGCCGAGCTCGCGAACGCGTAAGCGCCGAAGACAAGGACTGAACTCCAGTGACCATCTTTCTGAACCAGGACTCCAAGGTCATCGTCCAGGGCATCACCGGCGGCGAGGGCTCGAAGCACACCGCGCGCATGCTCGCGGCGGGCACCCAGGTCGTCGGCGGCGTCAACGCCCGCAAGGCGGGCACGACGGTGCTGCACAAGAGCAAGGACGGCGCCGACGTCGAGCTTCCCGTCTTCGGCTCGGTCGCCGAGGCGATCGAGGCGACGGGGGCGGATGTCTCGATCGCCTTCGTCCCGCCCGCCTTCACGAAGGACGCGGTGATCGAGGCCATCGACGCCGAGATCCCGCTGCTCGTCATCATCACCGAGGGCGTGCCCGTGCAAGACTCGGCCGAGTTCTGGGCGTACGCCAAGGAGCAGGGCGGCAAGACCCGCATCATCGGCCCGAACTGCCCGGGCATCATCAGCCCCGGTGAGTCGCTCGTGGGCATCACCCCGGCGAACATCACCGGCAAGGGCCCGATCGGCCTCGTGTCGAAGTCGGGCACGCTGACCTACCAGATGATGTACGAGCTCCGCGACCTCGGCTTCTCGACCGCGATCGGCATCGGCGGCGACCCGATCATCGGCACCACGCACATCGACGCGCTGGCCGCGTTCGAGGCCGACCCCGAGACCAAGGCGATCGTCATGATCGGCGAGATCGGCGGCGACGCCGAGGAGCGCGCGGCCGACTTCATCAAGGCGAACGTGACGAAGCCGGTCGTCGGCTACGTCGCGGGCTTCACCGCGCCCGAGGGCAAGACCATGGGCCACGCGGGCGCGATCGTGTCCGGCTCGGCCGGCACCGCGCAGGCGAAGAAGGAGGCCCTCGAGGCCGCCGGCGTCAAGGTCGGCAAGACGCCGTCCGAGACCGCGCGTCTGCTGCGTGAGGTCTACGCGGCGCTGTAGCGAAGCATCCGCTCACCGCTGACACGCGAGCCCCGACGGCAGTGCCGTCGGGGCTCGCGCGTTGCCGACCGGGTGCACGCGAAAATTCGCTACTGTATATTAGAACTATGAAGGCGGAAATTCGATCGTTCGCCGCGTGCGTCGCCGCTGCCGCCGTCTGCGTCTGCGCGACGCTCGGGGCGGTCTCGCCGGCTTCCGCGGCGGCCCGCGTGCAGCCCCACGAACCATCCGAATCCGGCCATGTTGCGGCGTCGCCGAGGGTTGACGAATATGTCATCGTCGACGGCGAGGTGCCGGTGGGGGAGAGCGTCCTCATTCCTCCGTTCACGTGCCCGTCGGAAACCCCCTACATCCTCGACGGCGATCACGAGTCCTCCTTCAATGTGTTCAAGGGCGTCGACGTCGAGGTGCCGTTCGGCGTGACCCTCTCGCTCTGGTACTCCGGCATCACGGACGACGATCCGCTCGACGGCGTCAGTCGCCTCCGCGGGTGGGGCGTCGACTGGGGGAACCAGATCACCAATGTGATCCACTTCTACTCCGCCAGGGTGAAGGTGACGGTGCACTGCACGAGCAATCCTGCGGACGCCAGCCGGGGGAAGTAGCGTCTGACCGGTCCTGCCGTCGGGGCTCGATTCGTTCTAGCCTGATCGCGTGGGAACCGTGTCGAAGCGCAAGACGAATGGCGCCGTCCACCTCGTGCATGCGAGCTTCGCGACCGAGGAGGCCGTGTACGGGGTGCTGCTCGTCGCGGGCATGATCATCGTCGCCGGGGGCTACAGCGACAGCTCATGGACGGTCTTCACGACCGTGATCGCCACGGTCTTCGTGTTCTGGGCCGCGCACGTGTACGCGGGCACGGTCGCGCACCACGGGCTCGAGGAGGATCGCGTCACCGGGCTGCGCGAGGCGTTCCGGATGTCGCTGCAGCGGTCGCTGGGCCTGCTGACGTCGGCCCTCATCCCGTCGCTCATCCTGCTGTTCGGCGCCACCCGCGTCGTCGACGACACGAACGCGATCTGGGCGGCCTTGTGGGTCAGCGTGCTGGTGCTGTTCGTGCTGGGGTACATCGGCTTCACGCGCCGGGGTGCGAGCTGGCCGTGGCGCATCCTGGGCGCGCTCGGCACGGCGGCGTTCGGGTTCGCGATGATCGCGCTCAAGGCGATCGTGCACTGAGCCGGGCCCGATCCGCGAGCGCGCGTGACCGCGAGGCGGTGGCAGCGCTAGGGTCATCCCAGAGGGAGCCCGACGAAGGGGGCGCGCCATGTCGACGGCATCGGAGTCGGAACTTCAGGCGAGGATCGCGCAGCTCGAAGCCGAGAACGTCGCGTTGCGGCGTGCGCAGTCAGCCGACGACGGCCGCGCCGCCCCGCCCGCTCCACGCAAGGGCCGGCAGCGCTGGCGCACCGTCGTCGCGGTGATCTGCGTGGTCGTCGGGCTGATCCTCGCCCCGATCGCACTGCTCACGGCGTGGGCGCGCATCGAGCTCGTCGACACCGACCGGTTCGTGTCGACGTTCGCGCCGCTCGCCGAGGACCCGGACGTGCAGGCCTACGTCGCCGACCAGGTGACGGCCGCGATCGAGGAGCAGGTCGACCTCGAGGCGCTCACGAGCGACCTGTTCGACGGGCTGCAGCAGCTGAACCTGCCGCCGCGCGCGCAGGACGCGCTCGGCCTGCTCGAGGGGCCCGCGACGCAGGGCCTGCAGTCGCTCGTGGCGGGCGCGGTCGACCGCATCGTCGCGTCCGACGCATTCGCCGACGTCTGGGGGACCGCGCTCAGGGTCACCCACCGCCAGTTCGTCGCCGCGATGCAGGGGGATCCGAACGCGGCGCTCGACGTCTCGAACGACACGCTGTCGGTGCAGCTCGGGCCGGTCATCGACGCCGTCAAGGAGCGGCTCGAGGACCAGGGCATCGGCATCGCGTCGGCGATCCCGTCGATCGACCGCAGCATCGTCATCGTGCAGGACGACGCGATTGCGCTCGTGAAGACCATGTACGCGCTCGCGGTGGCCGCGGGCACCTGGCTGCCCATCGTGTCGCTCGCGCTGCTCGTTGCGGGTGTGCTGATCGCCAAACGGCGCGCGTCCGCGCTCGTCTGGACGGCGGGCGGGTTCGCGCTGTCGATGATCCTGTTCGCGGCGGGCGTCGGCATCGGCCATGCGTTCTTCGTCGGCACCGTGAGCCCGTCGATCATGCCGCAGGACACCGCCGTGGCGCTGTACGAGCAGCTTGTCGAGATCATGCGGGGTGCGGTCCTCGCGCTGTTCGTGCTGAGTCTGCTGATCGCGATCATCGCGTGGTTCACGGGTCCGTGGCGCCCGGCGCGCGCCGCGCGCGGGCTCGCCGACTCGGGGTTCACCGCGATCCGGCGTTCGGCCGCGGCGCACGGCGTCACGACGGGCACGTTCGGCAGCTGGCTCGATCGGTGGCGGGCCGGCGCGTACGCGCTCATCGTGGTGGTCGCCTCGGCGGTCGTGCTGTTCACTCGTCCCATCACGGTCGGACTCGTCGTTTGGACCGTGCTGCTCTCGCTGCTGGCGCTGCTGCTCGTCGAGCTGCTGCGCCGGCCGACCGGCTCGCCGGAGGCGACGGCGAGAACGGAGCCCGCGGCGGGTTAGGCTCGCGGTGCCATGTCCCGCACCGCCGTCGCCCTGCTCGCCGCGCTCGAGGCCGCGATCGCGGCCCTCGTCGGTCTCGGTGTCGTCCTCGTACCGCTCATGCTGCTCTGGGGCCTGCACTTCGGGTTGACGCTCGACGTCTCGATCTTCCTGCGCGCGACCGCCGACGTGTGGCTCCTCGGGCACGGCGTCGACCTCGTCGTGCAGCTCGATCCGCTGACCGCCGAGCTGACCGGGATCGCGGGCGCTGGCGAACCGTTCGCCCTCACGATCGCGGCGCTCGGGTTCGCGCTGGTGAGCGCGCTGTTCGGTGTGCGGCTCGGCCGCCGGGCGGCCGCCGGCGGGCACGCGGTCACGGGCGTGCTCGCGGCGACCGCGGTCTTCGCGGCGATCGGGGCGGCCCTCGGCGTCGCGGCGGCCGCGCCGGCGGCGACGCCGTCGGTCTGGCAGGCGGTCGTGCTTCCCGCGTTCGTCATGGCGCTCGGCGCGACGATCGGCTCGGTCTCCGAGACGCTGCGTGCCGAGCGGGCCGGGCGGGCGGATGCCTCGGCGGGTCCGTTGCTCGCGCGCTGGCGCGCGCTGCCCGAGTTCGTCGGCGCGGTGACCGGGGCGGCCGTGCGCATCGGCGCGGGCACGGTCTTCGGGGTGCTCGCGGCCGCCGCGGTGCTCGTCGCGATCCTCATCGCCGCCGATTACGCGACCATGATCGGTCTCTCGCAGGCGATCGGTGCGGGCGTCGACGGCGGCCTCGCGATCACCGTCGCCGAGCTCGCGGTGCTGCCGAACGCGGTGATCTGGGCGGCGTCGTGGCTGCTCGGCCCGGGCTTCGCGTTCGGTGCGGGCTCGACGGTCTCGCCGACGGGCACGCTGCTCGGCCCCGTGCCGGGTGTGCCGCTGCTCGGCGTGCTGCCGGCTGAGGGCGCGTCGCTCGGCATCGTGTGGCTCATCGTTCCGCTCGTGCTCGCCTTCGCGGGCGCGAACCTCGTGTGGCCGCGCATCGCCCGCGTGCGTGACGCCCGCGCCGACCTCTGGTGGGCGCCGGTCGCCGTCGCGGCCGCGTCGGGCGTCGTCGCCGGTGTCGTGATGGGACTCCTCGCCTGGTGGTCGGGTGGCGCACTCGGCCCGGGCCGGCTCGCGGTCACCGGGCCCGACCCGTGGCCCGTGGCGGCGATCGCCGCGGCCACCGTGTTCCTCGGCGCGGTCGCGGGGGCGTTCACGGCGCGCGCGTTCCCGCGCGACGGCGGCGCGCGGGAACGGGATGCCGACGAGGCATCCGCCCACGAAGCGCACCTCGCCTGAGCTGACGCGCACCGCGCGGAGCTCGCCTGCCGCACCTGTCCGTGCTCAGGAAGATCCGCGCGACCCGCCGACAGCGGGCGCCCCGAAGGCGGCGCGTCGCGCCGACCTTCCTGAGCAAGGAAATCGGACGCCGCGATCGCCCGATCGCCCGATCTTCCGATCGCGTGCGCGGCGGGCGGCGGGACGGGTGCGCATCCGAGCAGCCGGTAGGCTCGAACGGTGCTCAAGCTCGTCGTGCTGATCTCGGGCGGCGGTTCGAACCTCCGTGCGCTCCTCGAAGCCGCATCCGACCCCGGGTACCCGGCACGGGTGGTCGCGATCGGCGCCGACCGCGATGCCGACGGGCTCGTGCTCGGCGAGGAGTTCGGAATCCCGACCTTCACCGTGCCGTTCACGGCGTACGACAGCCGTGAGGCGTGGGGTGAGGCCCTGATCGCCGAAGTGCGTCGCTGGGACGCCGAGCTGGTCGTGCTCTCGGGGCTCATGCGGCTCGTGCCGCCGTCGGTCGTCGAGGCGTTCTCGCCGTACCTGCTGAACACGCACCCCGCGTACCTGCCCGAGTTCCCCGGCGCGCACGGCGTGCGCGACGCGCTCGCCGCGGGCGTCACGCAGACCGGGGCGAGCCTCATCGTCGTCGACACCTCGGTCGACGGCGGCCCGATCGTGGCGCAGGAGCGCGTGCCGGTGCTGCCCGGCGACACCGAGCACAGCCTGCACGACCGCATCAAGCCCGTCGAACGCCGGCTGCTGATCCAGGCGGTGCACGACATCGCCACCTCCCACCTCGACCTCAAGGAGTTCACCGCATGAGCGGACCGCAGATCGACCCGAGCCTGTACCGCGAGCGCGACAAGATCCGCGTCCGGCGTGCGCTCATCGCGGTGAGCGACAAGCGCGGCCTCGTCGAGCTTGCGACGTCGCTCGTCGACGCGGGTGTCGAGCTGGTCTCGACGGGCGGGACGAGCGCGGCGATCGCGGCGGCCGGGCTGCCCGTGACGCAGGTCGCCGAGGTCACCGGCTACCCCGAGCACCTCGATGGGCGCGTGCGCACGCTGCACCCCGCGGTACACTCGGGCCTGCTCGCCGACCTGCGCCTCGACCACCACCAGACCGAGCTGGCGCAGCTCGGCATCAAGCCGTACGAGCTCGTCGTCGTGAACCTGTACCCGTTCGCCGAGACGGTCGCCTCGGGTGCCGAGCCGAACGCGGTCGTCGAGCAGATCGACATCGGCGGCCCGGCGATGGTGCGTGCGTCGGCGAAGAACCACGCGAACGTCGCGGTCGTGGTGTCGCCCGACCGGTACGCCGAGATCGCCGAGGCGGTCGCCGCGGGCGGCACGACGCTCGAGCAGCGTCGCGAGCTCGCACGCGAGGCGTTCCGGCACACGGCGTCGTATGACATCGCCGTCGCATCGTGGATGGGCTCGGTCGTCGCCCCCGACCAGCCCGCAGACGAGTCGCCGTTCCCCGCATGGATCGCGGGGTCCTGGAGCAAGGACGCGGACCTCCGTTACGGCGAGAACTCCCACCAGCGCGCGGCGCTGTACGCGGCGAACGGCGCCCCGGCGCCCGGCATCGCGCAGGCCGAGCAGCTGCACGGCAAAGAGATGTCGTACAACAACTACGTCGACGCCGACGCGGCCGTGCGCGCCGCGTTCGACTTCGCCGAGCCGGCCGTCGCGATCATCAAGCACGCGAACCCGTGCGGGATCGCCGTGGCCGCGGCCGGGGCATCCGACCCGATCGCCGACGCGCACCGGCGCGCCCACGAGTGCGACCCGGTGTCGGCGTTCGGCGGCGTGATCGCCGCGAACCGCGTCGTCACGCGCGAGATGGCCGAGACGGTCGCGGGCATCTTCACCGAGGTGCTCGTCGCGCCGGGCTTCGAGCCCGAGGCCGTCGAGGTGCTCACGCAGAAGAAGAACATCCGGCTGCTCACGCTGCCCGAGGGCTTCGCGCCCACGGCGGTCGAGCTCCGCCAGGTCTCCGGTGGGATGCTCCTGCAGCAGTCCGACCGGCACTTCGCGCCGACCGCCGAGTGGACGCTCGCCGCGGGCGAGCCGGCCGACGAGGCGACGCTCGCCGACCTCGCGTTCGCGTGGACCGCGTGCCGGGCCGTGAAGTCGAACGCGATCCTGCTCGCGTCGGGCGGTGCGTCGGTCGGTGTGGGCATGGGCCAGGTGAACCGCGTGGACTCGTGCAAGCTCGCGATCGAGCGTGCGGGGGAGCGAGCAGCGGGCTCGGTCGCGGCATCCGACGCGTTCTTCCCGTTCGCCGACGGGCCGCAGATCCTGATCGACGCGGGTGTGCGCGCGATCGTGCAGCCCGGCGGGTCGGTGCGCGACGACGAGGTCGTCGCGGCCGCGAAGGCGGCCGGCGTGACCATGTACTTCACGGGCGAGCGGCACTTCTTCCACTGACTGGATCAACGGACCGACGGGGCCGGTTGTACCCTGGGGGTGAGGCGCTCACGAGGCGCTGCAGCCCACGTTCCGCCCACCAGGCGGAAGAACCAGGAGAACGATCGATGTCGATCACGCATTCCTTCGCCACGCCCGCGACCGCACCCGCAGCTCCCGCGCCCTCCACGGCCGGCGCGGTCGCCCTTCCCCTCGACGCCCCCGATCATGAGCGCGTGCTCATCACCCGAGGCCCGCGATCCGGTCTCATCGTGATCGTCGCCGTGCACTCCACGGTACTCGGGCAGGCGCTCGGCGGGGCCCGGCTCTGGCAGTACGACCACTGGACCGACGCGCTCGCCGACGCCCTCCGCCTCTCCGAGGCCATGACGCTGAAGAACGCCGCGGCCGGCCTCGCGCGCGGCGGCGGCAAGTCGGTCATCGCGATCCCGCCGGGCGTCGTGCTCGACGACGCGGGCCGGCGGGCCGCGATGCTCGACCTCGGCGACGCCGTCGAGTCGCTCGGCGGCGCCTACATGACCGCAGAGGACGTGGGCACGAGCGCCGAGCTCATGGCCGTCGTCGCCGAGCGCACGGCGCACGTGTGCGGGCTTCCGCCCGAGCAGGGCGGCGTCGGCGAGCCGGCCGACGCGACCGCGGCCGGCGTGCACGCGGGCCTGATCGCCACGCTCGAACACCTCACGGGCAGCGCCGACGTCTCGGGCCGCCACGTGGTGATCGCCGGCCTCGGCCAGGTGGGCGGTCGCCTCGCGCGCCAGCTTGCGGCGGGCGGCGCGCGGCTGACGGTGACGGATGTCGCGGAGGGCAAGCGTGCGCTCGCCACGGAGCTCGGCGCCGACTGGGTCGAGCCCGAGCACGCGCACCTCGTCGAGGCCGACGTCTTCGCGCCGTGCGGGCTCGGCGGCGTGCTGACCGCCGACGTCGTCCGCGACCTGCGCGTGCGGGCCGTGGTCGGTGCCGCGAACAACCAGCTCGCCGAACGCGTCGTGGCCGACCTGCTGCGCGAACGCGGCATCGTCTGGGCGCCCGACTTCGTCGTGAATGCGGGCGGCGTCGTCTATCTCGACCTCGCCTCCTCGCCCGACGTGGCCGAGGTCGAGCTCGAGGCGAGGATCGCGGGCATCGGCCGAACGGTGGGCGAGGTGCTGCGCGGCGCCGAGACCGCGGGTGAGACCACGCTCGGCGCCGCCGAGCGACTCGCCGCGACTCGGCTCGACGCGGGTCGCGCGGACGCCCGTTCCGAGGCCGGTCGAACCGGAGGCGACACGCCGCAATAAGCGGCTTGCGGCACCGCCCGTCGGCGGCGGGCGCCCGGATAGGCTGGGCGAATGACGTCCCCCGCGCCATCCGCTTCATCCCCGCGCGCCCGCTTCCGTCCGGCGATCACCCCCGCCCGGCGCGTGAGCTCGGTGCTGCTCTCGAGCGCCGTGGTCGCCGGGGTCGCCTACGCGGCGGCGACGCTCGCGCTCTTCATCGGCAACGGGCAGTCGCCCGACGTGTTCGGGCAGATCGGCGGCCACTTCTTCGTGACGTCGGTGCTGGCATGGGCACTGCTCTCGATCGCGAACGCGGCCGGCGCGACACGGCGCTGGTTCCTCGCATTGCTCGCGGGGCTCGCGTCTGCCGTCCTCGCCGCCATCCTCGGGACCTCCTGGACGGTGCTCGCGGGCGGCAACGGCGTCCGGCCCGAGACGTTCCTGTTCGTGCTCGGGTCGCTCGTCAGCCTGAACCTCGTGTTCATCATCGCCGTCGTGCTCGCCGAGGTGCTGCTCGCGCCGCGCGTGCTGCGGACCGTGCTCGGGTACGCGCCCGACCGCGATCAGCACCGCATGGCGCTCGTGCGGATCCCCGCGTCGAACCTCGCGGAGGGCGAGCTCACGCACCTCGAGCGGCTCCCGGTCGACCAGGCGAAGGCCGACGAGCAGTGGGACAACTACTGCGCCGCGCTCGTCGCCGAGGGGTGGGAGACGATCGAGGTCGACGCCGAGCCGGAGCTCGCCGACTCGGTGTTCGTCGAAGACCAGGTGGTCATGTTCGGCGACCTCGCGGTGCTCGGCAGCCCGGGCGCCGAATCGCGCCGGCCCGAGACCGCGTCGGTCGAGCGCGCGGTGCGGAACCTGCCCGGCGTGACGGTGCAGCGCATCCAGCAACCGGGCACGCTCGAGGGCGGCGACGTGCTCAAGGTCGGCGACACGGTCTACGTGGGCGCCTCGAGCCGGACCAACGCCGAGGGCATCCGTCAGCTGCGGGCGATCCTCGCCCCGCACGGCTTCACCGTGGTCGCGGTGCCGGTCACGAAGGCGCTGCACCTGAAGAGCGTGCTCACCGCACTGCCCGACGGCACGATCATCGGCGATCCCGAGCGCGTCGACACGCCGAGCCTGTTCCCGCGGTTCCTGCCGGTGCCCGAGCCCGAGGGGGTCGCGGTGGTCGAGCTGTCGCCCGAGACGCTGCTGATGGCCGCGTCGGCCCCGCAGACCGCTGAGATGCTCGCGGGCCTCGGCTATCGCGTGGTCACGGTCGACATCTCCGAGTTCGAGAAGCTCGAGGGCTGCGTGACCTGCCTCTCGGTGCGCGTGCGCTGACCACCGCTGGTCGAGTAGCGACCCCCGCTGGTCGAGTAGGGAGCGCCAGCGAGCGTATCGAGACCCCACGCCCGGTCTCGATACGCTGCGCGACTCGACCAACGCCGGTGTTGCGGTCCGGCTCCGCGGTTCTCTAGTCTGGAGGGCTGGCCGCGATGCGATCCGTCGCGGCCGATCACGAAGACGCAGGAGGACACCATGCAGACGACCGATTTCGACGCCCGTTCCGTGGCGGCATTCGGCGCTGCCTTTCGTGCGCCGGCCGCGCTCACGCCGTCCCGGTAGCGCCCCCGGCTCCCCGTCCGCACCGCCGGCTCCGCCGGCCGCCTGTATTCCGCACACTCCCGCCACGCGACGACCGCGCGGCGACCGTGCGCCCTCCTCGAACCTTCGACTCGACGCGCTGACGCGCGCGAGCGCCTCCGGAAGGATCTCGGCTTGACCGCCATCGCCGACCACCAGCCACCGCCCCACCGCAGCCCCGCGCCGGCCCGCTCGAGCTCGATCCGCGCGCTCTGGCGGCTCAACGCCTACGCGCGGCCCGCCCTTCCCGCCCTCATCGGCAGCGCGGCCGCCGCGCTCGTCGCGCAGCTCATCGCGCTCGCCGTGCCGCAGGTGCTGCAGGGCATCGTCGACGGGCCGCTGACCGACGGCGACCGCGCCGCGGTCGTGCCGCTCGCGCTGCTCGTGTTCGGGCTCGGCGCGGCCGAGGCCCTCATGTTCGCCCTCCGTCGCTGGCTCGTGCTCACCCCGACGACGCGCGTGGAGGCGCGCATGCGCAACGCGCTCTACGCCAAGCTGCAGGACCTTCCCGTGAGTTTCCACGACCGGTGGCCCAGCGGTCAGCTGCTCTCGCGTGCGGTCACCGACCTCGGGCTGATCCGGCGCTGGCTCGCCTTCGGGCTCGTGCTGCTCGTGGTGAACCTCATCGTGATCGTGGTCGGCATCGCGATCCTCATCTCGATGAGCTGGGTGCTCGGCCTCGTGTTCCTCGTGTGCGCCATCCCACTGTGGGTCGTCGGGTACCTGTTCGAAGGCCGGTACTCGGAGGTCTCGCGCCGCAGCCAGGACCAGTCGGGCGATCTCGCGACCGCGGTCGAGGAGTCGGTGCACGGCATCCGCGTGCTGAAGGCGTTCGGCCGCGGCAAGCACGCGCTGAGCTCGTTCCGGGCGCGGGCCGAGACGCTGCGGTCCACCGAGATGGAGAAGGCCAGGCTCGACGCGAACATCTGGGTGTGGCTTCTGCTCGTGCCCGCGGTCGCCCTCGCGGCGTGTCTCGTGCTCGGCGTCTGGCTGGCGTCGCAGGGGCACCTGTCGGTCGGCCAGCTCGTGGCCTTCTTCGCGACCGCGACCGTGCTCGCGTGGCCGATCGAGTCGATCGGGTTCCTGCTGGCGTTCTCGCTCGACGCACGGACCGCGACCGACCGGTACTTCGACATTCTCGACGAGCGGAACCAGGTGACCGACCCCGAGCGTCCGCTGCGTGTGGAGCGCCCACGCGGCGAGCTCGCATTCGAGGGCGTGCACTTCAGGTATCAGGATTCGCCCGAGCGGTTCGGCGACCTGCTCGACGGGGTCGACCTCGTGCTCGAGCCCGGCGAGACGATGGCGCTGGTTGGCCTCACGGGCTCGGGCAAGACCACGATGACGGCGCTCACGACGCGGCTCTACGACGTGACGGCGGGTGCGGTCACGCTCGACGGCGTGGATGTCCGCGCGCTCACGCGCGAGGAGCTCAGGACGCACATCGCGATGGCGTTCGAGGACGCGACGCTGTTCAGCGCCTCGGTGCGCGACAACGTGCTGCTCGGGCGTCCCGAGCTCGCGGGCGACGAGCCGGCCGTCCTGGCCGAGGCCGACCGGGTGCTGCACGAGGCGCTGCGCATCGCGCAGGCCGGCTTCGCCTACGACCTGCCCGACGGGCTGGAGACCAAGGTCGGTGAAGAGGGCATGAGCCTCTCGGGCGGGCAGCGGCAGCGGCTCGCGCTCGCTCGTGCCGTCGCCGCCAAGCCCGCCGTGCTCGTGCTCGACGACCCCCTCTCGGCGCTCGACGTCGCGACCGAGGAGCGCGTCGAGCAGGAGCTCCGCACCGTGCTCGCCGACACGACCGCGCTCATCGTGGCGCACCGCCCGTCGACGGTCATGCTCGCCGACCGGGTCGCCCTCCTCGAGGAGGGCCGCATCACCGCCGTCGGCACCCACACCGAGCTGCTCCGCGACTCGGACCACTACCGGTTCGTGATCTCGAGCCTCGAGGACGAGGAGCGTCGGGCCCAGGCCGAGGCATCCGATCTCATCGAGGTGGTCGAGTCGTCCGGCCCAGGCGACCAGCCCATCGAAGACCGGGACGATGAGCGGGAGGTCCTCCGATGAGCACCGTGTTCGGCGTGCAGGGCGAGGAACGCCACGAGTACACGAAGGCCGAGTCTCGGCAGATCCGTCGGCGCAGCCTTCGCCTGCTCGGCTCCCTGCTCGGCCCCCAGCGGGGCATCCTGTGGCTGACGCTCATGATCGTCGTCGTGTCGACCGCGGCGCAGGTCGCGGGCCCGGCCATCATCGCCTACGGGCTCGACCAGGGGCTGCCTGCGCTGTTGCAGCAGAACTGGCTGCCGGTCGGGTTCGCTGGCCTCGCGTTCCTGCTGACGGGCGTCGCGGGCGCGTTCCTGATGGCCTGGTACATCCGGCTCGCGGCGCGCATCAGCCAGGCCGTGCTGATCGACCTGCGGACCCGCGTGTTCCTGCACACCCAGAAGCTGTCGCTCGAGTTCCACGAGTCGTACACATCGGGTCGCATCATCTCGCGGCAGACGAGCGACCTCGATGCGATCCGCGAGCTGCTCGACGAGGGCATCAACGCGCTCATCCGCGGCGTGCTGTACATGGTGTTCACCGCGATCGCGCTGATCTGGCTGGACTGGGTGTCGGGTCTCGTGCTCCTGGTCACGCTGCTGCCGCTCGTGGGGCTGACGCGCTGGTTCCAGGTGCGCTCGCAGAAGCTGTTCCGGCGCTCGCGCGTGGCCAGCGCGCGCCTCATCGTGCAGTTCGTCGAGACCATGACGGGCATCAGGGCGGTGCAGGCGTTCCGCAAGGAGCGGCGCAACGAGGACGAGTTCGGCGCGCTCGTCGAGGACTACCGCGACGTGAACGCGCGCGTGCTCGGGCTCTTCGCGGTGTACAACCCGTCGCTCGCGCTCATCGGCAACACCGCGGTGGCCGTCGTGCTGCTGATCGGCGGGTTCCGGGTCATCGACGCGGGGCTCGAAGTCGGCGTGCTGCTCGCGGCCGTGCTCTACACCAAACGGTTCTACGACCCGATGGAAGAGCTCGCCATGTTCTACAACTCGTACCAGTCGGCCGCGAGCGCGCTCGAGAAGATCTCGGGCGTGCTCGAGGAGGAGCCGAGCGTGCCCGATCCGGTGAAGCCGGTCGATCTGTGGACCGCCGAGGGGAACGTGCGGTTCGACGGCGTCGAGTTCGCGTACACCGCCGACCGGGTCATCCTGCCGCGATTCGACCTGGAGCTCCCGGCGGGGCAGACCATCGCGCTCGTCGGCTCGACGGGCGCCGGCAAGTCCACGCTCGCGAAGCTCATCGCCCGGTTCTACGACCCGAGCGAGGGGCACGTGACGCTCGACGGCGTCGATCTGCGCGATCTGCACCCGAAGGACCTGCGCCGCGCGATCGTCATGGTCACGCAGGAGGCGTACCTGTTCTCGGGCTCGGTGGCCGACAATATCGGCCTCGGCCGGCCGGACGCACCGTTCGAGGAGATCGTGCGCGCGGCGCAGGCCGTGGGCGCGCACGAGTTCATCGAGTCGCTGCCGAACGGGTACGACACCGACGTGAACAAGCGCGGCGGACGCGTGAGCGCGGGGCAGCGCCAGCTGATCTCGTTCGCGCGCGCGTTCCTCGCGAACCCGGCCGTGCTGATCCTCGACGAGGCGACGAGCTCGCTCGACATCCCGAGCGAGCGCGCCGTGCAGGACGGGCTGCAGACCCTGCTCGCGGGCCGCACCGCGGTCATCATCGCGCACCGGCTGTCGACGGTCGCGATCGCCGACCGCGTGCTCGTGATGGAGCACGGCCGGATCGTCGAGGACGGCGCCCCGGCCGACCTCATCGCGGGGTCGGGCCGCTTCGCCGCGTTGCACGCGGCCTGGCGGGACTCGCTCGTATAGCCGCGGCCGCGCCCCCTGCCGTGTGCCGCCACCTGCCGTGTGCCGCGCCCCCTTCCGTGTGCCGCGCCCCCTTCCGCGTGCCGCGCCAGTTCGCGTGTGCCGCGCAGGCTCTGACCGATCGCGCCACGTACGACCGTCGTGCCTGGCGCGATTGGTCAGAGCTGGCGCGGGGGGCGCGGGGCGCGCGGGGCGCGGCTGCGCCACCTGCCGTGTGCCGCGCCACCTGCCGCGTGCCCCCTTCCGCGTGCCGCGCTCCCTTCCGCGTGCCGCGCCCGCTTCCGTGTGCCGCCCACCTTCCGTGTGCCGCGCCAGTTCGCGTTTGCCGCGCCGACTCTGACCGATCGCGCCGCCTAGGACCGTCGTGCCTGGCGCGATTGGTCGGAGTTGGCGCGGCGGGGCGGTGGGACGGGGGCGGTGGTGCGGGGGCGCGGGGCGCGGTTGGCGCGGGCGCGCGGGCCGGGGCGCGGGTCAGGGGGCGCGGACGACGGTGTCGGCCTTCGGGAGCTCGCGGCGGCGCAGGTCGGGCAGCCACCACACGAGGTTGCCCCAGACGACGAGGAACACCGCGACGGCGGTGGCCGTGGCGTGCAGCTCAGGGCGGTCGGACATCGCGAACCGGGTGAGCTCGGCGGCGACGAGCGCGACGGCGGTCGCGAGGGTCGAGATCGTGAGCCAGTCGATGCCGCGCGTGCGGCGCCGGGCCGTGCGGCCGACACGGACCGGCAGCCAGTCGACGCTGAGCGCCATCGCGACGAGCAGGGCGCCGACGGCGAGCACCGCGAGGTCCCAGCGCAGCGGCGGGGCGAGCGCGGCGCGCGCGAGCGACGGGGCGAGCGGATGCTCCGCCCAGAGCACCTGCGCAAGCGGCAGCAGCCCGCCCAGCACGACGAACACCGCGAACATGAGGTTCGTGCGCAGCAGGCGCGGCCGTACCGTGGTCTGCCGCGCGCCGCTCGCGGCGCGCACCGCGACGGAGATGAGCACGAGCGACACCCCGATGCAGAGCACGGCCATGACGAGGTTCGCGCGCGCGATCGCGATGACGAGCGGCACGAGGCTCGCGACCGCGACCACCGTGTACCGCGCGAGGCCCCAGCGGGAGTCCGCCCGTGCACGGACGGCGGCGATCTCGCGCGGGTTCCCCGCGAGGCCCTGGATCACGGTCGCCCAGCGCCGGCGCGAGCGCACGATGCCCGCGACGAGCACGCCGAGCAGGATCGCTGCGACGACCGCCGCGGTGATGCTCGACCCCGCGGTCGGCGCGAACGCCGTCCAGGTGAGCAGCCACGCGACGCCCGCCGCGAGCCCCGCGACCAGCGCGAGCCGGGGCGGGTCGGCGACAGCCGGAACGGCGACGAGCACGGGCCGCAGTGCGGCGAGCCCGACCTGCAACACGGTGCGGAACACCCGGTTCACGGGCATCGCCGCGCGGTCGATGAGCCGGATCGCACGCGCCGCGAGTGCGAATCGGTACCCCGGATCGAGGTTCCAGAGCGTATCGGTGCCCGCGCGGAGCCGCGCCCGCCGGTCGTCGCCGTCGGCCGCGTGCGGGGCGGGCACCGGGGTGCGTTCGGCCTCGGGCGGGGCATCCGTCGACGTGGCGCTCGCCGGGGCCGCGTCCGGGAGGCCGCCCGACCGGACGGCCGCGCCGGCCGAGACCGTCGCCGAGACACCCGAAGACGCCCCCGACCGGACCGGATCGAGCGGGGACAGTCCGCCGTCGCGATAGCGGGGCTCGTCGCTCTGCGCGAGCACGGCGTCCTGCACCGCCGCGACGAGGCCGTCGGAGGCGACGCCGTGCACGCGCGTCGCGAGCAGGCGCACGAGACCGGCCGAGCCGTCGAGACGCCCCCACCACCAGTCGTTCACGCGCCACTGGCTCGCGAGGAAGCCGAGGAAGTTGCCGAACCCGTAGCCCGCGAGCTTCGTCTGACGGTCCATCGGGTCGGGGTCGGGCGCGGCGAGCGTGCGGGCCGCCGCGTCGGCGGGCAGGCCGGGTGTGCGCAATGTGGTCTGCAGTCGCGTGAGGAACCGGTCGTCGAGGAGCACAGTGAACCGCTCCTGGTGTGCCGGCCGTTCGTCGACGCCGATGCTCCAGTAGCCGACGTGCGAGAGCGCGGCCGGGATGCCGATGGGGTTCGCGAGCGGCGGCAGGTCGGCCGCCTCGGTCGCGGCGTCCGCGAGGGCGATCGCGCGCCACGGCGACCGACGCCACCGTGCGGCGACCTCGGCCGCGTGGGCGTCGATGCCCGCATCGACCTGACGGCTGAGCAGCGCGAGCCCGGTGACGCACGCATCGAGCTCGCGCCAGTGCGCGCTGGTGTCGACCTCGTCCGAGGTCGCGACCCAGAGCTCGACCAACGCCGCGAGCTCGGGCGGCGAGGGCACCGCGTGCGGCCGCAGCGTCGCACGCACGTGCTCGAGCACGCGCTCCGTGAGCGCGTCGAGCGAGCCCTCGGCGTCGATCAGCGCGGCGTACGCGTCGCGGCGCACATCGGGCAGGCTCAGCCCGCGGCGGGCACCCGGGGTCTCCGGAACGCGCTCGAGCTCACGGGCCCAGGCGAGGATGCAGTTCGCCGCGTCTGCGAGGGCCAGCGGGGCGTGCAGCGCGACGGCGAGCCGGTCGTCGGCCTCACGGGCGTACCGGGCGGCCGCCGCATCGGCGAGCCCCGCGAGCGCGCTGCGGTCGATCGGCGTGTACCGCCGGCGTCGCCGGCCCGCCGAACGCAGCTGCCAGAGCGAGGGCTGACCGAGCGCGTCGGCGAGCCTCTCGGCCACCGCGACGCCCGACGCGCGCACGTACGCGCGGCGGCGCGCGTCGACCTCGCGGGGTTCGGCGCCCGCCGATCCGAGCAGCCCCGCGCCGCTGTCGCGCCGGCCCGCCTCGAGCGCGCGCTGCCCGTTGAAGCGCTGCAGCTCGGCGGCCTCGCGCGCGACCGACTCACGCCGGAAGCTGCGCGTGAACATCGCGCCGACCGCACGGAAGAACCGCGACGCATCGGGATCCCAGGGTGCCGGGCCGCCGAGCGCCGGGTCGGGCTCCGGATCGAGGAAGACCAGCACGCGGTCGGCGAGCCGGTCGCTCGCGCGGAGCCTGGCGGCGGCCAGCGCGCGATCGATGGGCACGTTGTCGAACACCGCGCCGTCGATCACACGGAACGGCTCGCCCGGACGTTCGCGGTGCGCGCCGAACGCGAACCGCAGGTCGTCGCGCTCGGCGACGCTCTCCGTGCGCGGCTCACCCGCCGGCCACTCCGTCGAGGCGATCTCGGCGGGTTCGAAGCCGCCCGCGAGCGACGAGGTCGACCTCGCGGCGAGTGCGAGGTGCCACAGCTGGGTGCGATCGTCGGCCGGCTTGCCCTCGTAGCCGAGCGCCCCCCGGCGCGGCACCAGGTTGTCGAGATGGTGGGTGTCGCTGCCGACGAACCGGAAGTGCCCGCGCCCCTCGGCGGCGTCCTCCTCGAACTGGTCAGCCGTGTCGATCATGGTCGCCGACAGGTCGACGCTCACGTACTCGGGCACGAGGTCGGGATGTCCGCCGGGCGAGCCGTGCAGATCGCGGATCGCCGCGAACACCCGGCGCCGGAAGTAGCCCTCGCCGCGCAGCGGCGCCCGGAGCCCCCAGGTGCCCGGCTCGTGCAGCAGCCCCCAGAAGCCGCCGACCGAGCCCCACGTGCGCAGCAGTCCGTCGAGCGCGACGCCCGCACGCTGCGCGACGGCGTAGACGACCGCGTTCAGCCCACCCGCGCTGGCCCCGGCGAGCAGATCGATCTCGACCCGGTCGTACCCCGCCCGGTCCAGCAGGCCCGCGTAGACGACGACGCGCTCCTCCATCGCGGGCGACAGGTCGGCGCCGCGGGTCGTCGGCACGATCGCCCAGGTCTCGTCGCCGACGTCGAACAGTCGGATGCGGCGCAGGAGATCGAGCTCCGCGGCGACGCCGCCGATCCAGACCGCGAGGCTCACCCCGCCGCGCATCGCGAGCGCGATGCGCAGCGTGCGCCCGGACGCCGGCAGCGCGCCGGCGGGCAGCAGCTCCCCGATCCGGACCCCCGGTGGGGCCGCCCGCACGACGATCGGGCGGGGCGCTCGTGCGGCGTCTGCGACGGGAGGCATCCGTGCTCCTTCGAACAGCCAGCGAGATGGCCAACCCAGCGTGGCACGCCGTGCGGGCCGCCGCATCGGTGTGGCCCCTGAACGGGGTGCACGAACCGGGGGTCGAACGCGATACAGTCGCGAGATACCGCGACCGACGGCGGGGGTCGAGCGCGCGCCGACCGAGACGGAGGGGCGATGGCTGACACGGTGAGATCCCCGCTCAGGGTTGCGGTGGCCGATGACGCGCTGCTGCTCCGCGAGGGCATCCAGAAGGTGCTCGAGGGTGGCGGCATCGACGTCGTCGCGTCGGTCGGCACCGGCGACGAGCTGCTCGAGGTCGTCCGCACCGACGACATCGACGTCGCGGTGCTCGACATCCGCATGCCGCCGAGCTTCCGCGACGAGGGCATCGTCGCGCTCGAGTCCCTGCGGGCGTCGGGCTCGAAGATCGGCGTGCTGCTGCTCTCGATGTACGCGACGCCCGAGTACGCGTTGCGCGTCATGGGCGCGGGCAGCGGCACCGGCTACCTGCTCAAGGAGCGCGTGAGCGAGCCGCAGACCCTCGTGCGCGCGGTCGAGACGGTCGCCGACGGCGGATCCGTCGTCGACCCCGAGGTCGTCGAACAGCTCGTGCGGCGCACGCGCGCCGACGACCCGCTCGCGCGCCTCACCGAGCGCGAGCGCTCGGTGCTCGAGCTCATGGCCCAGGGCTACTCGAACGGCGGCATCGCGCAGGCGCTCTTCCTCGGCCTGAAGACCGTCGAGACGCATGTGCGCAGCATCCTGCAGAAGCTCAACCTTGAGGAGTCGCCCGAGCACCACCGTCGGGTGCTCGCGGTGCTGACGCTGCTCGGCGCGAGGTGAGCGGAGGCTGAGGTCATGATGGCGCCCGGCCGGAAACGGCGCATCGTGCTGCGCTCCGCGATCATCGCGGTGGCCGTGGCGCTCAGCCTCACCATGGAGGTGTCGGGGTTCCTCGCGACGCCGCAGGCCGAGCGCGACGAGGGGTCGTACGTCGCCCTGCACGCCATGGTGCCGCTCGTCTTCGCCGCATGCGCGGGCGTCGCGTGGGTCGCCGGGCCGTCGCCACTGCCGGCGCGGCTCATGATCGCGTTCGTCGTGCTCTGGATCCCGCAATCGATCTACCAGGTCATCGGCGACGTCGGCTGGCTCTGGCCGATCGTGCGCGGCGTCGACCTCGGCTGGGCGGTGATCACCGGCATCCTCGTGCTCGTCTACCCGCGCGGCCGGCTCGGCGGCCGGTTCGATCGGTGGATCGCGGGCATCGCGATCGTCGCGTCGGGCGTGAACCTCCTGGCGGTGCTGCTGCTCGCGGCGCCGGGTCCGGACACGTGCGCGTGCGTGCCGAACCCGTACCAGGTCGCCGACCTGCCGTGGCTGTTCGGGCTCATCGACAACGCCTACCGGATCGTCGGCGTCGGCCTCGCGCTGGTCATCGCCGGCCGCCTGCTCGTCCAGTGGGTGCGGGCCAGCGTGCCCGCGCGCACGGTGGCCTTCCTCATGCCCGTCGCACTGCTGGCGTGGGCGACGACGCTCGCCGCGCAGGCCGTGACCTACGCCGCCGAGACCACGGCCGACGCGGTGCTCCGCACCATCTCGCTCATCGCGATCGCGTCGGTGCCCGTGAGCTTCGACGCGGGGATCTCGCATGCCCGCAACATGCGGGCCAGGGTCGCCGACCTCATGCGCATCACGCGCGAGGGCGCCGACCGTGGGCTCTGGGCCGAGTCGCTCGCCCGGACCCTCCGCGACGCCTCGGTCCGGGTCTACTGGTGGGACGAGGAACGGGGCGGATACTTCGACGCCGGCGGCGTCGCGATCGAGGAGGCCGACGCGGACCCGCGCGGCAGCCACAGCGTGCTGCCCGTGGCGTCACCGCTCGGCGTGCCGATCGCGCTCATCAGGCACGACCGCGTGCTGACCGACAACATGCGGCTGCTCGACGGCGTGTCGAGCGCTCTCCGGCTCTCGGTCGACAACGGCCGCCTGCGCTCGGAGATCGAGCGGACCCTCGAGCACGTCCGCCAGTCGCGTCAGCGGATCGTCGAGGCCGGGGTCGAGGCGCGCAGGCGCATCGAACGCGACCTGCACGACGGGGCCCAGCAACGGCTCGTCTCGCTCGGCATGCGGCTCCGGCTCGCGGCCGATCGCGCGGCCGAGCTGGGCGACGACCGCCTCGTCGCGTCGCTCGAAGCGGCGATCGACGAACTCGCCGCGGGCCTCCGCGAGCTGCGCGAGCTCGCGCACGGCATCCACCCCAGCCTGCTGTCCGCCGGCGGGCTCGCGCTCGCCGTCCCCGAGCTCGCCGGCCGGTGCCCTGTGCCGATCGAGATCGACGTGCAGGCCGAGGGGCGCCTGCCCGAGATCGTCGAGTCCACCGCGTACTTCGCGGTCGCCGAGCTGCTCGCCAACATCGCCAAGCATTCGGGTGCGACGCGCGGCTGGGTGCGCGCGAACGTCGTCGGCGACGAGCTCAGGGTCGTGGTCCGCGACAACGGCGTCGGCGGCGCATCGCTCGAGCAGGGGACGGGCATGCTCGGGATCGCGGACCGGATCGACGCGGTCGGCGGCTCGCTCGAGCTCGACAGCCCCGCGGGCGCGGGCACGACCGTGACCGTGCGCATTCCGCTCGAGCCCCAGCCGGTGCTGATCGAGTAGCGGGTGGTGGGTCTCGGTACGCGTGCTCCTTCGTCGCTCGCTGTTCGAGCGGCGGGGTCAGGGGTTCCAGCGGCACGCGGCGAGGTCGATGCGGTAGCCGTCGGGGTCGTCCGAGGGAGCCGAACGCAGCGGGGTGCCTTCGGTCTCGTAGTGCGCGCGCGCAGGTTCGGCGTGCCCGGAGGGTGGCCGGCCGCCCGCCCGGACGACGCGCCACCACGGGGCATCCGAGCCGTACCTGGCCATCACCATGCCGACGGCGCGCGCCCCGCGTGAGCCGAGCACGGCCGCGACGTCGCCGTAGGTCGCGACCTCGCCGGGCGGGATGTCGGCGACCACCGTGAGCACGGCGTCGACGAATGACGACGGCCGAGGCATCCGCACCGGGGGCTCGGGCACGTGGTCGGGCTCGCGCCCGTCAGAGCTCGAGGGCGCCGATGACGTCGCCGTAGGCGGTCTCGCCGACATCGCGGAACCCGATCCGGTGGAAGAACTCGCCGGGACCCTCGTCGCCCGGCTCCCACAGCACGTTGATGTGGTCGAAGCCGCGGCGCTTGGCCTCTTCGGCCAGCGTCTTCGCGAGGAAGCGGCCGACGCCCTGGCCCTGCGCCTCGGCGTCGACGTTGATGCGCCAGATGCACGCCCGGAACTCCTCGCGCTCGTTCTCGGGGTCGAAGTTGCCGTGGATGAAGCCCACGACCCGGTCTTCGAGGAGGGCGACGCGCTGCCACGCGGTGTCGGGATTCACGACGGAGGCCTCGGCCGAGTAGGTCACCGGGGCGATGAACTGCTCCTGCCCCGGCTTCAGCGACAACTGGTTCGCTGCCACGATGTTCGACGCGGACAGGTCTTCCAGTCGCAGCTCAGCCATGGAGCAAGGCTAACCCGGGGCGGGCGTTCAAGAGAACTCCGGTCTGCGAGGAGGCGGTCAGGACGCGTCACGACACGTCACGTCGCGCACGATCAGCGGACGCCGCTCGTGGTCACGACGCGACGCCACGGGCCGTCAGGCACGTCCTCTTCGTCGACGAACTGCCAGTCGACGCGGTCGTCCTCACCGTTCAGCTCGGTGAAGCCGAGGCACCCGTTGAGGGCGGGCGAGACATCCATGCCGGCGCCGTTGTAGCGCCGGTTCGCGGGGCGCCGGTCGTCGTCGCCGAAGACGTACGCGGCGTCGTGGTACTCGCCGGGCCCGGCGTCCTGGATCTGGCCGTAGCACTCGCGCCCGTTCGCATGGAGCCGCACCCAGCGGTTCTTCATCAGGCTCACCGTGGGGTCGTCGACGAGCTCGCGGTATCCGGGCTCGTCGGCCCACGGGATGACCTCGCCGCGCCGGGCGAAACCCTCGGGGTCGTTGAGATCGTCGTACGGGAGGTCGAGGTAGAACGGGTTCTCGTTCGGGGTCATCGCCGTCGGGAAGTAGTCGTCGGCCGCGGTGCGCGCCTCGGTCTCGCAGACGCCGTCCTCGAGGCGGCCGTCGCAGCCGCCGTACGAGGCCATCCAGCTCGAGTCGTAGGTCGAATACTCCTGGGTGCCGTCCTCGGCGTCGGGGTCGAACACCTCGCCGACCCAGAACGTGGTCGCCACGATGTCGGTGTGCCAGGGGTACCCGCCGGGCGTGGGTGCGGTCATCGGGTCGCCTCCGTCGGACGATGCGCACGCGCTGAGCACGACCGCGGTCGCGACGAGCGCGAGCACGGTCGCGGCGACAGTGGGCGCGGTCGCGAGGACCGCGGGCGCGGTCGCGCCCGGCCCGTGGAGACCACGGGCCGGGCGCGGGGCCCCTCGATCAGGTACAGACCTGCAGGTTCGCGACATTGGCGCTGAGGGTCGCGGCGCTGCCGAACAGGACCAGGTTGCTGGACCCGTGTCGCGTGAGCCCGGCCGATGCCGACGGGCTGAGGCACGCGTTGCGCGAGAGGTAGATCGGCGCGTTCTTCCAGCCCGCGAGCGCCGACCCGACGAGCGCGTCGGGGAAGTTCTCCCCGCTCGCGAGGTACATCGTCGGAGCCGCCCCGAACGCGTCGGCGTTGATCGCGGACGCCGTGGCGTACCGGTCGGGGCCCGCCAGCCGCTGCACCGAGGTGACGCCGGGGACGGTCGCCAGTGCGCTCGCGATCTGCGGGCTCACCGACGGCGTGCTGCCCGTGATCTTCACGCTGCTCACATTGAGCGTGTCGAGCAGGGTACGGGTCGCCTGGCTGAGCGTCGTGTCGTTGCCCGGCACCAGGATCGTCGGCCCGTTCGCCTTCGCCGCCGCGGGGGCCGCAGCCAGCGCGTCGGGGAAGTTGGTGCCCGTCGCCACGTACGCCGTCGCGGCGCCCGAGGTGCCGAACGCGTTCGCCGCGATGAGCCGCGAGGTCTCGTACCGGTCGACGCCTGCGATGCGCTGCACCGTGGCGATCTGTGCGAGCTGGGTCGCGACCGCGCTCGAGACGTTGTCGACCCCGCCGACGATCACGATGCGGCCGGGCTTCAGTCGCACGATCTCGGCGCGGACCGCGGCGGGCAGCGCCGTCGGAGCCGTGAGCAGCAGTGGCGAGTTGAACTGCGCCGCCGCCGGGGCGGCCGACAGCGCGTCGGGGAAGTTCAGCCCGTTCGCGATGTAGACCCGCGCGACGCCGGGGCTGTACGACTTCGACGACACCGCCACGGCCGTCAGGAACCGGTCGGCCCCCTCCATCCGGGTCACTGTCACCGAGCGCGCCTGCACGTCCGACGTCTGCGCGGAGGTCGCGCTCGCCGTCGCCGTGCCGAGTGTGCCCGTGACCCGCACCGACATCCGCGCAGCGAGGTCGGCGTCCACGAGCGTGTACGTCCGGTTGGTCGCGCCGCTGATCGCGGTGCCGTTCCGCAGCCACTGGTAGGTCAGGGTGACTCCGGCGGGCGTCCACGTGCCGGCGATGGCCGCGAGTTCGAAGCCCACCTGCGGATTGCCCGAGATCACCGGGACGGCGGGCGTGATGGTTCCCGCCGTGACCACGACCCCTGGCGTCGATGTCGCACTCGCCGTGCTGCCGCCGGCGGGCGTGCCCGTGACCTGCACGGTCAGCGTGGCGCCGACGTCGGCGGCGACTGGCGTGTACGTCGCGTTGGTCGCGCCGCTGATCGCCGTGCCGTTCCGCAGCCACTGGTAGCTGAACGTCGCCGGCGCGGGCGTCCACATGCCGGGGTTCGCGGTGAGCACCTGCCCGACCTGGGCGGTGCCCGTGATGGTCACGACGCCGGGGACGGTGACGGCCGGCGCGCCGTTCAGGTCGTACAGCTCGTAGTCGTCGGTCACGAGCTCGCCGTTGGAGATCAGGTTCAGCCCGAAGCTGATGCCCGTGTACCCCGCCGGGATGGCCGGCGAGTCCCAGACCGCCTGGCTGTACGTGGTCGCGGCCGCGAAATACGGGCTCGACGTCCAGTACTCCCACCCGCCGAGCGCGTTGCGCAGGTAGACGGCGAACTGCGTGACCGCGGTCGAGGTGTACCAGGTCCGCAGCGAGTACTGAGTGCCGGCCGTCACGGTCGGCGCGCACGTGCCGAAGTCCATCGTCATGATGGTCTTCGCATCGCCGTCGACGTAGTTCGACATGACGAGCTTCTCGGCGACGTTGCCCGTGCGACCGGGCGACACCGTGCTGAAGGTCGGCGTGTTGCTGCCGAACCCGGCGAGGATGAAGCAGTCGGGCACGCCGTTCGTGCCGAGCGTCTCGAGGCTGGCGTTCTTGATGCCGTTCACCCCGGGACCGGGGGCCGGCGGGTACGACGTGTCGACGATGGGCTTGACCGCGCCGCCGAACGCCTGCTGCACGGTCTTCACGGACGTGTTGTGCGTCGCTGACCGGCCGGCGAGCCACTGCGCGAACTCCGTGAACAGGCTCGTGGAGACCTCGAGCCCCTCTGCGTCGCAGTTGTCGCACACGTGATGGAACGTGAGGCCCACCCAGCCGCCCGTGGAGCTCTCGGCGTTGATGACGGTGTTCTGCAGGTCCGCGAGCGTCCACGTGTTGTCGACCATGTCGGGCACCCTGAGCTCGAACGGGTCGGCCGGCGCCGGCAGCGACTCGGCGAAGCCGCACCCCGCGCAGCCGAACCTGGTCTCGATGTCGCCGAGGTTTCTGGCGGTGTTGTACCCGCAGTCGGCGACCGCCTGCTTGGCGGTGTCGCTCATGGACGCGAAGGGGTACGCGAAGCTCGTCACCTGGAAGCCCCACGAGGTCAGCGTCTCGCGGCTCTGGCAGGCCTGGGCCTTCGCCTCGTTCGCGTTCAGCGTGGCCATGTCGGGGTGCGTCACGGTGTGCGAGCCGATCTCGTGGCCGGCCGCGGCGAGCGCGTCGAGGTCGGCCCGGGTCTGATAGCCCGGCTGGCCGATGAATCCGCTGAGGGTGTAGAACGTCGCGTCGAGGTTGTTGGCGTTGAGGATGTCGGCCGCGGCCATCTGGTTGGCGTTCGAGTCGTCGAACGTGATGCTGACGACGGTCGGCGCGCCCTCGAGCGCGGCGGCCGGCGTGGCGGTGGCGACGAGCGAGGCCGCGAGCGCGGCGCCGGCGATGATCGCCGACGAGCGCAGGAGGACTCCCGGTCGTCGATTCGGGGGCTTCATGGCGTGCTCCTTCGTTGGAGGCTCCACGGTCAGTCGACCGTGACGGATTTGGCGAGATTGCGCGGCTTGTCGGCGTCGAGGCCGAGTTCGACGGCCAGTTCGAGCGCGAGTTGCTGCACGGGCACGGACGCCTCGATGGGCCCCCATGGCAGCCGGTCTTCGACCGGTGCCTCGATGCGACTGCCGACGCGGCCGACCGTGATGACGTTGCCGCCACGGGCCCGCACCTCGGCGATGTTCGTCGGCAGGCGCACATCGCCGTCGTCGATGACGATGACGGGTGTGCCCTGCTCGACGAGCGCGAGCGGGCCGTGCTTGAGCTCGCCCGCCGGGTAGGCCTCGGCCCAGCGGTAGGTGAGCTCCTTGAGCTTGAGCGCACCCTCGCCGGCGTAGGGCACGGCGGCCCCGCGACCGAGGAAGACGAAGCCCGAGGCGTCGCGCACCTCGCGGACGGTCTCGACGAGCGAGGCGTCCTGGACGGCTCGCGCGAGCCGGTCGGGCACGCGCCTCAGCTCGTCGGCGAGGCGGCGCGCGAGGCTGCGATCGATGAGGTCGCGATCGACGAGGGACGAGATCACGAGCCCGGCCCCGACGAGGATCTGACACACGAACGTCTTGGTCGCGGCGACGCCGATCTCGGGACCGGCCTGGCAGCCGATCGCAGCGTCGACGCTCCGCGCGAGCGTGGAGTCGAGGTTGTTGACGAGGGCGAGCACCGGGACGCCCGCCGGGTCTTCGTCGACCGCGCGCAGCACGTCGGCGGTCTCGCCGGACTGGCTGATCGCGAGCGTGAGCGTGCCCGGCTCGACGAACGTGCCGGATGCCTCGCTCGCCACCACGGGCTGGAATCCGCCGCCGCCGAGCCGGGTGAACACGCCGCCGATCACCTGCCCGGCGTTCAGCGAGGTACCGCACGCGAGGACGCGGAGGCGCTGGAACGGCGGCAGGCCGAGGTCATGCCAGAGCCGGCCGTCGGCCACGCGGTCGGCGATGGCGTCGACCGCACGCGCGGCGGCGGCCGGCTGCTCGGCGATCTCGGCGGCCATGTGCCGGTCGTGCTCGGCGACGAGGGCGTAGGACGCGCGGCCGGGCCCGGCGCGGAGCGCGGGCGGCTCGATCGGCGTCCCGGCCGAGGTCCAGACGACCCGGTCGCCTACCTCCACGATGTCGTGGTCGCCGAGGACGCGGAAGTCGTCGACCCAGGACGCGACCGCCGCGATGTCGCTCGCGAGGAACACGCCCTCGGCGGATTCGCCGACGATGAGCGGCGAACGGTGCGACGCGGCGGCGAGGCGGCACGTCCGGCTGTCGAGCACGACGATCGCCCACGAGCCGCGCAACCGCGCGACGGTGCCCGCGACCGCCTCGATCAGGCCGTCCCCGCCCGCGAGCGCGTCCTCGACGAGGTGCGCGATGATCTCGCTGTCGACGTCGGAGGCGAACACGTGCCCGGCCGAGACGAGCTGCCGGCGCAGCTCGACGACGTTCTCGATGATGCCGTTGTGCACGACGCTCACGCGCCGGCTGCAGTCCTGGTGGGGGTGGGCGTTCGCGACCGAGACGGCACCGTGCGTCGCCCACCTGGTGTGGCCGATCCCCGTGCCGTTCAGCGCCGGGCCCTCCCACGCGTCGACGAGCTCGCTGAGCGCGCCGACCCGCTGGGTGGTACGGAACACCGCGGTGCTGCCGTCGGCGGCCGAGAGGGCGACGCCGGCCGAGTCGTAGCCGCGGTACTCGAGCAGCCTGAGCCCCGAGACGAGCCGTTCCGCGGCCGAGCCGGGGCCGCGGCACGCGATGATGCCGCACATCAGCGCACCTCGATGGCGGGTTCGAGCCCGACGCCCGCCGTCATCGGCATCGCGAGCTGCATGGTCTCCGACGGGTGTCCGCCGTCGCGTGCGGTGTCGGCGACGCGCATGATCACCTCGTCGAGCGGCGTGGTGGGCTCGAAGCCGATGAGCGAGCGCGCGAGCCCGTTGTCGGGCACCCGGCGCCGCATGTCCTCGTAGCCTGGCGCGTAGGCCTGCTCGTACGGCACGAACCGGATCTCGCTCGAGCTGCCGAGCACGTCGATGATGCGCATCGCGAGCTCGAGGATCGAGATCTCGCGCGACCCGCCGAGGTTCACCGCGCGGCCGTAGGCCTCGGGCGTCTCGGCGAGTGTCGCGATCGCCGGGACGACGTCGCCCACGTACGAGAAGCACCTGGTCTGCCGTCCGTCGCCGAACACCGTCAGCGGCTCGCCGCGGAGGGCCTGGTTGACCAGGTTCGGCACGACCATGCCGTAGCGCCCGGTCTGGCGCGGGCCGACCGTGTTGAACAGGCGGACGATGGCGACCCTGGTGCCGTGCTCGCTCCAGTACGCGTGCGCGAACGACTCGTCGATGCCCTTGGCGGCCGCGTACGTCCAGCGCGACGTGAGCGGCGATCCGAGGATGCGGTCCGCGTCCTCGGAGAGCGCGTCTGCGGTGTTCTTGCCGTAGATCTCGCTGGTCGAGGCCAGCAGCAGCGTCGACCCGGTCTCGAACACCGCGTGCAGCACGTTCTCGGTGCCGTGGATGTTCGTGCGGAGGCTGCGCAGCGGCTGCTCGACGATGAGCTTCACGCCGACCGCCGCCGCGAGGTGGAACACCCGGTCGGTCGCGCCGACGATGCGCTCGACGAGCGCGCGGTCGAGGATCGACCCCTGGATGATCCTGAGCCGGTGGTCGTGTTCGAGGTGGGCGAGGTTCCGCCGGGAGCCCGTCGAGAAGTCGTCGAGGACGACGACCTCGTCTCCGCGCGCGAGCAGATGCTCGACCAGGTGACTGCCGATGAATCCGGCTCCGCCGGTGATCGCCGAGCGCATCATGTTCTCCTTCTCGAGTCCGCGGTTCAGAGCAGGACCCGCTGGGGCAGGTCGGCGCCGCGATAGGTGGTGTCGAGCACGGTGGGGACCTCGGCGAGCCAGGACTGGTCGACCGAGGTGTGCGCGGTGTGCAGCACGACGAGGTCGGGCTCGAACGCGAGTGCGTCGGCCGTGTCGACGAGGATGCTGCCGTCGCGGAGCCGCAGCTGCGGGAAGTGCGGGTCGTGGAAGGCCACGGTCGCACCGGCCTGCTGCAGCAGGCTCAGGATCTCCAGCGCGGGGGATTCGCGCAGGTCGGCCACGTCGGCCTTGTAGGCGACGCCCACGACCAGCACGCGTGCGCCGGTGATCGACTGGCCGCGGTCGGCGAGCTCTTCCCTGACCCGTTCGAAGACCCGGCGGGGCCGCACGGCGATCTCGGACATGGCCTGCTCGATGAGCGGCAGAATGATGTGCTCCTTGCGCAGCTGCCAGAGCAGGTAGTGCGGGTCGCACGGGATGCAGTGCCCGCCGACCCCGGGGCCGGGGTAGAACGGCATGAAGCCGTACGGCTTCGTCGAGGCCGCGTTGACCACGTCCATCACGGGGACGCCGAGCGAGCTGCACGCCTCGGCGAACTCGTTCGCGAGCGCGATGTTCACCGCGCGGAACGTGTTCTCGACGAGCTTGGTCATCTCGGCCGCCTCGAGCGAGCCGACCGGATGGATGAGCCGGGTCGAGCGGCTGAGCAGGGCCTCGCCCGCCTCGCGGCAGGACGGTGTGGCCCCGCCGACGACGCGCGGCACGTCTTCGTGCTCGAAGCCCGCGTTGCCGGGGTCGATGCGTTCGGGGCTGAACGCGATGTGGATGTCGCGGCCGGGCTCGAAGCCGCGACGCTCGAGCGGCTCCACGAGGAACTCGCGCGTGCATCCGGCGTAGGTCGTCGAGGTGAGCATGATCAGCTGACCGGCCACGGCATGCTCGACCACCATGGCGCACGCGGCGCGGAGGATGCCGAGGTCGGGCGTCAGGTGCTCGTCGATGGGGGTCGGCACGCAGATCACGACCGCCGCGGCGTCGCCCAGCCGGGAGATGTCGCCGTCGATCGCGAAGCCCTCGTCGTCGCGGAGCGCGGCGGCGAGGCGGGCGCGGTCGAACTCGAGCAGATCCGCAGCCCCCGCGCGGATCTGCTCGAGCCGGCGCCCATCGGTGTCGATGCCGAGCACACGAGCACCGTTGGCATGGAAGGTCAGGCCGGTCGGGAGCCCGACGTACCCGAGGCCGACGATCGCGACGTCGAAGTCGAAGACCACGCGCGGGATCACCTGGATGCGCTCGGCCTGGCGGCGGCGGCGCGGCGGGGCGACCCGCGTGCGCGGCGTGATGATGGGTTCTGAAGTCATGGGGTCCTCGCAGTCGGGTACTGGTTGGCCGGCGGGCGGGCCGCCGGTGGTGCATCCGTCGCCAGTGTGGGCCCGCACCGACCCTGCTGGGAGGGCTCGGCGGCGAAGGTGTGGAAAACCGCACGCGATCCACACCCCGATGTGGTCCCGGGTCGGCGCGTCCTGACCGCGAGTACGTTCGAGTCCGAGGTGAGGAGCCCCCCAGTGACCACTTTCGTGATCCTCGTCATCCTCATGGTCGGGGTGAACACCCTGCTGTGGGCGAGTGCCGGCGCACTGCGCTATCTGCGTTCGCGCGCGGTGGAGCCCGCACCCGTCGCGACCGGCCGGCGCATCGAGCCCGACCGGGTCGCGGTGCTCATCCCGGCGCATAACGAGGAGCTCGTGATCGGTGACACGATCAGCTCGGCCTGCACCCAGGTCCGCGCCGATCAGGTGTTCGTCGCGTCGGACGGCTCGACCGACGGCACCTCCGACCTGGCGCGCGCTGCCGGCGCGAACGTGCTCGACCTCGACCCGAACCGCGGCAAGGCCGGCGCCATCGTCGCGGCCATCGAGCATTTCGAGCTCATCCGGCGGTTCGACGTCGTGCTCCTGCTCGACGCCGACACCAGGCTCCACGTCGACTATCTCGCGTCCGGGCTCCCCGCGTTCGACGACCCCGGTGTGGTCGCGGTCGCCGGCCGGGCGACGACCACGACCGATCCGCCGCCCGCGACGAGGTTCGGCCGGCTCCTCCTCGCGTACCGCGAACGGTTCTACGTCGTCGTGCAGTACCTGCTCAAGTACGGCCAGGCCTCGCGGCCGGCGAACGTCGTGTCGATCGTGCCCGGCTTCGCGAGCATGTACCGCACGAGTGTGCTCGCCGAGATCGACATCAACGCACCCGGGCTCGTGATCGAGGACTTCAACATGACGTTCGAGCTGCACGCGAAGCGGCTCGGGCGCATCGACTTCCGCCCGAACGCGGCGGTCGCACGCACCCAGGACCCCGACACGTTCGAGGACTACGTGAAGCAGATGCGGCGCTGGACGCTCGGGTTCTGGCAGACCGTGCGGCGGCACCGGGCCCGGCGCGACCGGTTCTGGGCGGCGCTCACGCTCTACATCGTCGAGCTCGTGGTCTCGAGCGCCATGCTGCTGCTCATGATCGGCCTGCTGCTCGCGGCCGGCGGCGTCTGGGCGTGGTCGGCGGTGACCGGCGACATCGGGCCGATGGACGGGTTGTGGCGGGTGGCGCCGCCCGTAGCCATCCTGCTGGGCATCTACATCCCCGACCTGCTGCTCACGATCGCGGCGGTCATCGCGTCCCGCCGGCCCGGCTACTTCGCCTACGCGATCGTGTTCCCGGTGCTGCGCGCGGTCGACGCGGCGATCTGCCTGCGCTCGCTCGGCGAGGCGGTCACCGGGCGGCGCATCGCGAGCGGCCGGTGGACGAGTCCGACGAGGCGGGCCGCCGCCGCTGAGGCGGCGCGGCCCGCGTCATCGTGAGCGGATGCTCCGGCGTCAACCCGACCGGGGGAGCACCGCCGGCTCGGCGCCGGCCTCGGCGAGTGCCGAGATCAGCTGCGCGCGCGAGCCGATGCCGAGCCGCTGGTAGATGCGTGTGAGCCGCACCTCGACGGTCCGCAGCGAGACGTAGAGCATCGCGGCGATCTCTTTGTTCCGCAGGCCCTGCCGCACGAGGTCCACGACCCTGCGCTCGTCGTCGCTGAGCGTCGAGAGCACGGGATGTGCCGGACGGCTGCTCGCGACCGGTCGAGCGTGCTCGGTCCGGGTGATCCACTGGACGGTGCCGAGCTGCGTGAAGACCGCGCGGGCGGCCCGCCGGTGTTCGTCGGCCTCGCTTGCGCGCCCGAGGCCCGCGAGTCGCTCGGCCCAGCTCATGAACGTGCGCGCCCGCTCGAACATCAGATCGGGTGGGGTGGCGAGCCGCAGGGCACGGTCGAACGCGATCAGGGATTCCTCCCCGGGGGCGAGGAGCGCGGCGATCCGCGCTCCCGCCTGACGCGTCCAGGGTGTCGCGAACGGTTCCGCCCGGCGCGCGAAGTCCCGCGCCTGGGCGAGGGCCTCCTCGTGGCGGCCGGTGGCCGCGTACGCCTCGACCAGATCGACGTCGTAGCGCAGCAGGGACGGGTTCGGAAACGCCGCGCCAGCGGCCGCGGCCGTCTTGAGCACGGCGACCGCATCGTCGAACCGGCCCTCCGCGAGCGCGGCCTGCCCCTGATAGACCGCGAGGCGCGCGGCGATGGCGGGGTCGTCGAACGCGAACTGCCGGTGCAGCTCCGCGATGTCGAGGTCGACGTCGCCGAGCGCGAGCCGGCGCCAGGCGAGCAGCATCTGCTCGAGGGGGTGGTCGGCGCGTCCGCGCGCGTGGCGGTTCCGCTCGATGAGCGCCGTGGCCTCGAGCTGGCGGCCCGCGCGGATCTCGAGCTCGGTCAGGTAGGCCCGCGCGTACTCCTCGAGCAGGGGCGCCGGTGCCGGCTCCGCGCTCAGGACCGCGCGCAGCGCCTGTCGTGCGTCGTGGTTGCGGTCGAGGAAGGTGAGGCTGCGGCCGAGCATGAGGAGCTCGATCGTGCTCGCCGTGCCCGGCCGGTGCCGGCCGCCGATGCGCGCGATCAGCGCCTTCGCCGGTGCGGCGTCGCCCGCGAGCGCGGCGACCTGCATGCGCACCAGGTCGTGCAGGTTGGCGGGCCCCGGCGCCTCGACCGGGGCCGGCGCACGGACCGCGGCGGCCCGGTCGAGCAGACGGCTCGCCTCGGCGTGTTCCCAGCGCTCGGCGTGCACGGCCGCGAGCTGCGTCAGCTGAGGGGCATCCTCATTGCCGCGCGCGACCAGCATCGCGTAGTCGGGCGTGTCGAGCGAGAGTCGCCTCGTGGCGACGAAGGTGCTCAGCACCCGGATCAGCGAGACCGGGGCGTGCGTCTCGTGGCCGGGCGACGTGCGTCTGGACCACCGGGCGTACCGCTCCGCGTACGCGGGCTCGCCGTGCAGGAAGCACGCGCTCGCGAGGTCGAGCAGCGGTGCGGCGAGCGTGCCCGTCGGCTGGCCGTGCGCGAGCGCGCGCTCGGCGAGCTCGACCGCCTGCCAGGTGTGACCGGCGTGCGCGAACCGGGCCGCGGCGGCCGCGAGCGTCGTCGCGGCCGTCGACGACTGGTCGCGCAGGCTCGCGTGCCAGCACGCGAGCCCGGCATCGTGGTCGCGTTCGGCGAGCTCGGCCTGCTCGTGCAGGAGCCGCCTGCGGTCGAGCGGCATCGACCAGTAGACGCGCGAGCGGAGCACGGGATCGGTGAGGTGCACGTACCCGCGCTCACGCGTGACGACCCCGTCCGAGAGCAGCCGCTCGAGCGCGTCGGGGTCTTCGGCGCCGATCGCGGCGGCCGAGTGCAGGTGTGCGCTCGACAGCGTGGCGATGAGCGGCTCGACATCGGTCTCGGCGGATGCGGGGGAGAGCCGGAACGGCAGCTCGATCGGGGCGGCCCGCACGAGCTGCTCCTCGCTCAGCCGGCTCGCGATCTCCGCGAGCGCACGCGCGTTGCCCCGTGCCGCGCCGACGATGATGTTGCGCACTGCGCGGTCGGCGCGATGATCGGTGAGTGCGGAGGCGACGTGCATCGACTGGTCCGCGTCGAGCGACTCGAGCCGGAACCGGGGGATGGCCCCGAGCAGGTCGGCGCGCTGCTCCGAGCTCATGGCTGCGACCAGGTGCAGGCCCGTGCCGCCCAGCCGGCCGGCGATCATCGACAGCACGGCGCGGCTCTCGGGGTCCATGAGGTCGGCGTCGTCGATGATCAGCACGCCCGGCGATGAGCCGGCCGCGCGCAGCAGCGTGAGGAAGGCGGCGGCGGCGACCGACGGCGCGGGTGCGGTGCCGGTCCTCGCGAGCAGCGTGGCCGAGAGGTTCGCGACGGCCGGGTCGTCGAACGACGCTGCGATCGCGGACAGTCCGGAGTACGGGATGTCGCGCTCGGATGCGCTCACGCGCGCCCGGTGCACGGCGTAGCCGTCGGGATGGATGCCGTTCAGCAGCGTGCTCTTGCCCGAGCCGGGTTCGCCGGTCAGGAGCAGGGCGTGTTCGTGCGGCTCGGCGACGATCGCGGCGAGCCGGTCGAGCTCGGCGCGCCGGATCGTGGTCACGGTGTGTTCGAGGCGGTCGAAATGCTCAACATGGAACATCTCGGCGTCCAAACACGCGGTCGGTCTGGTCTTCGGCACATTGCGGGCACAATGCTTCGAACCGGGGAGCGGACATGGGGACTCGATTCGGGTTGGGTAATCGTCGCGCTCACGCTCATTGAGGGGGGCTCATGAACGTGAATCACGCTACGCCCGTTTTCCTGCGGGGTGTGCCCCCAGTTCGGGTGGCCGAAATCCGAGCATCGCTCGACTCTTCTGCGCACTCTCTCGATGTCGAGATATCTGCCCGAAGCGGTAAGCTGTTCCGCGGCGTGCCCGGCGGCCAGGACGAGCCGGCCGCGGGCGTTTCCGGCACGGCCCGCATCGATCCAAGGCCCGCACTGAATCAAGGAGAGCCCCTGTTGTCGAAGATCAAGGTTGAAGGTACCGTCGTCGAGCTCGACGGCGACGAGATGACGCGCATCATCTGGCAGGCCATCAAGGACCAGCTGATCCACCCGTACCTCGACGTGAACCTCGAGTACTACGACCTCTCGATCCAGAAGCGCGACGAGACCGACGACCAGATCACGGTCGACGCGGCGCACGCGATCCAGAAGCACGGCGTCGGCGTCAAGTGCGCGACCATCACGCCCGACGAGGCGCGCGTCGAGGAGTTCGGCCTCAAGAAGATGTGGCGTTCGCCGAACGGCACCATCCGCAACATCCTCGGCGGCGTGATCTTCCGCGAGCCGATCATCATCTCGAACATCCCGCGGCTCGTCCCGGGCTGGAACAAGCCGATCATCGTCGGCCGTCACGCGTTCGGCGACCAGTACCGTGCCACCGACTTCAAGTTCGAGGGCGAGGGCACGCTCACGATGACCTTCACCCCGAAGGACGGCTCGGAGCCGCAGTCGTTCGAGGTGTTCCAGGCGCCCGGCGCCGGCGTCGCGATGGGCATGTACAACCTCGACGAGTCGATCAAGGACTTCGCGCGCGCGTCGCTCAACTACGGCCTCTCCCGCAACTACCCGGTCTACCTCTCGACGAAGAACACGATCCTGAAGGCCTACGACGGCCGGTTCAAGGACCTGTTCCAGGAGGTGTTCGACGCCGAGTTCAAGGACCAGTTCGACGCGGCCGGCCTCACCTACGAGCACCGTCTCATCGACGACATGGTCGCCGCGAGCCTCAAGTGGGAGGGCGGCTACGTCTGGGCGTGCAAGAACTACGACGGTGACGTGCAGTCCGACACGGTCGCGCAGGGCTTCGGCTCGCTCGGCCTCATGACGAGCGTGCTCGCCACCCCCGACGGCAAGGTCGTCGAGGCCGAGGCGGCGCACGGGACGGTCACGCGCCACTACCGTCAGCACCAGCAGGGCAAGCCGACGTCGACGAACCCGATCGCGTCGATCTACGCCTGGACCCGGGGCCTCGCGCACCGCGGCAAGCTCGACGGCAACCAGGAGCTGATCGACTTCGCGTCCACGCTCGAGGACGTCGTCATCAAGACGGTCGAGTCGGGTTCGATGACGAAGGACCTCGCACTCCTCGTCGGGCCCGACCAGCCGTACGAGACGACGGAGCAGTTCCTGAACTCCATCGACGCGAACCTGAAGGCGCGCCTGGCCGCGTAGCCACATTCGCCGATGAACGGCCGGATGCCCCGTCGGGGCATCCGGCCGTTCCGTTGGTCGCGGAGCGAAGTGTATCGAGACCCCGCGTGGGCTCTCGATACTCTTCGCCACTCGACCAACGATGGCGTTACCGAATCGAGGCTTGCCATTTGTTTGTTCGTAAGGTGTACTAACAAATGTGACGATGACGACCACGGCGGATGCCTCGACCCGAGCCCTGCGCCCGCGCGGCAAAGTGCTTCCCGAGCACGCGAGGCGGCACAACCGCTCGCTCGTCCTGCAGACCCTGTACTCGGCGGGCCCTCGGAGCCGCGCCGACGTCGCCCGTGAGACCGGGCTCACGAGGGTCACCGTCTCCGACCTCGTCGCCGCACTCATCGCGGAAGGCCTCGTCACCGAGCTCGGCCCCCAGGAGGCCGGCCGGCCGGGCAAGCCCGCGACCCTCATCGACATCGACCGCGCGGCGTTCCAGATCCTCGGCCTCGACCTCTCCGAGCACGACCTGTTCCGCGGGGCGGTCATGGACCTCGACGGCCAGGTCGTCGCGCGTGCCGAGATCGCGCTCGACGGCGCGACCGGACCCGAGGCCACGGCGCGCGTCGTGACGCTCGCCGAGCGCCTCGCCGGGCTCGCGACCGCGCCCGTGCTGGGCGCCGGCGTCGGCAGCCCCGGCGTCGTCGACCCGGCGGGCGTCGTCCGCTCGGCCCCGAACCTCGGCTGGCACGACGAGCCGCTGCAGCACCACGTCGCCTCCGTGCTCGGCGTCCCCGTCCACGTCGCGAACGACGCGAACGTCGCCGTGCTCGCCGAACACGGCGAGTCCGACGGGCGCGACCTGCTGCTCGTCAAGATCGGTCACGGTGTCGGTGCCGGCCTCATCATCGGTGGCCGGCCCGTCGTGGGCGACGGGTACGCCGCGGGCGAGATCGGTCACGTCGTCGTCGGCACCGACCGCGGTCCGCGCTGCGCCTGCGGCAAGGACGGCTGCCTCGAGGCGTGGGTGGCCGTGCCGCGTCTGACGGCGCAACTCGCCGAGATCGACCTCGCCGGTGGCGAGGCATCCGCTCGCGATGACCTGCTGCGGGAGGCCGGCCGCCGGCTCGGCATCGTGCTCGCGCCCGTCGTGGGCGCCCTGAACCTGGCGGAGGTCGTCCTGAGCGGCCCCGTCGAACTGCTCGACGGCGCGTTCCACGACGCGGCCGTCGACACGCTCCGGGACCGGACGATGGCGGAACAGCACCGCGGACTCCGACTCCGGATGACCGAGCACGGGCAGGACATCGTCCTGCGCGGTGCCGCGGTCATGGTCCTCTCCGGCCAGCTCGGGGTCTCGTAGACCCCACCACAGCACCAGGGTGCCGGAGGCTTCCGTCACCTTCACCCCCACGAAAGGAAGCAACGACATGAGGAAGACACTCGGCATCGTGGCGCTCGGCGCCGCGGCTGCGCTGACCCTCGCCGGCTGTGCCTCCGGAGGCAACGAGGCCTCGTCGGAAGAGGGCGCCGAGATCCGCGTCTGGCTGGTCGGCACCGACACGCCCGACGAGGCCCGGGAGTACCTGAAGACGACGTTCGAGGAAGAGCACCCGGACGCCACGCTGACCATCGAGGAGCAGTCCTGGGACGGTCTCGTCGACCGGCTCACGACCAGCCTGTCGGGCTCGGACAGCCCCGACGTCGTCGAGATCGGCAACACCCAGGCCGCCGCGTTCACCTCGGCCGGCGCGTTCCTCGACCTCACCTCGGACTTCGAGGCGCTCGGCGGCGACGACCTGCTGCCCGGCTTCGTCGAGGCGGGCTCGTACGACGGCAAGTTCTACGCCGCACCGCTCTACTCGGGCGCGCGACTCGTCTTCTACAACAAGGAGGCGCTCGGCGCCGCCGGCCTGACCGTGCCGACGACGCTCGACGAGTACGTCGCGACCGGTGAGGCGCTCGCGGCCGCCAACCCCGGCAAGTCGGGCATCTGGTGGCCGGGCCAGGACTGGTACAACGCGCTGCCGTTCATCTGGGAGCACGGCGGCGAGGTCGCCGTCGCCGACGGTGAGGAGTGGGACGCGCAGCTCGGGTCGGCCGAGTCCGTCGCAGGCCTCACCCAGGTCCAGGAGGTCATGACCAAGGCCTCGGCCGCGCCGAAGGATGCCAACGAGACCAACCCGCAGGTCGGCTACTGCGACGGCACGACGCTGCAGCTCTCGGCGCCGAGCTGGGTCAAGTGGTCGATCCTCGCCCCGGCCGACGCGGAGACGCCCGGATGCCCCGAACAGGAGGCCAACCTCGGCGTATATGCGCTGCCCGGCATGGACGGCGGTGCGGCGCAGGTCTTCGCCGGCGGGTCGAACATCGGCATCTCGGCGAACTCGGCGAACCCCGAGCTCGCGAAGGACGCGCTCGCGATCATCCTGTCCGACGAGTTCCAGACGATCTACGGCGAGAACGGGCTCGTGCCCGCGAAGATCTCGCTGGCCGACACGCTCGGCACCGACGAGGTCGCGCAGGCGATCGCCGCGGCCGCGGCCAACGCCAAGCTCACGCCGGCCTCGCCGAACTGGGCCGACGTCGAGGCGGCCGGCATCCTGCAGGACCTGTTCGTGAAGATCGCGCAGGGCGGCGACGTGCAGGCGCTCGCCGACGAGGCCGACGAGAAGATCGAGGCCATCCTCAACGGCTGACCCCGTTCGCGAGAGCCACGCTGGATCAGCGCGGTGCGGCGGGAGGTCCCACCGCCGCACCGCGTCCCGCCTCGATCTGAGGAGATGCCATGACCACGGTCGACCGCACCCCGGGCGCCGCCCCGAGCGCGATGGAGGGCGAGCGACTCGTCGCACCCGAGCCACCGCCCTCGCGAAACCGGCGCCGCGGCCGCCGCCGCGGCGGCCTGACCCCGTACGGCCTGCTCGTCCCGGCGAGCATCGTGCTGGCCGCGATCGTGGGCTGGCCCCTCGTCCAGCTGATCGTCACCTCGTTCCAGGAGTTCGGCCGGGCGCAGGTGTTCGGCGCGCCGCCCGCCTGGGTCTGGTTCGAGAACTACACCTCGGTGCTCACTGACCCTGCGTTCTACCAGGTGCTCATCCGCAGCATCCTGTTCGCCGCGGTCTGCGTCGTCGTGACCATGGTGCTCGGCACCCTGATCGCGCTCATGTTCGCGCGGCTGCCGAAGGCGTTCCGCATGCTGCTCTCGATCGGCATGCTGCTCGCGTGGGCCATGCCCGCGCTCACCGCGACGATCGTCTGGGGGTGGATGTTCGACTCGGCCTACGGGGTGGTCAACCACGTGCTCGTCAACGCGTTCGGGCTCGAGGAGTTCCGGCAGCATCCGTGGCTCATCGAGCCCCTCAGCTTCTTCTTCGTCGCGGGGCTCATCGTCGTGTGGGGCGCGGTGCCGTTCGTGGCGTTCACGCTCTACGCCGGCCTCACGCAGGTTCCCGACGAGGTGCTCGAGGCGGCGCAGCTCGACGGGGCCGGCGGTTTCCAGCGGTTCCGCCTCATCGTCTTCCCGTACCTGAAGCCGATCTTCCTGATCACGACGATCCTGCAGATCATCTGGGATCTGAAGGTGTTCACGCAGATCTTCGCGCTGCAGGACATCGGCGGGATCCGTGAGCAGACCAGCACGCTCGGCGTGTACATCTACCAGATCTCGATCGCAGGCGGTGACTTCGGCTCGGGTGGCGCCATCGCCGTCATCACCGCGATCATCGTCATGTCCATCTCGCTGTACTACGTGCGGCAGGTCGTCAAGGAGGAGGAGCTGTGACCGCCACTGCCGCCACCGCCGCCGCTGGTCGCCCCGTCAACGCGGCGCGCCGTGCTCCCGCGCGTCGCCGCGGTTCCATGCGTCGCCGCGCGGCCACCGTGGTCTACAGCGCCATCTCGGTCGTGCTGTTCGCGATCTTCGTGTTCCCCGTCTACTGGATGGTCAACACCTCGTTCCAGCCGAACAACCAGATCCGCGGCTCGGAGATGCACTTCTGGCCCGACAACTTCACGCTCCGCAACTACGAGACCGTGCTGTTCGACCCGGGGCGCACGCCGTTCCTGCCGGCGGCCGCCAACTCGCTGATCGTGACCGTCACGACCGTCATCGTGGCCCTGTTGTTCGCGTTCGCCGCGTCCGTCGCGGTCACACGGTTCCGGTTCAAGACGCGGCGCGCGTTCATCATCCCGATCCTCGTGATCCAGATGATCCCCGGCGAGGCCATGATCGTCTCGGTGTTCCGCGTGATCGACGGCTGGCAGCTGCTCAACACGATCATCGGGCTCACGCTCGTGTACATCGCGACCGTGCTCCCGTTCACGATCTGGACCCTGCGCGGGTTCGTGAACGGCGTGCCCGTCGATCTCGAGGAGGCCGCCATGATCGACGGCTGTTCGAGGTTCGGTGCGTTCTGGCGGGTCACGTTCCCGCTGCTCGCGCCGGGGCTCGTCGCGACGGGCGTGTTCGGGTTCATCCAGGCGTGGAACGAGTTCGTGTTCGCGCTCGTGCTGAACGCCCGGCCCGAGATGATGACGCTGCCGGTGTGGTTGCGCACGTTCCTCGTCGCGAACGGCACGACCAACTGGGCGGCCATCATGGCCGGGTCGACGCTCATGGCGATCCCCGTGATCGTGTTCTTCCTGATCGTGCAGGGGCGCATGACGAGCGGACTCGTCAGCGGGGCGGTGAAGGGATGACCGCGGCGACGGCATCGGCCGCGACGGCCGGCGGGGCGCTGCGCCGCGACGCCCTTGCGACCCTGCTCCCGGGCTTCGAAGGTCCGGATGCCCCGGGCTGGCTGCTCGATCTGCTGCGCGAGGGGCTCGGGGGCGTGTGCCTGTTCGGCTCGAACGTGGTGTCGGCCGCGCAGCTGCGCACCCTCGTCGCCACGCTGCGCGGGGCCGGGCCCGAGTCGGTCGTCGCGATCGACGAGGAGGGGGGCGACGTCACCCGCCTGCACGCGGCCGCGGGCTCGCCGTACCCGGGCAACGCCCTGCTGGGCCGGCTCGACGACGTCGCGCTCACCGAACGGGTGGCGCGGGCCGTCGGCGAAGCCCTGGCCGACGTCGGGGTCACGCTCACGTTCGCACCCGACGCCGACGTGAACAGCAACGCCTCGAACCCCGTCATCGGCGTGCGCAGCTTCGGCGCCGACCCGGCGCTCGCCGCGCGGCACACGGCCGCATGGGTGCGCGGGGTGCAGGCGTCGGGCGTCGCGGCGAGCGCCAAGCACTTCCCGGGCCACGGCGACACGGCCGAGGACTCGCACCTCGCGCTGCCCGTCGTCGACCTGCCGCTCGCGGAGCTGACGGCCCGCGAGCTCGTGCCGTTCCGCGCGGCGATCGAGGCGGGCACGCGCACGATCATGACGAGCCACATCCTGTTGCCGCAGCTCGACCCCGGGCTCCCGGCGACGCTCTCGCCGCGCATCCTCGGCGGGCTGCTCAGGGACGAGCTCGGCTTCGAGGGGGTCATCGTCTCCGACGCGCTCGACATGCGCGGGGCGAGCGGCGAGCGCGGCATCGCCGAGGCGGCGGTGCTGGCGCTCGCGGCCGGCTGCGACCTGCTGTGCATCGGCACGGATGTCTCCGAGGCGACGGTCGAGGGCACGGTCGCGGCCGTCGAGCGTGCGGTGGCCGATGGGCGGCTCGCACGCGCGCGCGTCGCCGAGGCGGCGGCGCGCGTGCGCGAGCTCGCGGCGACCGCGCCGGCGGTGCCGGCGGCGCCGACCGTCGGGGAGGGCCACGCTCAGGCCGCGACGGCGCCCGATGACGCCGTCGTCGCTCCCGCGATGCTCGCGACCGCGTTCGACCTGCGTCCCGGTGCGCTGGACATGCTCGCCGGCGGCCGGATCGGGACGGTCGTGCGTGTGGACACCGTCGCGAACATCGCCGTCGGCGGCGTGCCGTGGGGCCCGTTCGCGGCCGAGGCCGCCGCATCCGTGCCGTCGTGGCTCAGCGAGACGAAGGTGGAGCCGCTCGCCGCGACGCGGCCGCTCACCGACCCGGCCGGCCTCGAGGGGCCCGTGCTCGTCATCGGCAAGGACCTGCACCGGCACGCGTTCGCGGTCGCGGCGGTCGACGCGCTCCGCGCGGCGCGGGACGACGTCGTGACGTGCGATCTCGGCTGGCCGGGCGAGGACCGCGCGTATGCCGATGTGGCGACGTTCGGCGCCTCGCGCCTCGCGGGTCGGGCGTTCATCGCCCTGATCGCCGACGCACTCGCGGGGAAGGCGCCAGGCCCGGGCCGGCAGGCGGTGACCACATGAGGCTCGGCATCGACATCGGCGGCACCAAGACCGCGGCGGTGCTCGTGGGCGTCGACGGCGAGCTCAGCGAGCAGGTGCGCCTGCCGACGGGCTTCGGGGCCGATGCCGTGGTCGCCGCCGCGCTGAACGCGGTCGCCCGGATGAGCGCGATCGCCGGCGTCGACGCGAGGTCGTTCGCGTCGATCGGGGTCGGCATCCCTGGCGCGGTCGACAGCCGCACGGGTCGCGTCGAACATGCCGTGAACCTCGGCCTCGACGGTCTCGACCTGGGCGACCGCATCGCCGACCGGCTCGGCGTGGCGGTTCGCGTCGAGAACGACGTGAACGCGGCCGCGCTCGGCGCGCACCACCTGCTCGGCCAGGCCGACGGTGTTCCGGCGAACTCCATGGCGTTCCTGAATCTCGGCACGGGCCTCGCGGCGGGCATCGTGCTCGACGGGCAGATCCTGCGCGGCGGCCGTGGCATCGCGGGCGAGATCGGCCACATCCCGGTCGATCCGGCCGGTGAGCGGTGCGTCTGCGGACAGCGTGGATGTCTCGAGGTCATCGCCTCGGGCTCGGCCATCGCCAGACGGTGGCCCACGACGCATCCGTTGCCCGCGCGCGAGCTGTTCGATCGCGCAGCGGCCGGCGACGTACACGCGGTCGCGGAGCGCGACCGGTTCCTGACCGGCGTCGCATCCGCGGTGCGCCTGCTCGCGCTCACGACCGACGTCGACCGGGTCGTCATCGGCGGCGGGCTCACGCAGCTCGGCGACGAGCTCGCCGACGGGCTGCGCGACGTGCTCGACCGCTGGTCGGCGGACTCCGCGTTCCTCGCGTCGATCGGTCTCGCGCACCGCGTGCAGCTCGTGCCGCCGGGGTTCCCCGTGGCGGCGGTCGGCGCCGCGCTCATCGGAACGGCCGCGTGGCAGGGCGCCTGATCGAGCCCGGCGCGGCACTCGGGGCGGAGCCCGACGTGCGAGGCGCTCAGTGCGGGAGGGTCTCGGCGAGCGCGGCGAGATAGCCCTCGTCGTCGAAGTCCTCGACGATCGCGCGCTGGACCATGAACCCGGGCGCGACGGCGAGGACCACCGGGGCGACGCGACGTGCCCACGCCTCGGGATCGCCCGTGACGCGTCCGGGTCCGGCGTTCGCCCAGTCGACGAGCTGGGCCGTCACGGTCGCGCGCAGCCGCACGAACACGGCGTTCGCGAGCCGGCGGATCTCAGGGTCGATCGCGGCCTCGGACCAGAGCTGCACGACCACATGGCTGAACGGTTCGCGCCGGAACCCGTCGAGCAGCGTGCGCATGAGCTCACCGGGCGTCAGCGGGGTGCCGTCGGGATGTCGGGCCTCGAGGTCGCCCTCCCTGGCGGCGAGCACCTGTTCCGCCACCGCGGCGAACAGCTCCTGCTTGCCCTCGAAGTGGCCGTAGATCGCGCCGGCCGAGAGCCCGGACTCCGCGATGATGTCGGTCATCGACGTGCCGCGATACCCCTTGCGGGCGAAGCAGCGCACGGCGGCACCGAGGATCTGGGTGCGTCTGGCGGCACGGTGGGCGTCGGACACCTTGGGCACGGGCGCGCTCCCTCCTCTGCCGCGGATGTATTGACAAGCATAGGGTGCGGGAGGAGTATAAAGAACGAATATTCGTTTTTTATGGGAGGTCGAGCAGGATGTCTCGTCACGACGTAGCGGCCCCGACCGCAGCCGTCCCTGCCACCCGCAGCGCAGCCGACTCGACGCCCGGAGCGACCGGCGCCGGCCACGGCGGCGGCGCGGGGACGCGGACGCCGATCGGCCGCGTGATCGCGCTCGCGCTCGTGCTCGCCGGCGTCGTCTCGGTGATCGTGCTCGCGTTCGCCTGGCCGTCGGTCACCGCCGAGCCGCACGACCTCCCGATCGCGATCACCGGGCCGGCCCAGGCGGTCACCGCCGCAGAGTCGGCGGTGCAGGACCAGCAGCCCGGCGCGATCGCGTTCGACGAGGTGGCCGACCGCGGCGCCGCCGTCGACGCGATCGAGTCACGCGCGGTGTACGGCGCGATCGTGCTCGGGCCGGAGCCCGAGGTGCTGGTCTCGTCCGCCTCGAGCCTGCTGGTGAGCCAACTGCTCACGGCGCTCGCCGGGCAGCTCGAGACCGGGGTGAACGCGCAGGCCGCGCAGGCGGCCGAGGCCGCGGGCTCACCGGCGGCGCCACCGCACATCGACGTCGCCGTGACCGACGTGGTGCCGCTCGCCGAAAGCGACCCGCGCGGCGCGGGGCTGGCGGCCTCGCTGTTCCCGATCGTGCTCGGCGGCATGCTCGGCGGCATCGCGATCTCGCTCGCGGTCATCGGAGCGCTGCGCCGGCTCCTCGCAGTCGCGGTCTACGCGGTCGTGGGCGGGATCGCGCTCGCCGCGATCCTCGGGTCGTGGTTCGGCGCGCTGCAGGGCGAGCTCTGGCTGAACGCCGCCGCGATCGCCCTGGCCCTCGCGGCGATCGCCGCGCCGATCACCGGGTTCGTGGCGCTCATGGGGCGCGCGGGCCTCGCGGTCGGCCCGATCGTCATGCTGCTGTTCGCGAACCCGATCTCGGCGGCTGCGCTCCCGAAGGAGTTCTACCCGGTGCCGTGGGGCGAGGTGGGGCAATGGTTCCCGCCGGGGGCGGCCGCAACGCTCGTGCGCGAGCTGTCGTACTTCCCGGCGGCCGACCTGACGTTCCCGTGGCTGGTGCTCGCCGCGTGGGCCGTGGGCGGCGCGCTGCTGTCGGTGCTCGGGCACTTCCGCACCGCGGGCGCCGCGGAGCCCGACCGTGAGGCCGCGATCGCGACCTGAGCCGTGGTGCGGCGTGACCGCTCAGCCGGCGAGCTCCTTGCGGCCGTTGATGATGCCGCTCACGGCGGCGACGACGGCCGTGAGGATCGCGACGACGGGCTGACCCATGATCCACCAGGCGATCGCGGTCGCCGAGAACACGGCGATCTCGACGAGCGCCTTGCCGAACGGGTCCACGCGGATCACGGCCCTGGGCGAGACGAACAGCGCCCAGAGCAGCACCGCGAGGAGCGGAGCGCCGATGCCGATCAACACGCCGGGCCAGGGCAGCGGAAACGCCACGAAGCCCCAGACGGCGAGCGTGACGAACGCGAACAGCTCGAGCAGGAAACGCAGGACGTCGTTCGGGCCGATCTTCGGCATGGGCTGGGGTGCGGGTTCGGTCACGACCGACCAGTCTACGACGCGGCTCACCGGAAGATGATCGTCCGCGCGCCGTCGAGCAGCACGCGGCGCTCGGCGAACCACTTCACGGCCTGGCTGAGCGTGCGGCTCTCCTCGTCTTGCCCGATCGCGACGAGCTCGGCGACGCTTCGCGAGTGATCCACGCGGACCACGTTCTGCTCGATGATCGGGCCCTCGTCGAGGTCGCTCGTCACGAAGTGCGCGGTCGCGCCGATGAGCTTCACGCCCCGCGCATGCGCCTGCCGATACGGGTTCGCACCCTTGAAGCCCGGCAGGAACGAGTGGTGGATGTTGATGCAGCGGCCCGCGAGGGCGTCGCACAGCTCGGGGGAGAGGATCTGCATGTATCGCGCGAGCACCACGAGCTCGATGTCGTGCTCGTCGACCGCGTCGAGGATGCGCCGCTCGAACGCGGCCTTCTCGTCGGGGTTCGTGACGGCCGCCGACTCGAACGGAACCCCGTAGAAGTCGACCAGGTCGCGCAGCGTGCCGTGGTTGGACAGCACGAGCGGGATCTCGACGTGCAGCTGGCCCGCGCGCTGGCGGAACAGCAGGTCGTTCACGCAGTGGCCCGCCGTCGACGCGAGCACGAGGGTGCGCAGCGGCCGACCCACCTCATCGAGGTGCCACGTCATGTCCCAGCGCTCGACGACGGGGCGGAGGGCCGCTTCGAACTCCGCACGGTCGGCGGGGGACTCGACCTGGACCCGCATGAAGAAGCGGCCGGTGTCGAGGCTCGCGAACTGCTGGCTCTCGCTGATGTTGCCGCGTGAGGCCACGATCGCCCCGCTCACGGCGTGCACGATGCCGGGTCCGTCGGCGCAGCTCAGGGTGAAGACCCAGTGGTACAGATGGCCGTCGGCGGGGGCGGTGGTCATCCGCCCAGCGTACCTTCCGCGGTAGACTGCTCACGGTCGCCGGTCACCGTCGGCCCTGGGCGCGCACATGAGCGCGTAGTCGACCCGCCGCCGCGCCGGTGCCTCCCCGATCCGATCCCGACCCGGACGATCGTCTGGCCCGGCTCGTCGAGGCGGGGAACGCCGTCGGAGAGACATCCTGATGTCCGACACCGAACCCGTGCACGAGCGCGCCGCGCCCGCGATGCCCTGGCCGGGGCTCATCGCCCTCGCTGCGGCGGTCTTCCTCTCGATCACCAACGAGATGCTGCCGACCGGGCTGCTGCCCGAGATGGGCGGCGAGCTCGCCGTTCCCGAGGCGTTCATCGGCCTCACGGTGTCGGTGTTCGCCTTCACGGTCGTCGTCACGTCGGCGCCGCTGGTCGCCGCCACCAGCCGGATTCCCCGGCGGGCGCTGCTCGTCGCGGTGCTCATCGTGCTCGGCTGCTCGACCGCGCTCTCGGCGCTCGCCGTCGACTACTGGATGCTCGTCGCGGTGCGCGTCGTCGGCGGGGTCGCGCACGGCGTGTTCTGGGCGCTCGTGGCCGCGTCGGCGGCGCGGCTGGTGCCCGAGCGGCTGATCGGCCGCGCGGTCGCCGTCGTGCTCGGCGGCGGCACGCTCGCGCTGGTCGCGGGCGTGCCGGCCGCGACCGTGCTCGGCCAGGCGATCGGCTGGCGCGCCGCGTTCGGCGTGGTCGCGGTGCTCACCTTCGTGTGCGCCGTCGTCGTGCGGCTCGCGCTCCCCGCGGACCGCGCGGGCGCCTCGCCGACCGCGGCGCGCTACCGGCCGAGCGACGCCGGGTTCGGGCAGGTGCTGCTCGTCTGCGTCGTGACGGCCGTGACCATGCTGGGCCAGTACGCCGTGTACACGTACGTGGCGCCGCTCATCACCGACCTGATCGGGCTCGAGGCCGGCGCGATCGGCCCCCTGCTGTTCGTCTACGGCATCGCGGGCGCCGCCGGGCTCGTGCTGGCCGGCTCGCCGCTGTCGCGGCACGCGACCGGCACCATGATCTGGTCCATGTCGATCGCGGCGGTCGCCCTGACGGTCCTCGCGCTCGACCTCGCCGTCGGCGTCTCCATCGCCGCGTTCGCGGTGTGGGGGCTCGCGTTCGGGGCGATCCCGCCACTCCTCCAGATCCGGCTGCTGCAGGCCGCGCCCGCCGGGCACCGCGACGCGGCGAGCGCGTTGTACACCACGGCGTTCAACGTCGGCATCGGCGGCGGTGCGCTCGTCGGCTCGGTGGTGTTCGGCGCACTCGGCGTCGCCACGCTGCCCTGGCTGTACGCGGCGGTGCTCGTGGTCGCGGTCGCGGTCGTCGCTATCGGATCGCGCGCACCGCGGGACCGGTCCGGGCGCCCCCGTCGACCGGCACGGAGTAGCGCGCCTCGATCCGGTTGAGCCACCCGGGGAAGAGGCGGCTCGCCGCGCCGTCCGCGTCGAGCGGGACGTGCATCCATGGGGTGCCGTCGATCATGAGCTCGACGATCGAGTTGGGCACGCCGCGGAGGTCGAGCGAGAGCACCGTGACGCGCACCTCGGGTGCGGCCAGCTCGACGAGCTGTTCGGCGGGCTCCGAGATCCGGCCGCCGGGCTCGGTCTGGGTGAGTCGCAGCACGGATGCTCCGGGTGGAAGTCCGTGCACCGCGACCGTCCAGCTGCCGGTGCCGTCGGCGTCCGCGGTCCAGGACCCGCCTCGCTCGTCGGTCACGGTGACGGCCGACCGCGGCCCGGCGAGGCCGGACAGGATGGGGTCGGCGAGCCCGCCCGCGGTGTCCGCTACGTGCACGACCGGGGCCGGGGGCGCGGCCGGTTCTGGTTCTGGCTCCGGCCCCGGCTCTGGTTCCGGCGCCGGATGTGGGGCCGGCTCGGGGTTCGGCTCCGGTTCGGGCGGCGCCGGGTGCGGCGCGGGGTTCGGTGCAGCACTCGGCGAGGGCGGAGCGTCGACGGACGGCGCGGGCTCGGGCGCTCCGGCCGGCGGAGGGGGCGATGCGGGCGGGCCGACCTCGCGCGGGATGGGCTGGAGGTCGGTCGCCCGGTCGGGCGCGGGCGCGAGCTCGGTGACCGGCTCGGGCGAGGCGCCGACGGTCGGCAGCGGGGAGTCGGGCTCTGCTTCGGCGACCGCGGCCGGTGTGGCGAGGTCGGCGGCGGGAGCCGGACCGGGCAGCGACGGGAGCACCACGGCGGCCGCGACCGCGGCGGCGACGAGCAGTGCCCCGCCCGCGAGCCCCGCGACCGCACCCGCACCAGCACCGATGCCAGCGGTCGCCGCACCGGTGGAGGCTGTGGTGCCCGCCGCGGACGTCGCCGCGGCCGAGGTGCCCGCGCTGCTCGTGCCGGGTTCCATGATCGGCGGCGGAATGCTGCCGGCCGCCGCCGAGCCCTCCGTCGCCGGCACGCCGAGTGCGCCCGCGGCGACCCCGGCTGCCGGCGCACCGTCGCGAAGCCATCCCGCGTAGCTCGCCGCACCCGCGAGGCCCGCGGTCAGCGGCAGCAGCACGAGGGCGAGCCGCGCACCGACGTGCTTCGCCTCAGCCGCGGCGTCGCGGCAGCTCGCGCAGTCGTCGAGATGCACGTCGAGCCGCCGGGCGTCGCGCGGGCCCAATCGCTTCCGGGTGTGGGCGCCGAGGTGCTCGAGCGCCCAGCGGCAGTCCGCCGCCACGGCGCTCCGCAGGTGCGCCTGGATCCACGCCTGCCGGAGTCCCTCGCGCGCCCGGTACGTGAGCGCCGAGGTGCTGTTCGCGCTCATGCCGATCAGCGGCGCGATCTGCCGAGGAGTCAGCTCCTCGACCTCGCCGTACCAGAGCACCTCCTGCCACCTGGTCGGCAGCGACCGGAATGCGTCGGCGACGAGACTTCGGTCGAGGGCCTCGTGCTGCGCCTCCTCGCCGCGATCCGGGTCCTCGATCGTGTCGAGCGTGTCGATCGTCGTCGTTTGCGGCGCACGTCCCCACGAGGCCGCCGTGTTGCGGATCGTGGTGAACAGATACGGCCGGAATGCGCCCGTGGGCCCGCCACCGTTCCGGATCGCCTCGTAGATGCGCGTGAACGACTCGGCCACGAGATCTTCGTCGTCGAGCGTGCTGAACCCGCGCGCGACCGCGCGACCGGCGGACGCGTGGCGGCGCCACAGCTCGGCATAGGCCGTCTCGTCACCCGCGCGAGTCCGCAGCACCAGGAGCGCGTCGGAGTCGACGGAATCGGTGGCGGGTGCGGACGGCACGGAGGACACGGGCGGTCTCCTGAGCGGGTCGGGTGTGCGCGGTCATGCCCGGTCGGGGAACCGGACGCTCGACCACCATTCCAGCAGAAATTCTTCGGCGATGCGCGTCATGAAACGGGCCGGCCGGCGTCTCTTCGGGTGAGGACCCCCTGCGGCGGACACCCGAACCCGTCGCAAGGGGCGCCGGCCTACCCACCGGCGAACCTCGAGCACGCGACGACGCGCGCAGGCCGGCCGCGGGCGCACGGGGGACCACGCGCCCGCGGCCGGACCCTTCTCCGCCTCCGCGGGACCCGCGGGAGTCCGGGCCGAGCGCTTCCCGGCGAGGCATCCGTTGCTATGCTTGCTGGCGTCGCGACTGGCGTTGAGATGGATTCCCATCGGGGAGCGACTGGCACGGACCGACCGCACGCCTGGGCCGGTACGACTGCCTCGTGGCGCTTGTCGCTCGAGGCAGCACCCACTTTGGTCCGTGTACCCAGAAGGAGCCAGTCTTGGCCGAGTCCATCTTCAATTCGCCGCTCGCAGAGGTCGACCCCGAGATCGCCGAGGTGCTCGAGCTCGAGCTCGGTCGCCAGCGCGACTACCTCGAGATGATCGCGAGCGAGAACTTCGTGCCGGTCTCGGTGCTGCAATCGCAGGGCAGCGTGCTCACCAACAAGTACGCCGAGGGCTACCCGGGGCGCCGCTACTACGGCGGCTGCGAGTACGTCGACGTCGCCGAGTCGCTCGCGACCGAGCGCGCGAAGTCGCTGTTCGGTGCCGAGTACGCGAACGTGCAGCCGCACTCGGGCGCGACCGCGAACGCGGCCGTGCTGTCGGCCATCGCGACGCCCGGCGACACGATCCTGGGCCTCGAGCTCGCGCACGGCGGCCACCTCACGCACGGCATGCGCCTGAACTTCTCGGGCAAGCTCTACAACGCCGTCGCCTACGGGGTCGACCCCGAGACGTTCCTCGTCGACATGGACCGGGTGCGCGACGCCGCGCTCGAGCACAAGCCGCAGGTCATCATCGCGGGCTGGTCGGCCTACCCCCGGCACCTCGACTTCGCGGCGTTCCGCGCGATCGCCGACGAGGTCGGGGCGAAGCTCTGGGTCGACATGGCGCATTTCGCGGGCCTCGTCGCCGCGGGCCTGCACCCGTCGCCCGTGCCCTACGCCGATGTCGTGTCGTCGACCGTGCACAAGACGATCGGCGGCCCGCGCTCGGGCTTCATCGTGTCGCGTGACACCGAGCTCGCGAAGAAGCTCAACTCGAACGTGTTCCCCGGCCAGCAGGGCGGTCCGCTCATGCACGTCATCGCCGCGAAGGCGACGGCGTTCAAGATCGCCGCGTCGGAGGAGTTCAAGGACCGGCAGGAGCGCACCATCCGCGGTGCGCAGATCCTCGCCGACCGGCTGACCGCCGACGACTCGCGCGCCGCAGGCGTCGACGTGCTCACCGGCGGCACCGACGTGCACCTCGTGCTCGCCGACCTCCGCAACTCGCAGATCAACGGCCAGGAGGCCGAGGACCTGCTGCACGACGCGCTCATCACCGTGAACCGCAATGCGGTGCCGTTCGACCCGCGCCCGCCGATGGTCACGTCGGGCCTGCGCATCGGCACGCCCGCGCTCGCGACGCGCGGCTTCGGCGACGCCGAGTTCACCGAGGTCGCCGACGTCATCGCCGAGGTGCTGAAGGGCGGGGCGGATGTCCCCGCGCTGCGCGCGCGCGTGCAGAAGCTCACCGAGGCGTTCCCGCTCTACCCCGGCCTGCAGCAGTAGTGCCGTGGCGCGCGCGGCGGCTCATCGCCGCCGCGCGGCGCCGCATCCGCCCGCCCGCCGATCCGGGAGACGCCGTACGAGATGGAGAACCAGACATGACCGCGGTGAAGTTGGACGGCGTCGCGACCGCGTCGGCCGTGAAGTCCGAGCTCGCGGTGCGCATCGCGCAGCTGCGTTCGAACGGCATCGTTCCGGGGCTCGGCACGCTGCTCGTGGGTGACGACCCCGGCTCGAAGTCATATGTGGCGGGCAAGCACCGCGACTGCGCCGAGGTCGGCATCGAGTCGATCCAGGTCGAGCTGCCCGCCTCGGCGTCGCAGGCCGACGTCATGGCGGCCATCGCCGACCTCAACGCGGCGCCCGAGGTGACCGGGTACATCGTGCAGCTGCCGCTGCCCGCCGGGCTCGACGAGCACGCCGCCCTCGAGGCCATCGATCCGTCGAAGGACGCCGACGGCCTGCACCCGACGAACCTCGGCCGGCTCGTGCTCGGCATCGAGGGCGAGCTGCGCTCGCCGCTGCCGTGCACGCCCGCGGGCATCGTCGAGATGCTGCAGCGCTACGACGTGCCGATCCACGGCAGGCACGTGACCGTGATCGGTCGCGGGCTCACGGTCGGGCGTCCGCTCGGGCTGCTGTTCACGCGCAAGGGACTCGATGCGACCGTGACGCTCACGCACTCGCGCACCGTGGATCTCGCGGCCGAGGTGCGGCGGGCCGACATCGTGGTCGCCGCCGTGGGCGTGCCGCACCTCGTGCAGCCCGACTGGGTGAAGCCGGGCGCGGCCGTGCTCGACGTCGGCATCACGCGCGTCGAGGACGAGGAGACCGGCAAGGGCAAGCTCACGGGCGACGTCGATCCGGCCGTCGCGTCCGTCGCAGGCCACCTGTCACCCAACCCGGGCGGCGTCGGGCCGATGACGCGCGCCATGCTGCTCGCCAACGTCGTCAAGGCGGCCGAGCTGCGGCTGTCGGCCTAGCGCGCGCCGCCGCCGATGGTGTGGCGGCGCTGGTGCGCGCCCGCTGCTGTGCTGGCGCGCGCTGCTGTGCTGGCGCGCGCTGCCGGCGTCGCCTCCAACGGGTTTCTTGCTCAGGAAGAGTCCGGCGACGCGCGGCGAACGGATGCTCCGGGGACGGCGTGTCCCGTGAAGGTTCCTGAGGTGGAATGTTCCGAGTTGCGGTGGGACCGCGACTGGGTGTCGGCGCGCTCGGCGGGTCGCGTGGGCACGCCTGAAAGCGGCCGATGCGGGGCGCGGGCCGTGGTGCCTGTGGAGAGCGCGAACGGGCGCCGCGCGAGGCGCTCTATGGTGCTCGCATGACGAGCTGGGTGGAGCGGAAGTCGAGGCGGCACTCGGGAAGGGCTCATGCCGTACGGCGCGGGTCGGTGCGTGTGGTCGCTGTGGGGGTCGCGCTCACGGCGGTGGGCGCCTGCACGGGATGCGTCTTACGCGATCTGCGTCCCGCGGAGCCGACGGCCGTGCAGCCCGTCTTCGCCTCCGACGATGAGGCGTTGGCCGCGGCCGTCACGACCTACGAGCGGTACTTGTCGGTCGAGGCCGAGATCGTCTCGGCCGGCGGCGCTGGGGCCGAGCGCGTGCTCGAGGTCACCACGGACACCTACGGGCTGGACCTGCTCGCGGACTTCCGGGAGATGCGCGCGACGGGGGAGCGCCCGGCCGGGCCCGCGACCATGGCCGCGTCCCGACTCGTCGAGATCGACCGCGACCGCACGCGGCTGAGCGTCGCGATCTGCCTCGACGTCAGCGCGATGCAACTCTCGGAGCACCCCGGCGAAGAGGCTCCCCGAGACACCGAGGACCTCGTCACCGTCGAGGCGGCGTTCCGCTCGGCGAACGCGGCACGCATCCTGCTCGACGGCAGCAAGCCCTGGGACGGCGAGCCGATCTGCTGAGGTGTGCTCGGCCAGGGGACGTCACTCGGCCGTCAGCGTCGCGATCCGGTATCGAGGTAGGCGACGATGGCCTCTCGCATGAGGTCGCTGATGTCGCGATGCTCGCGCGACGCCCTCGCGAGGAGCCGCTCGTCGACCTCGCGAGGAAGTCGCACCTGCCGTTTCGGAGAGGCGCCGGATCCCGTGGTCCCGCTCAGGCTCGGTCGCCCGCCCCGGTTGATCGCGCGATCGAGTGCCTCTTCGCCGACGATCGATTCCATGAGCGATCGGCCGGCCGCCGCCGCCTCGGGGCCGACCAGGATCTCCTCGGGATTTCCGATGTCGAACGCTTTCGATTCCGCCCATGCGCTCAGTTCTTCGGCAATCGCCGTCTCGGCGGCATCGAGTGGTCGGCCCCGGAGTGCATCGTCATCCGCGTGCATCTCGTCTCCCTTCCGCGATGAGCAATCGGGCCCGATCGAGTGTCTTCGATCGAAGCGGCATGACATGGAACACCCCTGCATCGCGATCTGTGTGGTCGATGATCGCCATGACCTCGATGAGGTCGGTTCGCTCGCGCTTCGGCCCGATGAATAAGTCCGGTCGCATCCCTCCCGGTATCCGCGATTCGTCGAACGAACGGACATGGATCGCGACGGCCTGCATCGCGTGAAGTGCATCAGCTCGCTCGACGCCATGCTTGTCGGCGCTGTGCGCCCATGCGAGTTGAGCCATGCTAGCTTCTGTCCTCCAAAACCGCAATGGCGAATCGGCTCCGCCCGGCGCGCGACGAGCTTGGCAGGACGGCGGCCCTTGGCCACGACGGTTCGCCCGAACCGGGGGAAACGGTTCGCGGTCGGAAGGGTGTGGATAACTCGCGCCGCCGGAGTGCGGGGGACCGTACGGTGGGCGCATGCAATCGGGGGACGCGCGATCTGTACAGCGAACGGCGCAAGGCCGCACTCGCGGTGGCGGTGTGGGGAGATGGCCTAGGGTCCTGGTGAGCTTCGCGATCGTGGTGGGTATGGCCGGGTGCAGCGCCGCGAATGGCGAGCCGGCCGTCTCACCGAGCCCGACGCCGATGTTCGACTCGGACGAGGAGGCGACGGCTGCTGCGGTCGAGGTCTATGAGCGGTATCTCGCAGTGAACGCGGCCATCAATGCGGACCATGGCACGAACGCTGAGCGCATTCTCGATGTGACGACGAACCGCTATGGGACGGAGTTGCTCGCCGAGTTCCGCAGCATGCGGGAGGCGGGCGTGCACATCACGGGGAGCGGCGCGCTCGTTGATTGGCGTCTGGCCGAGATCGACGAGCTGCGGCGGCACCTCGACCTCGAACTTTGCCTGAGCGCTGGCGATACTCGGATCATCGATGCGGCTGGCAACGATGGGACGCCCGATCGGCCCGATGTCGCGCCGCTGGTCGTCTCATTCACGGTATTGGACTCAGGTCAGGTGCGACTGGACGGGAGTGAGACGTGGTCTGGCGAGCAATTCTGTTGAGCGGCACGATCGTCCTCGGTCTGACGGCCGCGGCCGGCGCGTCGACGAGCTGTTCTGCGAACGGATCCTGGATCGGGTGCCCACCTCCAGTTCAGGGGTCGATCGGGAACGGGAGAGTCGAGCTCGACGCGTGGGAACGGATCGCCGGAGCACCGTCGAGCGAACATCGCTCTGACCCTGGGGGCGGCCACGGATCGAACTCGGACCGCGGCGGCGACCCGCGTGGCACGCCGTCGTGGTGCAGCGCGGGGATCTGCGGGTGGGCGCCGCCGTCGACAGCCGAGCCGGCCGACCCGGGTACGCCCGGGGTCACGATCGAGGACATCGCGTCGTTCGCGCCCGCGGTGCCGGCCGGGTCGATGGAGCCCGGCCCCGGGATCGCGGTCCGACGGCTACCGGCGAACTTCATCAGCCACGCCACCGAACAGGTCGTCAGCGCACCGCTGCTGGGCCGCCCCGCCGAGGTGCGATTCACCCCGGTCTTCTACGTGTGGGACACCGGTGACGGCGGGCGGGTCGAGTCGGCCAAGCCGGGCAGGACCTGGGCGAAGCTGCGCGTGAAGGAGCTGACCGACACCGCGACCAGTCACCGCTACCAGGAACGCGGCTACTACGACGTCCGCCCCACGGTCACGTTCGAGGCGGCCTACCGGTTCGACGGCTCCGGCTGGACCACCGTGGGCGAGCTCGACGTCGCCGCCGCCCCGACCCGGGTCCGCGTCGTCACCGTCGAGACCCGCCTCACCCGCGGCTCATGCCTCGACTACCCCGACGACCCCGGCTGCCGTTGACCGGCGTCCACCACCGACCGGGGCCCGCGCGTCACCCGCGCCCGGTACCCTGCCCCACGTGACTGGTGATCAGCCCTCCCTCGCCCGGCGTCTGACGTTCGGCGGCGCGGTCGCCATCGGGCTCGCGTCGATGATCGGCGCCGGCGTGTTCTCGGTGTTCGCGCCGGCCGCGGCAGCGGCTGGGGATCTGCTGCTCGTGGGCCTCGCGATCGCGGCGTTCGTGGCGTTCGCGAATGCGGGCTCGACCGCGCAGCTCGCCGCGCGATACCCCGAGTCGGGTGGCGCGTACCGGTACGGGCGCGAGCGGCTCGGCGAATGGCCCGGATTCCTCGCCGGGTGGGGCTTCGTCATCGGGAAGACCGCGAGCTGCGCGGCCATGGCGATGACCGCGGCCGCCTACCTCGTTCCTGAGGCGTGGCAGCGGCCGGTCGCGATCGCGGCCGTGCTCGTGATCGTCGCGGTCAACCTGCGTGGCATCACGCGCACATCGCGCGCCGCGACCGTCATCGTCACGATCGTGCTCGCCGTGCTCGTCCTCGTCATCGTCGCGGGCATCGTCGTCGCGGTCATCCGATCGACGACCGGCCTCACGTTCGCGTTCGTCGGCGACCCCGGCGCGGGCCTGCGCACCGCGCTCCTCGCGGACGCGCCCACAGCCGAGGCATCCGCCTGGGGGGTGCTGCAGGCCGCAGGCCTGATCTTCTTCGCCTTCGCCGGCTATGCCCGCGTCGCGACCCTCGGCGAGGAGGTGGTCGACCCTGCGCGCACCATCCCGCGCGCGATCCAGACGTCGCTCGGCATCGTCTTCGCGGTGTACGCGGCGATCGCCGTGGTCCTCCTCGCCGCGCTCGGTTCGTCCGCGCTCGCCGCATCGACCGCGCCGCTCGCCGACACGGTCGCGCTCGCCGGGTGGGGCTGGGCCGAGCCGATCGTGCGCGCGGGAGCCGGCCTCGCGGCGCTCGGCGCGCTGCTCGCGCTGATCGCGGGCATCGGGCGCACGGGCCTCGCCATGGCCCGCGACCGGGAGCTGCCCGCGCCGCTCGCGGCGGTGCATCCGCGGTTCCGCGTGCCGCACGTCGCCGAGGCGACGGTCGGCGCCGCGATCGTCGTGCTGATCCTGGTCGCCGACCTGCGCGGCGCGATCGGCTTCTCGAGCTTCGGCGTGCTCGTCTACTACCTCGTGGCGAACCTCGCGGCGGTCACGCAGCCGCGCAGCGAGCGACGGGTTCCGCGCGCCCTCTCGGTCGCGGGGGCGATTGGATGCCTCGTCCTCGTCGTCACCCTGCCGTGGCTGTCGGTCGTGGCCGGCGCCGCCGTGTTCGCGGTGGGCGCGGCCGTGCGCCTCGTCGTGCGGGCCCGCCGCCGTAGGCTTGCGGCATGAGTGCAGACCCCTCGGCCAGGATCATCCAGCTCGCCGGTGTGCCGGCGCCCGTCCTCGATGAGTCGGCCTTCGTGGCCGCGGGAGCGGTGATCGTCGGTGATGTCCGCCTCGAGGCGGGTTCGAGCGTCTGGTACAACGCGGTGCTGCGCGCCGAGGTCGAACCCATCGTGCTCGGCGCGGACGCGAACCTGCAGGACACGGTCGTCTGTCATGTGGACGCCGGATTCCCGCTCACGGTCGGGGCGGGGGTCTCCGTCGGTCACGGCGCCGTGCTGCACGGGTGCACGATCGAGGCCGACTGCCTCATCGGGATGAGCGCGACGGTGCTGAACGGCGCCGTCATCGGCGCCGGTTCGCTCGTCGCGGCCGGCGCCGTCGTGCTCGAGGGCACCGTGGTGCCGCCCGGCTCGCTCGTGGCGGGCGTGCCGGCCAAGGTACGGCGTGAGCTCACCGACGAGGAGCGCGCGGGCATCCGCCGCAACGCCGAGTCGTACCTGCGCAACGTCGTGACGCACACCACCCCGGTGGATTAGCGCGGCCGCTCCGCCCACGCCTTCTCCTTCGATTTCGTGCAGTACATCATGACGCCGACGTTGAGATCGGCGAACGCCCAATGATTCCAGGCGACGAGTGTCGTCCCCTTGGCGAGGTATCGATCCATGCGGGAGTCGTATTCCCAGATTGTCGCGGGGGCATCGATGTCGACCGTTACGCCGACCGCGGCGCCGACGATGAGTCCTCTCCCGACGTTCATGAGCGGAGTGCCTTGGGTGCCGTCGAGGTAGGGAAAGTCCGTCGGGCAGTGCGCGTCGATCCGAGTGGGGCCGAAGGGGATGCCGCGGTTGATGAGCAGCTTGTTGAAGCCGTCGGTGTCGATCTGCGCGTCGACGACGGTCACGTCGACTGCTGGCGCGACGTGCTCGTCGGCGAGGGCCGCGGCAGGGGTCAGGGCGGTCGCCGCGGCGATCGCGAGCGCGACAGCGCTGCCGACCAGGGCGTTTGAGGTTGCACGAGATCAAAGCATGACCACTAGTATATCAGAGTTTCCGTCTCGATCCTGTTGAGCTACCTCGGGCCACTCTCCGGGGATCAGCGCATCGCACGCTCCGCGGTCCGGGCTTCGTGCACCGGCTGCGACGGGTCCACGGCGGCGGCCCCGGTGAGCCGCGTGCGGAGCCGCCGCACGGCCCGCACCACGCCGCGCACCGGCACCGCGACGAGCATCGACGCCCGGCCGGCCAGCGTGCGGTCGTGCGACCCGAGCATCTTGCGTCGCTCGAACGCGCGCCGAAGCGCACCCCCGGTGCGGTTGTGATGCCGGGTGAGCACCGGCAGCGGCGCCGCGGCGCGGGCCGCCAGCAGCGACTCGAGCCGGTCGACCCAGTCGTCGGCCGCCGCACCGTGGAAGTAGTTGTCGTCGAGCCACCCGGGGTCCGGTTGCCGCCAGGCACCGGCCGCGAGGGCCTCGCCGTCGCCGAACAGGCCGCTGCCCTCGAAGACCACGTTGAGCTGCCGCGGGCCGATGCCGTAGTCGTCGAGCAGCAGCGCCGGCACGCCGGCCGCGATCGCCTCGAGCACGGCGGTCGAGCTCACGGTCACGAGCGCGGCGGCGCGCGCGAGGTGCGCCGACATCGGCCCGTCCTCGACGAGCAGGTTCGGCGGCAGCGTGCACCCGAGCTCGCGCGCGACGTCGGGGTCGCGCACGAGCTCCCCGAGGTCGTAGCTCTCGGCGTGCGTCTGCGCCTCCCCGGCCTGAGCGCGGACCTTCACGACGAACCGGCGCCGCGGCTGGCGTCGCGCGGCCGCGGCGAGCACACCGACGAGGTGCACGCGCTCCTCGCGGGTCGCGGGCACCTTGGCCTGCACCGCGAACACCACGTCGCCGTCGGGCCGCACCCGCCCCGAGGCATCCGCCCCGCGACCCGGCAGGAACGGCAGTGTCGCGAGCCCGAACCGCGGAGCCGCGGGCAGGTCGGCGGCGAGCCGCGTGAACTCGCGCACCTCGCGCCGGCTGTGCAGCACCACGAGGTCGACCTGCTCGCGGTAGATGATCGCCTTCGGCACCGCCGGGATCGTGAGCCCCGGGAATCCGGCGATGAGCACGGGCCGGTCGGGCAGCGCCTGCAGCAGGCCCGCGGTCACCCGCACGAGCGGCCCGCGGAACGCGAGCAGCACCGCGTCGGGATGGACCTCGCCGACGAACGCCACGAGGCCGTCGAGGGCCACCCGCCGCGGCGGCACGTCCGCCCAGCGCGTGCCCGCGACCGCGACCGAGAGCTGGCGCGGGCTCGGCATCACATCGGTGTCGAGCAGTGCGAGCTCGCTGTGCCAGCCTTCGGGGAGCGACGCGGCGAGGGTCGCGCCCCACTTCGTGTACGAGTCGGAGTCGCTGAGGACGAGCAGCCGGCGGGTGGCGCCCGCCGCGGCGTGGGCGCCGGGCGCGGTGTGCGCGCCCGCCGCGGCGTGGGCGCCGGGCGCGGCAGCGCCCGTCACACGAGCACCCGGCGCAGCTTCGCCTTCGGCGCGAGCTCGCCGGGGAAGACCCGCTTCACGCCGTCGCCCATGGCCTCCTCGATGATGCGGATGTCGCGCACGAGGTGCTCGAGGCCCTGCGGCTCGAGGGATGCCGCGTGGTCCGATCCCCACATGGCTCGGTCGAGCGTGATGTGCCGCTCGACGGCGACCGCGCCCAGCGCGACGGCTGCGAGCGAGATCTGCAGCCCGCGCTCGTGGCCCGAGTACCCGACGGGCACGCCCGCGTAGCGCTCGCGCAGCGTGTCGATCGTGCGGAGGTTCGCCTCCTCGGTCGGCATGGGGTAGCTCGACGTGGCGTGCAGCAGGACGAGCCGTTCGGTGCCGAGCGTGGCGACGGCCTCGTCGATCTCCTCGACGGTCGACATGCCGGTCGACAGGATCACTGGCTTGCCGGTCGCGGCGATGGCGCGCAGCAGCGGCAGGTCGGTGACCGAGGCGGACGCCACCTTGACCGCGGCGCTGCCGTGCTCCTCGAGGAACGCGACCGACGGCTCGTCCCACGGCGACGCGAACCAGTCGAGCCCGGCGAGGTCGGCGTGCCGCGCGATCTCGAGGTACTCGTCGCTGCCGAACTCGACCCGCCGGCGGTAGTCGAGGTAGCTCATGGTGCCCCACGGCGTCTCGCGCGGGACATCCTTCATGTGCTCGGGGGTCGCGAGCTCGGGCGTGCGCTTCTGGAACTTGACCGCCTGGCAGCCCGCGCCCGCGGCGACGTCGATGAGCCGCTTCGCGAGCTCGACGTCGCCGTTGTGGTTGAGGCCGATCTCGGCGATGACGTACACGGGCTGGTCGACGCCGATCTCGTGGCGGCCGAGGCGAACGGACATGTCAGGCTCCTTAGGGACGGATACGTGGGCGGACGCGGTGGTCGGCGATCGGGGGCCGCGCGCCTTCGGCGCGCTCGGAGTGGCCGGGATGGTCCGCGCGGTCGGCGTGGGCGGCGCGCCCCGCGAGGACGGCGTCGGCGAGCTCGCGCACGGCGCCGTGCCCGCCCGCACGTTCGAGCACGATGCGGGCCACGCGCCGGACGTCGGGGATCGCATCGGCGACCGCGACCGGCCAGCCGACGATCTCGAGCGCGGGCAGGTCGCCGCGGTCGTTGCCGAGATAGGCGACGCGATCGAGCGGGATGCCACGCTCGGCGGCCCACTCGTGCAGGGCGGCCGCCTTGTCGGCGACGCCCTGACGCACCTCGACGCCGAGCTTGGCGGCCCGCGCCGAGACCACCGGATGCGTCTCGGCCGAGATGATGAGCACCGGCACGCCCGCCTCGCGCAGGCGAGCCACGCCCGCGCCGTCGCTGCGGCTCACGCGGACGAACTCGACGCCCGCCTCGCCTACGATCGCGGTGTCGTCGGTGTGCACGCCGTCGAAGTCGGTCACGACCGCGTCGACGTCGAGCCCGTGCGCGGCCCCGTCGATGAGGTTCGCGAGCGCCTGCGCGACGACGAGGTCGGCCGCGGTGTCGATCTCGATGGCGTGCAGCTCGGGCACGAGCTGCACCCCGATGCGACCGAAGAAGCGATGCCGCGCCGAACGGAACCCGTCGGTCCGCATGGCGTAGAACGCGCCCGTCTCGCGGTACTCGGCCGCGCGGTCCTGCCGTCGCGGGCGGAACGCCGGGTCGTGGTTCACGCCCGCCGCACCTCCGCGCGGAGCATCCGTCCACAGGAACGCGTGACTCGGGACCGCGGCGAAGACGCTGTCCCGCTCGCCGGTCGCGATCTGCGCGACCGCGGCGTCGAGATCGGCGGGCGAGATGAACGGCGAGGTCGCCTGGATGAAGAGCGTGACGGATGCCTCGGGGTGCCCGTCCGTGCCGTCGCAGCCGTCGACCCCGTCGCAGCCGCCGTCCTCGAGCAGATCGTCGAGCGCGTGCAGCAGGGCCGACTCGCTGGACGCGGTGTCGCCCGCGAGCTCGGCCGGCCGGGGCACGACGACCGCGCCGGCGTCGCGCGCGACCCGCGCGATCTCGTCGTCGTCGGTCGTGACGACGACGAGCCCGACCGAGCGGGCCGCACGTGCGGCGGCGATCGCCCGAGCCACGAGCGGCACCCCGCCGACCCGCATCACGTTCTTGCCCGGCAGGCCCTTCGACCCGCCCCGCGCGGGGATGATCGCCACGGCCACGCCGTGCGTCGCGGACGATGCCTCGGTCATGCGGGCACGCTACGGCGCGGGAGTGAAGCGCCAGTGACCCTCGGGTGAACTCTCGCTGCCCGCCGCCTCGGCGGTGAGTACGATCGGGTGCATGACCTCGCCCTCGCATCCCGCCGTCGACCGTGTGACCGAGGCGCTCCGCGCCGCCGGCGTCGAACCGCGCATCACCTGGTTCGGCGACACCGTGACCACCGCGAAGCTCGCGGCCGACGCGCTCGGCATCGAGGTCGGGCAGATCGCCAACTCGCTCGTCTTCACGCTCGACGACGAGCCGATCCTCGTGCTGACCTCGGGGGCGCACCGGGTCGACACCGACTGGCTCGGTGCCGAGCTCGGCGGCACGATCGGCCGGGCGTCGAAAGAGGTCGTCAAGGCCGCGACCGGTCAGGTCATCGGGGGAGTGGCGCCGGTCGGCCACCCGGCGCCTGTGCGCACGTACGTCGACGTCATGCTCGACGAGTACGACGAGGTCTGGGCGGCTGCCGGCCACGCGAAGACGGTCTTCCCGACGACGTTCGACGAGCTGGTCCGCATCACCGGCGGCACCCCGCGCGAGGTCGAGCCGGCGCGCGGCGCCGACGCCGAGGCATCCGGCGCCGCCTGACCCGACCGCAGCCCGCCCGCCCGAGCGCGGTCAGCCGCCGCCAGCCGGCGCGGTCAGCCGGCGCGGCCAGCCGCGTCCGTCAGCCGGCGACGTACTCCGCGAGATGCTGCCCGGTGAGCGTCGATCGGTCGACGACGAGGTCGGCCGGCGTCCCCTCGAACACGACCCGCCCGCCGTCGTGCCCGGCCCCGGGGCCGAGGTCGATGATCCAGTCGGCGTGCGCCATGACGGCCTGGTGGTGCTCGATGACGATGACCGACTTGCCCGACTCCACGAGTCGGTCGAGCAGGCCCAGCAGGTTGTCGACGTCGGCGAGGTGCAGGCCCGTGGTCGGCTCGTCGAGGATGTAGACCCCGCCGGTCTCGGCCATGCTCACGGCGAGCTTGAGTCGCTGCCGTTCGCCGCCCGAGAGCGTGGTCAGCGGCTGGCCGATCGTGAGGTAGCCGAGCCCGACGTCGACGAGCCGCCTCAGGATGGCATGCGCGGCGGGCAGCTTCGCGTCGCCCGCGGCGAAGAACTGCTCGGCCTCGTCGACCGGCATCGCGAGCACCTCGCTGATGTCGCGCCCACCGAGCGTGTAGTCGAGCACCGAGGCGTCGAAGCGCTTGCCCTCGCACACCTCGCACACCGTCGACACGGTCGCCATGGGCCCGAGATCGGTGTAGATCACGCCCGCGCCGTTGCAGTTCGGGCACGCGCCCTCGGAATTGGCGCTGAAGAGTGCCGGCTTCACGCCGTTCGCCTTCGCGAACGCCTTGCGGATCGGCTCGAGCAGGCCCGTGTAGGTCGCCGGGTTGCTGCGCCGCGAGCCGCGGATCGCGCCCTGGTCGACCGCGACCACGCCCTCGCGGCCGGCCACCGACCCGTGGATGAGCGAGCTCTTCCCCGAGCCGGCCACCCCGGTCACGACCACGAGCACGCCGAGCGGGATGTCGACGTCGACGCCCTGCAGGTTGTGCGATGTCGCCCCGCGCACCTCGAGCGCGCCCGCGGGCGTACGCACCTCGGCTTTGATCCTCGCCCGGTCGTCGAGATGCCGGCCGGTGAGCGTGCCGCTCGCGCGCAGCTGGTCGACCGTGCCCTCGAACACGATCTCGCCGCCCGCCGCGCCCGCGCGCGGGCCGAGGTCGACGACGTGGTCGGCGATCGCGATGGTCTCGGGCTTGTGCTCGACGACGAGCACCGTGTTGCCCTTGTCGCGGAGCTGGAGCAGCAGCGTGTTCATGCGCTCGATGTCGTGCGGGTGCAGCCCGACGGTCGGCTCGTCGAACACGTAGGTGACGTCGGTGAGCGACGAGCCGAGATGCCGGATCATCTTCGTGCGCTGCGCCTCGCCGCCCGACAGCGTGCCCGACGGGCGGTCGAGCGAGAGGTAGCCGAGGCCGATGCCCACGAACGAGTCGAACGTCTCGCGCAGGCCCGTGAGCAGCGGCGCGACCGACGGCTCGTCGAGGCCGCGCACCCACTCGGCGAGGTCGCTGATCTGCATGGCGCACGCGTCGGCGATGCCGACGCCGCGGATCTTCGACGACCGCGCGCCCTCGTTCAGGCGCGTGCCGCCGCAGTCGGGGCATGCTGTGAACGCGACCGCGCGCTCGACGAACGCCCGGATGTGCGGCTGCATGGCGTCGACGTCCTTCGAGAGCATCGACTTCTGCACGCGCGGCACGAGGCCCTCGTAGGTGATGTTGATGCCGCTCACCTTGACCTTCACGGGCTCCTTGTACAGGAAGTCGTGCAGCTCGGTCTCGGTGTACTCGCGGATCGGCTTGCCGGCGTCGAAGAACCCCGATTCGGAGTACATCTTCACCGACCACCCGTCGGCCGTGTAGCCGGGGATCGTGATGGCCCCGCCTGCGAGCGACTTCGTCTCGTCGTAGAGCTCGGTCAGGTCGATCTCGGAGACCGAGCCCATGCCCTCGCAGCGCGGGCACATGCCGCCGATCTGGGTGAACTCAGCGCGGATCGGCTTCTGGGACTTCTGGTCGCCCTTCTCGATCGTGATGCCGCCCTTGCCGTGCACGGTCGGCACGTTGAAGGAGAACGCCTGCGGCGAGCCGAGGTGCGGCTCCCCGAGCCGGCTGAACAGGATGCGCAGCATCGCGTTCGCGTCGGTCACGGTGCCGACCGTCGAGCGCGAGTTCGCGCCCATGCGCTCCTGGTCGACGATGATCGCGGTCGTCAGGCCGTCGAGCAGGTCGACGTCGGGCCGCGCGAGCGAGGGCATGAAGCCCTGCACGAACGAACTGTAGGTCTCGTTGATCATGCGCTGCGACTCGGCCGCGATCGTCTCGAACACGAGCGAGCTCTTGCCCGACCCGGAGACGCCGGTGAACACCGTGAGCCGGCGCTTCGGCAGGTCGACGCTGACGTTCTTGAGGTTGTTCTCGCGAGCCCCCTCGACTCGGATCAGGTCGTGCCGGTCGGCGGGGTGGCGGTCGCCGGGGGACGTGGTCGAGGTCTCGGCCAGGGTCATCCTTGCTCCATGGTTCGATCGGGGGTCATCTCGCGGCGGTCCGGCCGCGGGCTGGCCGCGGCCGGACTCGTCGGCCGTCAGCTCGGCTGCTGGATACGAACCATATTGCCCGCAGGATCGCGGAACGCGCAGTCCCGGACACCGTACGGCTGATCGATCGGCTCCTGGGCGACCTCGGCGCCGCTCGCCTGGACGGCGTCGAACACGCCGTCGACGTCGGGCGTCGAGAGCACGATGCTCGCGTAGGTGCCCTTCGCGATCATCTCCTCGACCACGCGCCGCTCGTCGTCGGTGATCCCGGGGTCGACGGCGGGCGGGGTCAGCACGATCGAGGTCTCGGGCTGGCTCGCCGAGCCGAGTGTGAGCCAGCGCATGCCGTCGTACCCGACGTCGTTGCGCAGCTCGAAGCCGAGCACGTCGCGGTAGAACGTGAGCGAGGCCTCGGCGTCGGTGTGGGGCAGGAATGTGTACTGAATGTTGAGGTCCATGGGCGTCACGTTACCGACGCCGCGTGACCGCGGCTTCTTGATTCCTGACCGGTCTGGTCACACGCTTCGCGAGGACGGACGGCACGCCCTCGAGCGGATGCTTCGCCTCACGGCGGTACACGCTCGGCGGGACCCCGACGAGCTCGGTGAACCTCGTGCTGAACGTGCCGAGCGACGAGAACCCGACCGCGAAGCACACCTCGGTGACGGTGAGCTCGCCGACCTGCAGCAGCGCCATCGCGCGTTCGATGCGCCGCGTCATCAGGTAGGAGTACGGCGACTCGCCGTAGGCCTGCTTGAACTCGCGGCTGAGGTGCCCAGCCGACAGGTTCACGCCGCGCGCGAGCGCCTCGACGTCGAGCGGCTGCGCGTACTCCCGGTCCATCCGATCGCGCACGCGCCGCAGCAGCGCGAGGTCGCGCAGCCGCTGCTCGTGCCCGTCATGCCGTTCCACACGGGCTATGCTGCCACGGCGCGCCGACGCTGTCAGTCGGCGTCAGTGAAGGGTCACGGGCGCTATGTGGTGCAGTGCAGGACGATGTAGATGGCTTTGTCTCCGACGCCATTGTGGATCAGCGCCGAATCGATGCCCGACGCGCGTACGTACCCGTTGACGTACCGATTTGCGACAACTGCCGACGCGATCATTCCGAAGAAGTTGTGCGAGCGGATCTCCACGCCTGGAGGAAGTGCGAACCCTTGGCTCTGGTTGAAGATCTCTTTCGTGAGATAGGGGTAGGCGGCGGGGCATTCGAACCTTGTGAACCACTTGGACGTGTTTCCTTCGAACTCGCCCCAGCCGGCGATGACCTCCTTGACCACCACCCCAGCGCTCGTCGCGTCGTCGGTGTTCGGGGAAGTGGCTGCGGCGGCTGGGCTGAATGAAACGGTGGCAGCGAGCGACGCGGCAACCAGAGTGGTGAAGATGCTCATAATGTCAGTATACCACTATCCATTCATCGGGCATCCCGTCTTGTCTCAGCCGTCGCGCCGGGCCCCCTCCGATGCGGCGACCGTGAATACGGTCGGCTCACGGAACCCGCGCGCCTCGAATGCCGCGAGCACGGACTCGGTCACAACGGGCACGATCGTTTCGGCGACGAGCGCGATCGCGGCGCCGCCGAAGCCGCCGCCGGTCATGCGCGCGCCGAGCGCGCCCGCGGTCACCGCGGCCTCGACGGCGGCGTCGAGCTCGGGCACCGAGATCTCGAAGTCGTCGCGCATCGACGCGTGCGACGCGTCGAGGAAGGGGCCGATGGCCGCCGGCCCCTGCTCGTGCAGGGCCCGCACGGTGGACAGCACCCGCTGGTTCTCGGTCACGACGTGCCGAACGCGCCGGAACGTCTCCTCGTCGAGCACGGCCTCGGCGCGCGCGAGGTCGGCCACGCGCACCTCGCGCAGCGACGGGACGCCGAGCGCGCGTGCCCCCGCCTCGCACGATGCACGCCGGGCGGCGTAGCCGCCGGAGGCGTGCGCGTGGGACACGTGGGTGTCGATGACCAGGACGACGAGCCCCGCGTCGCGGAATCCGAGCGGGATCACCTCGGCGTCGAGGCTCCGGCAGTCGAGGAAGACCCCTGCGTCCGGCTCGCCGAGCAGCGACGCCGACTGGTCCATGATGCCGGTCGGGGCGCCGACCACGCGGTTCTCGGCGAGCTGACCCACCTTCGCGAGCGCCGGCCGGTCGAACCCGAGTCCCCAGTGCTCGTTCAGCGCCAGGGCCACGGCGCACTCGATCGCGGCCGACGACGAGAGCCCAGCGCCGATCGGGACATCCGACGTCAGATGCAGGTCCACGCCGCGCACGTGCGCGAGGTCGGCACCCGACTCGCGCAGCGCCCACGCGATGCCGAGCGGGTACGCCGCCCAGCCGCTGACCGCGTCGGGCGTCAGGTCGTCGAGGTGCACCGACACGGCGTCGGGCGCGAACGTCGAGCTCACGCGCAGCACCTGGTCGTCGCGGTCGCCGAGCGCGACGACCGTGCGCCGGTCGAGCGCGAACGGGAACACGAAGCCGTCGTTGTAGTCGGTGTGCTCGCCGATCAGGTTGACCCGCCCCGGCGCGCTCCACACGCCGACGGGCGTGTGGCCGAAGTACTCGGTGAACCCTCGTGCCGCCTCGGCGGCGTCGACCCGGTCGGTCACAGCTGCACTCCCTCGATCGCGGCGCGAAGCGCCTCGGCCTGTGCTTCGGGGGCGACGTCCCCGATCCATGCTCCCATCGCGGCCTCCGAGCCCGCGAGGAATTTCAGCTTGTCGGCCGCGCGGCGCGGGCTCGTGAGCTGGAGCATGAGACGCACCTCGTCGCGCCGTTCGTGCACGGGTGCCTGGTGCCAGGCTGCGATGTAGGGCGTGGGGGAGTCGTAGCGCGCGTCGACGCCGCGCAGCAGGCGCAGGTACAGCGAGGCGAGCTCGTCGCGTTCGTCGAGCGTGGTCTCGGCGAGGTCCGGGACATGCCGGTGCGGCACGAGATGCACCTCGATCGGCCAGCGCGCCGCGAACGGCACGAACGCACTCCAGTGCTCGCCGCGGAGCAGCACGCGCGGCCCGCCGAGCTCGCGCGCGACGAGGTCGGCCATGAGCGTCGGGCCGTAGACGTCGATCGAGTCGAGCAGGCGCTGCGTTCGCGGCGTGACGTACGGATACGCGTAGATCTGGCCGTGCGGATGCCCCAGGGTGACGCCGATCGTCTCGCCGCGGTTCTCGAACGGGAAGACCTGCTGCACGCCGGGCAGCGCCGACAGCTCGGCGGTGCGGTGCGCCCACGCCTCGATCACGGTGCGCGCCCGCGAGACCGACTGCGTGCCGAACGATCCCTCGTGCTCGGGCGAGAAGCAGACGACCTCGCAGCGCCCGAGCGAGGGCAGCGTGCGCTCGAGCCCGATCTCACGGGTCGCCGCGAGCTGCGCGGCCGGCGAGGCATCCGGATCTGCGAGGTCCGGACCGAACGAGGGCGAGCGGTTCTCGAAGACCGCGACGTCGTAGCGACTCGGGATCTCGGAGGGGTTTCCGGGCGACTGCGGCGCGAGCGGGTCGAGATGGGCGGGAGGCAGCATGACGCGGTGCTGGCGCGCGGCCGCGATGGAGACCCAATCGCCCGTGAGCGGGTCCTGGCGCATGTGGGCGGCGGGCGGGCGGGGCGCGAGCTCGCGCTCGTCGACCGCGCGCTCGGGGCCGAGTGTCGTGTCGGCGTCGTCGAAATAGAGGAGCGCGCGGCCGTCGGCGAGGCGGGCGCGGCGGACGGCGATGCGCGGATCGTGGGTCACGGCCGACACGATACGCGGCTTTCGTTTCGCAAACAACTATGCTTTCGTATTGCAAAGCAGCTGCCCGGGGGAGGACAATCGCGGTATGACCGACGCGCCCGACGCCGCCAGCCGGCGTGAGCTCGCGCTCGCCCTCGTCCTCGAGCGCGGGTTCGTGCGGGTCGCCGACCTCGCAGCGACGTTCGGGGTCACCCCCGTGACCGCGCGCGCCGACCTGGACGCGCTCGAGCGGGCGGGCGCCATCCGCCGCGTGCACGGCGGAGCGGTCCCGCTCAGCGGCGGGCACGGCCTCGGCGCCGGGGGCGCCGACCGGCCCGAGCGCGAGCCGACGTTCGAGGAGGCGCTCGAGGCCTCCGTCCGACCGAAGCAGGCGATCGGCGAGACCGCGGCCGGGCTCGTGCGCAGCGGCCAGAGCGTGATCCTCGACGTCGGCACCACGACGCTGCAGATCGCGCGCGCCCTCCGCAGACGCGCCGACCTCGACGACGTCACGATCTTCACCAACGGGCTGTCCATCGCACTCGAGCTCGAGCCCGAGATCCCGCGGTTCACGGTCGTCGTCACGGGCGGCACGCTGCGGCCCAGGCAGCACTCGCTCGTGCATCCGCTCGCGGGCTCCATGTTCGATGAGATCCACGTCGACCTCGCGTTCATCGGCGGCAACGGCGTCGACGCCGTGCACGGGTTCACCAACGCCAACCTGCCCGAGGCGCAGGTGAAGGCGCTCATGCTGCGCGCGGCCGCCCGGGCGGTGATCGTCGCGGACGCGTCGAAGCTCGGCGAGGTGCACCTCGGCCGGATCGCGCCGGTCGACGCGTTCAGCCTGCTGATCACGGATCCCGCGGCGCCCGAGGTGCTCATCGAGGAGTTCGAGGCGCTCGGGCTGCCCGTGCTCGTCGCGGGAGCGCCGTCCGCGGGGCCGCAGCTCGGCGGCGCGCAGCTCGGCGGCGCGCAGCTCGACCAGCAGCGCTCAGACGGCGACGAACCGACCGCATAGAGTGGGAATCATGACGCTGCCCACCGGTGACCAGCACGTGCTCGAGACCTCCACGGCCAGCGGTGAGCTCCGCGCGACCATCACGAGCGTGGCGGCCGCGATCCGCACGCTCAGCATCGACGGCGTCGACCTGGTCCCGTCGTACGGCGAGGACCAGACGCCGCCCTTCGGGTCGGGCATCGTGCTCGTGCCGTGGCCCAACCGCATCCGCGACGGTCGTTGGTCGCACGACGGCGTCGATCACCAGCTCGCGATCACCGAGCCCAAGTATCACAACGCGATCCACGGCCTGCTCCGCTACACGGAGTACGCGGAGGTCGAGCGCACGCGCGACTCGATCACCCTCGCTGCGACCGTGTACCCCCAGCTCGGGTACCCGTTCCTGCTCGGCACCGCGGTGAAGTACGAGCTCGTCGCCGACGGCCTCAAGGTCACGCACTACCTCGAGAACCAGGGCGGCGCACCGGCTCCCGTCGCGGTGGGCACGCACCCGTTCGTGAAGATCGGCGGGGTGCGCACCGAAGACCTCACGCTGCGGCTCGACGCCGCGAGCCACATCGACGTCGACGACCGGCTCCTGCCCACGGGTGAGGTGCCCGTCGACGGCAGCGTGTGGGACTTCCGCGAGGGGCGCCGGGTCGGCGACGTCGAGCTCGACGACGCGTTCGGCGAGCTCGCGACCGACGACGACGCATGCGTCGAGCACACGCTCACCGCGCCCGACGGCCGCACGGTGTCGGTCTGGGCCGACGCGGAGTTCGGCTTCGTGCAGGTGTTCACGACGCGCGAGTTCCCCGGCGAGAGCGGCGACGTCGCGATCGCGGTCGAGCCCATGACGGCACCCGCCGAGGCGTTCAACTCGGGCCGCGGCCTGCGCTGGCTCGACCCGGGCGAGGAGTGGCACGCCAGCTGGGGCATCCGCTTCCGAGGGTTCACGCCGGCGGACTGACGGCGCGCCTACTCGACCAGCGACCTGCGGCGCGTCAGCGCACGCACGACCCCGAGTCGACGGGTGCGGAGAGCGTGCCGGCCGTGGCGGCCAGCGGTTCGAGCGTCGTCACCGGGATCGCGTAGCCGACGTTGTCGACCGTCTCGCTCTTGGCGAAGACGACTCCGCCGATCTCGCCGTCGAGCGTGAGCACAGGCCCGCCCGAGTTGCCGTGGTCGACCTTCGCGGCGAGCGTGGCGACCTCGCGCGTCGACTCGGTCCCCGCCTCGACGATGGTGAGTGGACCGGTCGTGAGGATCTGGGCCGGCCGCATCTGGTACGGGCCGCCGAACGGGTACCCCGCCACCGCGACCTGGGTTCCGTCGACCGGACGCTCGGCGACCGCGAGCGGGTCGACGTCGAGGCCGTCGACCGCGATGAGCGCGAGATCGTGCTCGGGCTGGTACGCGACGACGCGGCCCTGCACCGGGGCGCGGCCCGGCGCCTCCACGATCGGCTGTGTGACGCCCGCGACCACGTGCGCGTTCGTCACGATGCGGTTCGGCGCGACGACGAAGCCCGAGCCGGACATGCTGCTGCCGCACTCGAACGCGGTGCCGGTGATCCGCACCACCGACGCGCTCGCGTTCGAGAGCTCGGGCGTGTCGAGCGAGCCGTCGGGAAGCTGCGGCGGCTCGGTGGGCCCGCCGAGCACCTCGCCGAGCCACGGGATCGCGCCGCCGATCGTCGCGGTGCGCAGCTCCGCCATGAGCGTGCGGGCCGGCGCGGGGGTCGCCTGGTCGATGCCGCGGACGACCCATGATCCGGCGACGGCCGGCGACAGCACGGGGACGCCGAGCGAGGTCACGCCCGACGCGACGAGCGCGATTACGAAGGCCGTGACGATCACGTTGCCGATCGCGCCGAGCACGCGGTCGAGCACGCCCAGTTTGACGGCCCGCGCGCCACGTCGGAGCACCCGGCCGACGGCGGCGCCGAGCCAGGATCCGCCGACGAGCAGCACGATCGCCGCGGCGATCGCCGCCGGTGCCCGCCATTCGGCCGCCGGGACGATCGAGGTGACCCACGGCATCACGAAGTACGCGGCGATGCCGCCGGCGACGAGTCCCGCGAGCCCCGCGGCCGTGCGCAGCAACCCGGCGCGGAACCCGTTCACGAGGGCACCGATCAGGATGAGCACGAGCAGGATGTCGAGCAGGAGGCTCCAGGTCATCTCACCACCCTCTCGCACGCGGCTTCGAGGGTGCTGAGGGCACAACGGACGGGCCGCGGGGCCGCCGTGTCCTTCGGGTCGGTTAGGGTGAGGTGCCCGCGCGGGCGCGCGGTCTGGCACCTGAGGAGGAGCGACGGATGCGCGTCGGGATGTTCCTGAACTATGCGGGCGGGTTCCGCGAGGTGGCCGACGAGGTCGTCGAGCTCGAGGCCTCCGGCGTCGACCTCATCGCGGTCCCCGAGGCGTACTCGTTCGACGCGGTCAGTCAGCTCGGGTTCCTCGCCGCGCGCACCGAGCGGATGACGCTCATGAGCGGCATCCTGCAGCTGTATACGCGCACGCCGACCCTGACCGCGATGACTGCTGCGGGCCTCGACTACGTCTCCGGCGGTCGCTTCGAGCTCGGCATCGGCGCCTCGGGCCCTCAGGTCATCGAGGGGTTCCACGGCGTCCGGTACGACGCTCCGCTCGGCCGCACCCGCGAGCTCATCGAGATCTGCCGGCAGGTCTGGCGACGCGAGCCCGTCGAGCACGACGGGCGCCATTACACGATCCCGCTGCCCGAGGGCGACGGCACGGGGCTCGGCAAACCGCTGAAGCTCATCAACCACCCCGTGCGCGAACGCGTCCCCATCACCATCGCCGCGCTCGGGCCCAAGTCGGTCGAGCAGACCGCCGAGCTCGCCGACGGCTGGCTGCCGATGTTCTTCCACCCCGAGCGGGCCGGTGCGGTGTGGGGCGAGGCGCTCGCTGCGGGGCGTGCGAAGCGTCCGGCGGGCCTCGGCGACCTCGACGTGTTCGCGAGCCCCGCGCTCGCGATCACCGATCGGCCCGAGGACGTCCTGCCGCAGCTCAAGCCGCAGCTCGCGCTCTACGTCGGCGGCATGGGTGCGAGGGGGAAGAACTTCTACAACGACCTCGTGGCGAGCTACGGCTTCGCGGACGCCGCCGCACGCATCCAGGACCTGTACCTCGCGGGCCGGAAGGCCGAGGCCGTGGCCGCGGTGCCCGACGAGCTGGTCCGCGCGATCTCCCTCGTCGGCCCCGCAGGCGACGTCGTCGAGCGCGTGGCCGCCTTCCGCGAGGCGGGCGTGACGACCCTGACGGTCACACCGCTGGCCGAGGCATCCGCCGATCGTGTCGCGCTGATGCGCGAGTTCCGCGACCTGGTCGACTGAGTCGACGCCGGCGCAGTCATTGTCGGCTGCGTCGTCGCCGCTAGCGCGCCGACATGCGCAGGCGCATGGAGATCGCGCGCACCGCCTCATCGAAATCGGCGTGCCGGTAGACGACACCGGGGCGCGGATGCATCCACAGCATCTCGAGCTCGTCGTCCAGCTGCTCGAGGTAGCCGACGATGTAGCCCCGTTCGCCGGGCGTGGCGTGCGAGTCGCACACGCGCCAGGTCACCTCGCTGAGCTGCACGAGCTCGACGCGTGCATCGCCCTCAGGGCTCGCAGCCGCAGGCGACGCAGGCTCGGACCGGACCGGCAGGACCGTCACCGGAGCGACCCCGCGCGGCTTCGCCCTCGCGGACGGCGCGAGCTTCGGTGCAGCGCTCGGCGCGATCGGAGCCGGTGTCATCGTCTGGGTCATCATGATCGACCTGCCCTTTCGCGCCGCGCGGTGGTGACGGATCGAACCCGCTCCCTCCCGGGAACACCGCACCCGGTCTGAGCCGTGCGCGGAGCGTTCGATCCGCCCGCGGGATCTGGCGATCCCCGCGCACCCATCCTCTCCGCTTCGCGCACCGCGAAGGAGGGACTTGACAGGGGCACGCCGCTGTGGTGGCGCTGTCAGAGCTGTGGGCGGCTGCGCAATACCGTCGTGATCTGCTGCACGCTCACGAACCACTCCGCGGCCACGGGATCGATCTCGCGAAGCACCTGGCGCATGTTGCCGAACTGTGCGCGAACGTTCCCGGAACGAAGCAGGGGTTCGAGGTGCGCTACCCGATTGCGCAGCTGGTAGATCCCATCGACCGAAGCCACGAGCTCTTTCGGGCTTCGCTGAAGATGTGGAAAAGCGCGGCTGATCGCGTGATCCCACAGATACCTGCGGCCGGGGTCCCGGCTCGGAAGGCGGCGCCGGACAGGGTGATGTTCCACCTGTACAGGCGGAGCGCATCTCGATGATTCCCATGAGCCGCCCGGACGTACGGCGCGAGCCGCACGGCGGTGAGTCGCCGCTCGAGAAGCCGGTACCGAGCTGCCTCGGACGCGTGGACCCCCTGGTGCATGCGAGGTAGGATAGACCCTGAAGACGGGGGCAGGTCTCCCCGTTAGAACTTCACGAAGGGTCCGGCGGTTCCACCGTCCGGGCCCTTGGCCTTTCCAGCGATGACGCGGGAGAGGTGGTGGGCCCCGTGGGGCTCGAACCCACGACCCGCGGATTAAAAGTCCGCTGCTCTGCCAACTGAGCTAGAGGCCCGCCGAATCAGGATAGCGGAGGTAGGGTGGCCGGGATGCCCGCCGACTTCCATCGACCCACCAGATTCCCGCCCGGGATGTTCGAGGCCTACCAGGGCGGCGACGACCCGGCCCAGCTCAGCCGCATCGCGCACGACACCGCCGCGGCGTTGCTGGCTCGCGTGCGCGCCAACCCCGACCCCGAGATCGTCGAGCGGCTCGTCTCGTACGCCGACCAGCACGGCATCGACACGATCGCGGAACTCTGGGCCCAGGCCTCGCCGAAGAGCCTGCCCGGCTCGCTCTGGCGGCTCTACCTGCTGCGTACCCTCATCCGTCAGGACCCGGTCGGCATCAGCCTCGCGTTCCAGCGCGGCACCGAGGTCTCGCGCACGATCGACCAGGTCGTCGCGGGGGCGGCGATCCCCACGGGACCGGACGAGGTGCGCGATCTCGCGGACACGATCCTGCACGGCGTCTTCGCGGGCGACTTCGCGGTCGCGCTCGAGCGCGCTGCCGCGTTCTGCCGCGTCACCTCGGCCGGGTTCACCGACCTCGCCGACGATGCGGATGCCTCGGACGCGGTGCACCCCGACCGCCCCGCAGCTCTCACCACGCGCGCCCTGCGCCTCACCGAGCTCGGCGACGAGCTCGCCTCCTGCGCGCGCCTCTGGCGCCACGACTCGCTCGACTGAGCCGGCGCCCGCGGCGCAGGGTACGAACCGCGAGCGGATCCGACAACCCTGGAATATCTCGCCGAAGCGCCGGGTTACACTCGAATGGCCGGGCCGCAGTAACCCCGGGCTCCAAAATTCGCCGCTACGAGCGGCCTCGCGCCGAGAGGCGTTCTGCGGCCCGGTATTTCTCTGCCCGGGCGGGTCTCGATACGCGTGCTCGTTCCTCGCTCGCTACTCGACCGGCGAGGTTCGATGCGCGTGCTCGCTCCTTGACCGGCGAGGTGCGATGCGCGGCTACGGTGGGAGCATGGCTGTCATCGTGACCCTGCTCATCGACCCTGTCCCGGCGGATGCTGAGGTCGGCGACGCGTCGGCGACGTTCCGCGAGGTCGATGCGAGCGAGCCCGCGCTGCGGGTGGGGGAGCTGTCGACGCAGCGCGGCGACGGCATCTTCGAGACGATCGGCTTCGTCGACGGGCACGCGCAGGAGGTGCGGCCCCACCTCGAGCGGCTGCGCAATTCGGCGCGCATCTGCGACCTGCCCGAGCCCAACCTCGCCCAGTGGGAGGCCGCGATCGCCACGGCGGCCGCCAGGCTGCCGCAGCGCGGCGAGTTCTTCATCAGGCTCGTGCTGAGCCGCGGTGTCGAGCACGGGCCGGCGCCGACCGCGTGGCTCGCGGCCTCGCCCGCGGCCGACTTCAGCGTGCCGCGCACGCAGGGCATCCGTGCCGTGACGCTCGACCGCGGCTACGACCGGGGTGCCGCCGAGCGGGCGCCCTGGTTGCTGCTCGGCGCCAAGACGCTGTCGTACGCCGTCAACATGGCCGCGCTGCGCGAGGCCAAGCGCCGCGGGGCCGACGACACCGTGTTCGTCTCGTCGGACGGGTTCGTCATGGAGGGACCGACGTCGACGGTCATCGTGCGCCGTGACGGCGTCTACTCGACTCCGGCGCCGTCGGGCGCGATCCTGCACGGCACGACGCAGCAGAGCCTCTTCGAGCACCTCACGGCGCAGGGCGAGCGCGTCGAGTACCGGGATATCCCGGTCGACGAGCTGCGCACGGCGGATGCCGCGTGGCTGGTGTCGAGCGTGCGCCTGGCCGCCGGGATCCGCGAGCTCGACGGCGTGCCGCTGCCCTACGACGCCGACACGACCGCCGCGTTCAACGCCTACCTGCTCACCCCGCGCGACTGACGCGTCGCACCCCTCGCCGGCTCCGCCGGAGGCATCCGCTCACCACCCGCGCCACTCACCCCGCTGCGTGCTCAGGAAGCCGCAGCGCGGCGTCAGCGTGTCGGCCCCGCACAGTCGACGTGTCGTGCGGATCTTCCTGAACAGGGAATCCCAAGGGCCTGAACAGGGAACCCCAAGGGAAAGGTCTCGGCCGAGCCGCGGTTTCCCGGCTCGCCGGAGGCATCCGCTTGCCGACCCGCCCCGCGACTCGCCCCAGCCAGCTTGCTCAGGAAGACGTGCCGTGTTCCCGGCGTGTCGGCGCCGAGCCCGCGGAGTGTCGGCTCGATCCTCCTGAGCAAGAAAGCGGCTTGGGCGCCGAGCGCGGGTGTGTGGCGGAGCGGGCCGCGGGGGACGCGAACGGCCCCGCGGTCCGAGGACCGCGGGGCCGAGGCATCCGTGCCGCGAATCAGCTGAGGATCACCCGAAGCGACCCGAGACGTAGTCCTCCGTCGCCTTCACGGTCGGGTTGGAGAAGATCGTCGTGGTCTGGTCGTACTCGATGAGCTTGCCGGGCTTGCCGGTGCCCGCGATGTTGAAGAAGGCGGTCTTGTCCGAGACGCGGCTCGCCTGTTGCATGTTGTGGGTCACGATCACGATCGTGTACTCCTGCTTGAGCTCCTCGATGAGGTCCTCGATCGCGAGGGTCGAGATCGGGTCGAGGGCCGAGCACGGCTCGTCCATGAGGATGACCTCGGGGGAGACCGCGATCGCACGCGCGATGCACAGGCGCTGCTGCTGACCGCCCGACAGGCCCGATCCCGGCCGGTCGAGGCGGTCCTTGACCTCGTTCCAGAGGTTCGCGCCGCGCAGCGACTTCTCGACCAGGGCGTCGCCGTCGGACTTCGACATGCGGCGGTTGTTGAGCTTCACGCCCGCGAGCACGTTCTCCTTGATCGACATCGTCGGGAACGGGTTCGGCCGCTGGAACACCATGCCGACCTGCCGGCGCACGAGCACGGGGTCCACGTCGGTGTCGTACAGGTTGTTGCCGTCGATGAGCACCTCGCCCTCGACGCGCGCGCCGGGGATGACCTCGTGCATGCGGTTCAGGGTGCGGAGGAAGGTCGACTTGCCGCAGCCCGACGGGCCGATGAAGGCGGTCACGCTGCGCGGCTCGATCTCGAGCGACACGCCCTCGACCGCGAGGAACTTCGAGTAGTAGACGTTGAGGTCGCGGACCTCGATGCGCTTGGACACGAACGGTTTCCTATCTGAGGGGGATCAGCGGCCGAACTTCGGCGCGAAGAGGCGGGCGATGAGCCGGGCGAGCAGGTTCAGCGCCATGACGATCAGGATGAGGGTGAGCGCGGCGGCCCAGGCCCGGTCGAGGTACGCCTCGGGCGGGTTGCCCTGGTTGGCGTACTGCGTATAGACGAAGACCGGCAGCGACTGCATGCGGCCGTCGAACTCGTTGTAGTTCATGCTCTGCGTGAAGCCGGCCGCGATGAGCAGTGGCGCGGTCTCGCCGATGACGCGGGCGATCGCGAGCATGATGCCGGTCGTGATGCCGGCGATCGACGTCGGCAGCACGACCTTCACGATCGTCAGCCACTTCGGCACGCCCAGGGCGAGGGATGCCTCGCGCAGCTCGTTCGGCACGAGCCGGAGCATCTCCTCGCTCGAGCGGACGACGACGGGGATCATGAGCACCGCGAGCGCGACGGCGCCCGCGATGCCGAGACGCACACCCGGTCCGAAGAAGATCGCGAACAGCGCGTAGGCGAACAGGCCGGCCACGATCGAGGGGATGCCGGTCATGACGTCGACGAGGAACGTGATGCCGCGCGCGATCTTGCCGCGGCCGTACTCGACCAGGTAGATCGAGGTCATGAGGCCGATCGGGATCGAGATGACCGCCGCGGTGCCGGTCATGATGAGCGTGCCGACGATGGCGTGCAGCGCGCCGCCGCCCTCGCCGGTCACATTGCGCATCGACGACGTGAAGAACTCGGCGTCGAACCGGGCGAGGCCGAGGCTCAGCACGGTGTAGATCAGCGAGATCAGCGGGATCATCGCGAGCAGGAACGCGCCCGTGACGAGCGCGGTCACGAGCCGGTCGGTCGCACGTCGTCGGCCCTCGACGATCGACGAGAACAACCAGATCGCGGGGATGTAGAGCACGGCACCGACGACGATCGCGCCGATCCAGTTGTACTCGCCCGAACCGAGCGCGAGGACGCCGAACAGCACACCCGACACGACGAGGGCGGCACCGAGGAGCATCCACGGGGCGCCGGTCGGCAGGCGGCCGGCGGTGAGCGAGTTGGCGATGGGCGCGCTCGCGCGCGGCGTCGTCTCAGGGGGCGTGGACGTGACGGTCATCAGTTGGCTCCCGAGAATTCCTTGCGACGCGACACGATCCAGCGTGCGACCGCGTTGACCGCGAAGGTGACGATGAAGAGGATGAGGCCGGTGGCGATGAGCACATTGACGTTGAGGCCGTAGGCCTCGGGGAAGCTCAGGGCGATGTTCGCCGCGATGGTGGTCGGGTTGACCGACGTCAGCAGCTCCCAGGTGATGACCTGGGAGGCCGAGAGCACCATGGCGACGGCCATGGTCTCGCCGAGTGCGCGGCCGAGGCCGAGCACCGAGGCCGAGATGATGCCGGGTCGGCCGAACGGCAGGACCGACATGCGGATCATCTCCCACCGGGTCGCGCCGAGCGCGAGCGCCGCCTCCTCGTGCAGCACGGGCGTCTGCAGGAAGACCTCGCGGCAGATGGCGGTCATGATGGGCAGCACCATCACGGCGAGCACGACGGCCGCGGTGAGGATGGTGCGGCCGGTGGCCGAGACGGTGCCGCCGAACAGCGGTATCCAGCCGAGGTTGCTGTTCAGCCACTCGTACACGGGGACGATCGCGGGCGCCAGGACGCCGATGCCCCAGAGGCCGAACACGACCGAGGGCACCGCGGCGAGGAGGTCGACGATGTAGCCGAGCACGGAGGCGAGGCGCCGCGGAGCGTAGTGCGAGATGAAGAGGGCGATGCCGATCGAGACCGGCACCGCCATGAGCAGCGCGAGCGCGGCTGCCCAGATGGTGCCGAACACGAGCGGGCCGACGTACTCCCAGAAGTTCGTCGGCAGGATTGATGCGTCTTCGTTCGTCGCGAACAGCGCCGGGATGGACTGCACGATCAGGAAGATCGCGACGGCGGCCAGGGTGATGAGGATCATCGACCCGGCGAAGAGCGCCGATCGGGAGAAGACGAGGTCACCGAGGCGCATCTTCGCCTTGATCGGTGCGGGGGCGGTGCTCATCGGGCCGGGTCCTCGGTTCTGTCGGGGGAAGAGAGAGGCGAGCTGTACCCGGCCCCGAATCCATGAACGCAGATGTCGGGGCCGGGCACAACCCGGAGTGTTTACTTGATGGCGTCGATCGCCGCGACGACCTGCTCGCGCAGGGTCTCGGAGATGGGCGCGGAACCGGCGGCCTCGGCACCGGCCTCCTGGCCCTCCTCGCTCGCGATGTACGAGAAGTACGACTTGACGAGCTCGACGTTGTCGGGCTCGGCGTACTCGGCGCAGCCGACGAGGTAGCTGATCAGGACGATCGGGTAGACGCCTGCGGCGTCGGTGGTGCGGTCGAGCTCGATGGCGAGGTCGGTCGAGGCGCGGCCCTCGGCGAGCGGCGACGCGTCGACGATCGCGGCGGCGGCCTCGGGCGAGTACTCGACGTACTCGCTGCCGACCTGCACCGCGACGGTGCCGAGGTCACCGGCGCGCGAAGCGTCGGCGTAGCCGATGGTGCCGGTGCCGTTGGTCACGGCGTCGACGAGACCCGAGGTGCCCTGCGCGGCCTCACCGGACTCGAGCGGCCACACGCCGTCGGCCTCCCAGGTCCACACGTCGGGTGCGACGGCGTTGAGGTACTCGGTGAAGTTCTCGGTGGTGCCCGAGTCGTCCGAGCGGTGCACGGGCGTGATCGCCGTGGCGGGAAGCTCGACGCCCTCGTTCTGGCCGGCGATCGCCGGGTCGTTCCAGGTCGTGATCGAGCCGTTGAAGATGCCAGCGAGCGTCGCCGCGTCGAGGTTGAGCGAGTCGATGCCCTCGAGGTTGAAGATGACGGCGATCGGCGAGATGTAGAGCGGCAGCTCGACGAGGTCGGTGTCAGGCGCGCAGGCGGCGAAGCCGCCCTCGGCGATCTCCTCGTCGTTGAACGCACGGTCCGAACCGGCGAACGCGCTCGCGCCCTCCTGGAACGTCTCGCGACCCGCGCCGGAGCCCGACGGGTCGTAGTCGATGGTGACCTCGGGGTTCGCGGTCTGGAAGCCCGCGATCCAGGCCTGCTGTGCGGCGTCCTGCGAGGACGCGCCGGCGCCGACGAGGTTGCCGGCGAGCGACGAGGTCGACTCCTCGGGCGAGGAGGCGTTGCCCTCGTTGGAGGCGCAGGAGCTGAGCGCGAGCACAGCGGCGGTGGCGATGACGGCGGGGGCGCCGAAACGCTTGACGTTCACGTTCACGTGAAGTGTCCCTTCAGGGGTCCGATTGCAGGGGGTGTGGGCCGGTGCTCGGCCCGCCTGCGACGCTATGCAGCTCGCCTTACGAGCTTCCCCCGCGTTGGTGAACAGCCGGTGAACGGATGCTTGCCAGTGGGACTCGGCGGGCATGCGCATGGCCCTCGTTCGGGGTCCCCCAGGCGAGGTCAGGCGATCGCCCGGGGACGGTCAGGCGAGCGACGGATGCGTCTCGATCGCCACGATGCCCGAGCTGGGGTTCGTCGCCGAGAGGTGCACGACGCTGTATGCCCCGGTCTCGAGCGAGGCCGCGTCGTCGACGTACGCGCCGAACGGCGTCCCGGTCGCGAGGCCGATCTCGCGGATGATCGCGGGCAGCACGGGGTTGTGGCTGCACAGCACCGCCGTCTTGCCGACCCGCACGCGCTTGCCGACGACCCGGCGGACCTCGCTGTCGCCGTCGTGCCAGGCCTGCTGGCTGATGCCTTCGTCGCGCTTGATCGGCACGCCGATCGCGGCGGACAGCGGCGCGACCGTGGTGACGCAGCGGACGGCGGGGCTCGACACGATGCGCTTGGGCGCCCACGCGCCGAGCACGTGCGACAGGGCGACGGCCTGCGAGACCCCGCGAGCGGTGAGCGGCCGCGCGGCGTCGTCGCCCTGCCAGCCGGCCTTGTCGACGGCCTTGCCGTGCCGGACGACGAGCAGGGCGAAGGTGGTCGTCACCCCGTGTTCGAGGAGGCGGGCGAACGCGTCGAGGATCGCGACATCCGGCTCGTAGCTGAGGTAGCCGCGCGCCTGCTTGATGGTGAGCCACTCGAGCGCGGCGATCTCGGCGTTCGGCCGGAACGTCGAACGTTGCACGGCGCGTTCGGTCACCTCGGCGGCCCAGTAGTGGACGACCTTCTCCCGCCCGCTCGGCATCGCGTAGCGCGACTCGCCGAGCGGGACGCCGAGCGCGATCTGCAGCCCGGTCTCCTCCGCGATCTCGCGCACGGCGGTCTGCGGCAGCGACTCGCCGGGGTCGACCTTGCCCTTGGGGATCGTGACATCTCCGTAGACGGTGCGGTGGACGACGAGGATGTGCACCTTGCCGTCGATGACGCGCCAGCACACGGCGCCGGCCGCATAGACCGCCGTCTCGACCGCGCGCGTCATCGGCGTTTCCCGGGCCGCGGCCGGGACCGCTGCGCGGTCTGCTGCATGAGCCGGTCCTGCAGGTCGACGAGCGGGCGGCCGGCCTCGTCGGCCGAGTGACGTTCCCACGTGCCGTCGCCGCCGAGGTGCCACGAGCTCGTGTGCTCGTCGATCGCCTGGTCGAACAGCGCGTCGATCTCGGCCAGATGGTCGGGGTCGGTGAGTCGCACGAGCGCTTCGACGCGACGGTCGAGGTTGCGGTGCATCATGTCGGCCGAGCCGATGTACACCTGGGGGTCGCCGTCGTTCGCGAACGAGAAGATGCGCGAGTGCTCGAGGTAACGGCCGAGGATCGAGCGCACCCTGATGTGCTCGCTGAGCCCGGGGATGCCCGGCCGGAGGCTGCAGATGCCGCGCACCCAGACGTCGACCTGGACGCCCGCGTTCGACGCCCGGTACAGGGCGTCGATGATGGCCTCGTCGACCATCGAGTTCACCTTGATGCGGATCGACGCGGGCTTGCCTTCTTCGGCGTTGCGGGTCTCTGCCGTGATGAGCTTCAGCAGCCCTTTGCGCAGGTGCAGGGGAGCGACGAGCAGCCGCTTGAACTTCTTCTCGATGGCGTACCCCGACAGCTCGTTGAAGAGCCGGGTGAGATCCTTTCCGACCTGGTCGTCGGCCGTGAGCAGGCCGAGGTCCTCGTAGATGCGGCTGGTCTTCGGGTTGTAGTTGCCGGTGCCGATGTGGCTGTAGTGGCGCAGGCGGCCCTGCTCCTGCCGGATGACGAGCGCGAGCTTGCAGTGCGTCTTGAGCCCGACGAGGCCGTAGACCACGTGCACGCCCGCCTTCTCGAGCTTGCGCGCCCAGGTGATGTTGGCGGCCTCGTCGAAGCGGGCCTTGATCTCGACGAGCGCGAGCACCTGCTTGCCGGACTCGGCCGCGTCGATCAGCGCCTCGACGATCGGGCTGTCACCCGACGTGCGGTACAGGGTCTGCTTGATGGCGAGCACGTTGGGATCGGCGGCGGCCTGCTCGAGGAAGGCCTGCACGCTCGTCGCGAACGACTCGTACGGGTGGTGCAGCAGCACGTCTTTGCGGGACACGGCGTCGAAGATGTCGGCCTGTCGGTTCGGCTCGGACGGCTGGAGCTGCGCGTTCGTGGTGGGCACGGCGGTCGGGAAGTGCAGGTCGGGCCGGTCGATGCGTGCGAGGTCGAACAGTCCGCCGAGGTCGAGCGGCGAGGGCAGCCGGTATACCTCGCGTTCGGAGATGTCGAGTTCGCGCACGAGCAGGCCGAGCGTGACCTCGTCCATGTCGTCGGTGACCTCGAGCCGGATCGGCGGACCGAACCGGCGCCGCAGCAGCTCCTTCTCGAGCGCCTTGATGAGGTTCTCGGTCTCGTCCTCCTCGATCTCCACGTCTTCGTTGCGGGTGACACGGAACACGTGGTGGTCGAGGATCTCCATGCCGGGGAACAGGTCGCCGAGGTGGTTCGCGATGAGGTCTTCGAGTGCGATGTAGCGGACGTTGTCGACCTTCTCGGTCGCGCTGACCTGCACGAATCGCGGCAGCATCTGCGGCACCTTGACGCGCGCGAACTCCTGGCGGCCAGTGCGGCTGTTGCGGACCCGCACCGACAGGTTCAGCGACAACCCCGAGATGTAGGGGAACGGATGCGCCGGGTCGACCGCGAGCGGCATCAGCACCGGGAAGATCTGCTGGGCGAAGTACTCGCGCAGGTGCTGCTGCTCGGTCTCGCCGAGGTCGGACCAGCCCACGACGTGGATGCCCGATTCCGCGAGGGCCGGCTTCACGAGCTCCTGGTAGGCGGCGGCGTGCCGCTCCTGCAGCTCGTGCGCGGCCTTCGAGATGTCCTCGAGCACGTCGACCGGCGCGCGGCCGACGTTGGTCGGCACGGCGAGTCCGGTGACGATGCGGCGCTTCAGGCCCGCCACCCGCACCATGAAGAACTCGTCGAGGTTCGAGGCGAAGATCGCGAGGAAGTTCGCCCGCTCGAGCACGGGCAGCCGCGGGTCCTCCGCGAGCTCGAGCACGCGCTGGTTGAACGCGAGCCAGCTGAGCTCCCGGTCGAGGTAGCGCTCGGCCGGCAGCTCGGGCGCGCCCTCGACATCGAACGGCTCGAAGTCGTCGTCGAAGTCGCTGGACGTGCGATCGTCGTCGAGGGTGTCGGTCATTCCCTCATCATGCCACCGGGCCGGGAGCGCGGGCGTGTCCGGCAGGTCAACGGGAGGTGACCTGCGGCTGCTCGTCCTCATCGTGCACGTTGAACCGGTATCCGACGTTGCGCACGGTGCCGATGAGGCTGTCGAGGTCGCCGAGCTTCGCCCGGAGCCGCCGCACGTGCACGTCGACGGTGCGGGTGCCGCCGAAGTAGTCGTAGCCCCACACCTCGCTGAGCAGCTGCTCGCGCGTGAACACGCGGGACGGATGCGCCGCGAGGAACCGCAGCAGCTCGAACTCCTTGTAGGTGAGGTCGAGCGGGCGGCCGTGCACCTTCGCCGAGTAGCTCGCCTCGTCGATCACGACGCCCGAGGTCTGGATCCGTTCCGACGGCTGGGCGGAGTTCGCCCGCCCGATCGCGAGCCGGATGCGCGCATCGACCTCGGCCGGGCCGGCCTGCTCGAGCACGACGTCGTCCACGCCCCAGTCGGGCGTCACCGCGGTGAGGCCGCCCTCGGTCACGATGAGCACGAGCGGGGCGGACAGCCCGGTCGTGCGGAGGATCTGCGCGAGCGCCTTCGCGCCCGCGAGGTTCGTGCGCGCGTCGAGGAACACCAGGTCCGACTCGGGCGCGCGGACGAGCTGATCGGGCGACGCGGGGATCACGCGCGTCCGATGCGTCAGGAGCGAGAGAGCGGGAAGGACGTCTTCGTCGGCCGCCGGTGACAGGATCAACAACTGCGCCACGGCAGTACCTCCTCGGCAGTCACTGGCATCCAGTGGTCCACCGGGCTCCAGTAGTAAGGTGCGGTCAATACTACGGGACGGTGAACGGCACGCTTCACGCGCGGCCGGCCGTGCACGGAACAGGGGAGTGATGGAGACGAGCTCGTCCACGATGTCCGGCGTCGCGGTCGGCGCGGCCTGGGTGATCGCGCTCGCCGGCTCGATCGCGGTCGTCGCCGGGGCGCTCGCCGGTGACGCGTGGGTCACGGATGACTCGGCCCTCGGCCGGTTCGGAGCACTCGGCGTCGTCTTCGCCGTCGCGGTGCTCGCGACGCTCGTCGCCCAGCTCGCGACCCGCCGCCCCGACGGCTTCGTGACGCGCGCGGGCGCCTCGGTCGGTGGCGCCGCCGTCATCGTCGGAGTCGCGGCACTCCTGCTCGCCCCGCTGTCCTAGCGCCTCGCGGCGCCGGCCGGCGCCGGACAGGGCGCGCGGCCGCGTGCCCGCGCCGGGGTAGACTCGCACACATGTCAGAGCTGCTCGCACTCGAACTGTTCTTCATCGGCCTGCTCGGGCTCGCGAGCCTCGCGATCGCCTGGATCAGCGGCGTCGTCGTCTACAAGCTGTTCAAGGGGCAGCGCTAGGCGTTGATGAGGGCGTGGCGATGATCGAGCTGCCCGTCGGCCTTCCGGCCGAGCTCGTGCCGCTGTCCTGGCTCCTCGGGGTCTGGGAGGGCTCGGGCGTCATCGACTACAAGATCGGCGAGGAGTCGGTCACGCAGGAGTTCGGCCAGCGCGTCTCGTTCAGCCATGACGGACTCCCGCACCTGAACTACACCTCGTACACCTGGCTGTTCCCCGCCGAGCCCGGTGGTGACCCGCGGCCGCTGACGACCGAGACCGGCTACTGGCGTCTGGCCAGGCCGCTCGGCGAGGGCGACCCCGGGCCGGCGATGCTCCCCCCGGTGGGCGACCCCACGTACTCCAGCGCCGACGACGTGGAGCAGCTCAGGAACGCCGACGGCGGCTTCGACCTCGAGGTGCAGATCGTGCACCCGGGCGGCGTGAGCGAGCTCTATCTCGGTCAGGTCAAGGGTCCGCGCATCGACCTCGCGACGGACGCCGTCATGCGCACGAGCGGCGCGAAGGACTACGCCGCCGCGACCCGGCTGTACGGGCTCGTCGAGGGGCATCTGCTCTGGGCCTGGGACATCGCCGCGCTCGGGCAGGACCTGCGCACGCACGCATCGGCACGACTGGCGAAGGCCGACTGATGAGCCCGTCGCCGTTCCTCTCCCTGCCGGGTGCCGTGCCCGGTGAGGGCGCCGACGCGGGCGTGCCCGCGCACTACGGGAACCCCAACGTCGAACAGCGCCGGCTCGAGTCCGGCCGCGCCGTCGTCGATGCGTCGAACCGCGGCGTCGTGACCGTGACGGGTCCCGACCGGCTCACCTGGCTGCACTCGATGGCGAGCCAGGCGCTCGCGCGGCTCGCGCCGGGCGAGAGCGCGGAGGCGCTCCTCCTCGACGCCAATGGCCACATCGAGCACGTCGCACACGTCGTCGACGACGGCACGACCACGTGGCTCGTCGTCGAAGGGCCGGATGCCTCGCCGCTCGCCGCGTTCCTCGACCGCATGCGGTTCATGCTCCGCGTCGAGGTCGCCGACGTGAGCGCGGACTGGGCCGTGCTCGGCGCCATGGGCACTGAACCCCTCGACCTCGCCGCGCCCGCCGCGGCGCCGAACGGCGTCGCACTCGACTGGGTCGACCCCTGGAGCACGGCTGCCGGCCACCAGTACGCGCGTGAGGCGGGGCATCCGGCCGCCGACTGGCGCTGGGTCGAGCGGATCGTCGCGCGCGCGGCACTCGACGACGCGGCCGCCTCGGTCTCCGCCGGGCGCGTCGAGGCTGCGGGCGCGCTCGCGGCCGAGGCGCTGCGCATCGCGGCCTGGCGCCCGCGTCAGGCGACCGAGGTCGACGAGAAGGCCATCCCGCACGAGCTCGACTGGCTGCGCAGCGCCGTCGACCTCGGGAAGGGGTGCTACAAGGGCCAGGAGACCGTCGCCAAGGTGCTGAACCTCGGCCGGCCGCCGCGACGGCTCGTGCTGCTGCACCTCGACGGCAGCGACACCGTGCTGCCGGCGCCCGGCGAGGTCGTGATCGGTGAGAAGGTGCGCCCCGAGCCGGTTGAGGGCGAGGCGCCCGAGCGTCGGCAGGTGGGCCGCATCACCGCGAGCGCGATGCACCACGAGCTCGGGCCGATCGCGCTCGCCGTGGTGAAGCGAGCGGTCCCCGCCGACCTGCCGCTCATCGTCGAGAGCCACGGCATCGACGTCGCGGCGGCACAGGTCGAGATCGTCCCGGCCGACGCCGCCTCTGCGGTCGACGTCCCGCGCCTCCCGCGGCTCGGCGTGCACCGCCCATAGTCCGCGTCGGGAAGCTCGCTGGTCGAGTAGCGCCGACACGCAGTGGCGACGCGTATCGAGACCTGGCGACTCGGTCTCGAGTGTGGTGGTCTCGATACGCGTCCTCCTTCGTCGGGCGCTACTCGACCAGCGGAGACGTCCTCCTTCGTCGGGCGCTACTCGACCGACGGTCGCGGGGCGACGGCGGACCAGTCGAGCGTGAGCTCGCCGAGACGCCAGCGGCGGACGCCGCCCTGCACGGGCCATCCGTCGGCCTTGAGCGTCTCAGCGACGCGGATGAAACGCTGACCTGGGCCGTAGACCGAGAGCGGCGCGTGCACGCGCCACGCGCGGTCGAGCTCGGTGAGGAACGTGTGGACGCGCTCGCCCGGGACGTTCCTGTGGATGAGCGCCTTCGGCAGGCGTTCGGCCACGATCGACGGCGCGTCGAGGTCGCGCAGGCGCAGGCTGATCGAGAAGGTCACCGGCCCGGATGCCTCGAGCCCCACCCAGCTCGAGATGCGCCCGAGCTCGTCGCAGGTGCCCTCGACGACGAGCCCGCCGGGTGCGAGCCGGTCGCGCAGGCGCGACCACGCCTCGGTGACGGATGCCTCGTCGTACTGCCGCAGCACGTTGAACGCCCGGATCATCGCGGGGCGGCGGCCGGCCGCGACGGGCACCTCGAAGCCGCCGACCCCGAACGACACCTTCAGGTCCCGCGCGAAGGGCGTCGTGCCCGCGCGCACCGCGGCAAGCTGCTCGCGGGCCGTGCGGACGCGGCCGGGATCGATCTCGAGGCCGAGGACCTCGACCTCGGGCCGAGTGCGCCCGAGCCGCGAGGCGAGCTCGAACGCGGTCACCCCGCTCGCGCCGTAGCCGAGGTCCACGACCAGCGGGTCGTCGGCGCGCCGCAGCACGGGGTGCGCGGCGATCCACCGGTCGACGCGGCGCAGGCGGTTCGTGTTCGTCGTGCCGCGCGTGAGGGAACCGACGGGCATGGCCCAAGTCTGGCAGGCCATAGGCTGGACGCATGCCTCATACCCTCGTCCTGCTCCGCCATGGCAACAGCGAATGGAACCAGAAGAACCTGTTCACCGGTTGGGTCGACGTGCGGCTCTCCGAGCTCGGCCGCGGTGAGGCCAAGCGCGCGGGCGAGCTGCTCGTCGAGAAGCAGGTCCTGCCCGACGTGCTGCACACGTCGGTGCTGACCCGGGCCATCCAGACCGCCGACATCGCCCTCGAGGAGGCCGACCGGCTCTGGATCGACGTGCGCCGGTCGTGGCGCCTCAACGAGCGCCACTACGGTGCTCTGCAGGGGCTCGACAAGGCCGAGACGCTCGAGAAGTACGGGCCCGAGCAGTTCCAGCTCTGGCGGCGCTCGTTCGACGTGCCGCCGCCGCCGCTCGAGGACGACTCCGAGTTCTCGCAGGCCGGCGACCCGCGCTACGCCGATCTCGCCGACGGCGAGCTGCCCCGCACCGAGTGCCTGAAGGACGTCATCGCGCGCATGCTCCCGTACTGGGAGAGCGACATCATCCCCGACCTCGCGGCCGGGAAGACCGTCCTCGTGACCGCGCACGGCAACTCGCTGCGCGCGCTCGTCAAGCACCTCGAGGGCATCAGCGACGACGACATCGCCGAGCTCAACATCCCGACCGGCATCCCGCTCGTCTACGAGCTCGACGACGACTTCATGCCGACCAAGCCCGGCGAGTACCTCGACCCCGAGGCCGCAGCCGCCGGTGCCGCCGCGGTCGCCGCGCAGGGCAAGAAGTAACCCCCGCGCTGGTCGAGTGAGCTACGCGCCAGCGAGCGTATCGAGACCCGGTGACCCGATCCCGAGGACCGGTCACCGGGTCTCGATACGCTCCGCTACTCGACCAGCGGGCACGCGAGGTGCGTCAGCTGACGGGCTCGGGCACCCAGTCGCCGGTGGCGAGGTACTGGACCTTCTTCGCGATCGAGACCGCGTGGTCGGCGAAGCGCTCGTGGTAGCGGCTCGCGAGCGTCGCGTCGACGGTGTCGACGGCCTCGCCCTTCCAGGTCTCGCCGAGCACCTTGTCGAACACGCTGAGGTGCAGCGCGTCGATCTTGTCGTCGTCGTTGCGGATCTCCTCCGCGAGGTTCACGTCCTCGTTGTCGAGCAGTCGCGCGAGCTTGCGGGCGATCTCGACGTCGAGGCGGCCCATCTCGGCGAACGTGCTGCGCAGCGACTTCGGCACGACCTTGTCGGGGAAGCGGTACCGCGACAGCTGTGCGATGTGCGTCGACATGTCGCCCATGCGCTCGAGCGACGCGCTGATGCGCAGCGCGCTCACTACGATGCGCAGGTCGCGCGCGACCGGCTGCTGGCGGGCGAGGATCGTGATCGCGAGCTCGTCGAGCGCGACCGTCGCCTGGTCGATGCGCGGGTCCTCGGCGATGACCTCTTCCGCGAGGCTCACGTCGGACTCGTTGAACGCCCGTGTCGCCTTCTCGATGGAGTCGGCGACCAGGCCGGCGATCTCGACGAGGCCGTCTTGGACCTCTCGCAGTTCCTGCTGGAACACCTCACGCATGAAACGAATCCCTTGATCTCGTAGGCCCGCACGCTGCGCGCGGGCACGCCGGTTCGGTCCGGCCCGCCAATCCTCTCGGCGGCGGGTGAACAACAGGTGCCGCGAACCTGAACACTTCCTAACGTACCGCCGTACGGCGACCTCGTGGCTCGGACAGGCTTCATGCATCGTTATCGTTGACCCCATGGAGTCCACCTGGCTGGTGCTCGCCGCGCTGGCCTTCGGCGTCTTTCTCGGCGCCGCGTTCATGGTCGTGCTGCACATGGCCGAACGCCGCGGGAGCGCGGCAGCACGCGTCGTCGCACCCACCGTCCCGGACGGCGTCGATCAGGTGCTCGACGTGCTCGAGTCGGCCGGGGTCGTGCTCGATCCCTCGAACAACGTGCTGCGCGCCTCGCCCGGTGCGCTCGCCATGGGACTGGTCCGCGGGCAGAGTCTCGTGCACGACGAGCTCATCCAGCTCGCCGGGAACGTGCGACGCACGGGCGAACGCGTCGACGCGGAGATCGTGCTCGCGCGAGGCTTCTCGGGTGCGGCGCAGCTACGGCTGCACGTGCGGGTCGCCCGGCTCGGCACGAGGTTCGTCCTCATGCTCGCCGACGACCGCACCGAGGCGTACCGGCTCGACGAGGTGCGCCGCGACTTCGTCGCGAACATCAGCCACGAGCTCAAGACGCCGATCGCGTCCGTCAGCCTCCTCTCGGAGGCAATCGACCTCGCCGCCGATGAGCCGGAGCAGGTGCGGCGCTTCGCGAACCGGCTGAGCGTCGAGTCGGCCAGGCTCGGTCACATCACCAAAGAGGTGATCGAGCTGTCCCGGCTCCAGGCGCACGACGCGCTGCGTCCCGATGAGCTCGTCGATGTGGACGAGGTCTGCCGGGCTGCGGTCGAGCACAATCGCGTGGTCGCCGGTGCCAAGCACATCGAGGTCGCGATCAAGGCGAAGAGCCGCGCGAAGGTCTGGGGCGACCGGGCGCTGCTGACCGTCGCCGTCGACAACCTGATCGCCAATGCGATCGCGTACTCGAACGACGGCGGACGGGTGGGCGTCGGCGTCCGCGCGGAGGGCGGCATCGTCGAGATCGCCGTGACCGATCAGGGCATCGGCCTCGCCGAGGAGGACCTCGACCGCGTCTTCGAGCGGTTCTACCGTGTCGACCAGGCCCGCTCCCGCAACACCGGGGGCAGCGGGCTCGGGCTCAGCATCGTCAAGCACACCGTGCAGAACCTCGGCGGCGACGTCCGCGTGTGGTCTCGACTCGGGCACGGCGCGACGTTCACGATCAGGCTTCCGATCGCCGAGCAGGGCGAGGCGATCGAGCAGGCGAACGAGGCCGGCGCCGCAGGCGAGACATCCGTCCCCCCAACCGACCCCCAGGCCGCAACGGCCGTTCCGACCGGAGGAGCATCCGAGTGAGCACCACCCGCATCCTGCTCGTCGAAGACGAGACCGCGCTGAGCGAACCGCTCGCCTTCCTGCTCGAGCGTGAGGGCTACGAGGTCGAGGTCGCGGCCGACGGCCGCGAGGCCGTCGCGGCGTTCGACCGCGATGGCGCCGACCTCGTGCTGCTCGACCTCATGCTGCCCGGCATCCCCGGCACCGAGGTGTGCCGGGAGATCCGGACGCGTTCGAGCGTGCCGATCATCATGCTCACCGCGAAGGACTCCGAGGTGGACATCGTGGTCGGGCTCGAGCTGGGCGCCGACGACTACGTCACGAAGCCGTACTCGACGCGTGAGCTGCTCGCCCGCATCCGGGCCGTGCTGCGTCGTCGGGTGGAGGCGCTCGACTACGACGAGGCCGTGCTCGAGGGCGGGCGCGTGCGCATGGACGTCGACCGGCACGCGGTCGAGGTCGACGGCGCGGCGGTGCAGATGCCGCTGAAGGAATTCGAGCTGCTCGAGCTGCTGATGCGCAATCCGGGCCGAGTGCTCACGCGTGGCCAGCTCATCGATCGCGTGTGGGGCTCTGACTACTTCGGCGACACCAAGACGCTCGACGTGCACATCAAGCGCATCCGCTCGAAGATCGAGCGCACGCCGTCCGACCCGGTGCAGCTGGTCACCGTGCGCGGGCTCGGGTACCGCTTCGAGGCGTAACCGTCAGGCGGTCGAGTCGCGGAGCGTAGCGAGATCACTCGCCGGGTCTCGATACGCTCGCTGGCGCTCGCTACTCGACCGGCGATGACTCAGGGAACGAGGTCGCGGTACTCGGGCAGGCGGCCGTCGAGCACGGGCACGCTGATCTCGACGCCCTCGGCGCCGTCGGCGTGGAAGTAGATGTCGAGCATGCCGCCCGGCGTCGCGTCGATGCCGACCAGCAGGAGCGGCTCCTCGCCTGAGCCGCCGAGCACGACCTGCTCGTTCGCACCGACCTCGAGCGTGACCGGGTCGCCGCTCGCGGGCTCGGCCGTGAGCTCGGCGTCGTCGCCCGAGTTGGCCACGGTGAAGACGAGGTTGCCGTCGTCGCCGCCGTCTTCCATGACGACGAGGATGTTGCGAAGGTCGAGCTCGCCCACGTTCGCCGCGAGGCCGTCACTCGGGTCGTAGACCTCGGTGGTCGCCTGGTACGTGATCATCGAGCAGCCGCTCGCGCCGACGACGATACCGAGGGCCAGGGCGGCAGATGCCGCGAGACGCGCCTTCACAGAACCTCCAAGTGCGAGTGCGCGCGCTCGGAAGAGCCATGGCGCGCGGGATCGTGTCGAGCATAGCCTACGGCGGTGGCCGGATCCGGAGGCCGAACCTTAGCAGGAACCTGGTGTGATATCCTGAAAGTTGCCGAAAGGACACCGATTCATGCTTTTTGAGGTTGGCGAGACCGTCGTTTACCCCCACCACGGCGCCGCAACGATCGTCGAAGTCAAGAAACGCGTCATCAAGGGTGAGGAGAAGCTGTACCTCAAGCTGAACGTCACCCAGGGCGACCTCGTCATCGAGGTCCCGGCCGAGAACGTCGACCTCGTCGGCGTTCGCGACGTGATCGGCAAGGAGGGTCTCGACCGCGTCTTCGAGGTGCTGCGCGCACCGTTCACCGAAGAGCCCACCAACTGGTCCCGCCGCTACAAGGCGAACCTCGAGAAGCTCGCCTCGGGCGATGTCATCAAGGTGTCGGAGGTCGTGCGCGACCTGTGGCGTCGCGACCAGGACCGCGGGCTCTCCGCGGGCGAGAAGCGCATGCTCGCGAAGGCGCGCCAGATCCTGATCTCCGAGCTCGCGCTTGCTGAGAAGACCGACGAAGAGCAGGCCTCGGTCGTGCTCGACGAGGTCCTGGCCTCCTAGGTCTCGGCACGCGTCCTCCTTCGTCGGGCGCTACTCGACCAGCGAGCCCTCGTTGGTCGAGGCGTGAGGGCGGCGGCCCTTTCGCAGGTCGAGTAGCGAGCGCCAGCGAGCGTATCGAGACCCTGCGAGCGATCGGGCATAGGCTCGCAGTGTGAGTGCATCGACCATCGCCGTCATCGTGGTCGCCGCCGGCAGCGGCACGCGCCTGGCCCACTCCGAGCCGAAGGCGTTCGTGCCGCTCGCGGGTCGCACCATGCTCGAGTTCGCGGTGGATGCCGCACTCGGCATGCACGAGACGCCGCACCTCGTGCTCGTCGTCCCCGAGGGGCGCGTCGAGTCGGCCCGCGCCGCGATCGCACCGGCCGCCGACGCCGCGGGCGCCCCGCTCGACGTCGTCGAGGGCGGCGTGAGCCGCCAAGACTCGGTGGCGCGGGGCCTCGCCCTGCTGCCCCGCCTCGTCGACACCGTGCTCGTGCACGACGCGGCCCGGCCGCTGACCCCGTCGCTCGTCTTCGACGAGGTCGTGCAGGCGGTCCGGTCGCGCGGGCACGGCGTGATCCCCGCGCTCGACGTGGTCGACACGATCAAGCGCGTCGACTCGTCGCACCGCGTGATCGACACGGTCGACCGCTCCACGCTCGCGGCCGTGCAGACGCCGCAGGGATTCCCGCGCGAAGCGCTCGACCGGGCGTACGCCAGTGCCGGCTCCGAGTTCACCGACGACGCCGCGCTCGTGGCCTCCATCGGCCTTCCCGTCGACGTGGTTCCCGGCGATGCGCGCGCGTTCAAGGTCACGGTGCCCGCCGACCTGCACCGCGCCGAGCAGCTCGCGCACGAGCGGCTGGCCCGCGAGTCGCCTCGCGCAGCCGCCGGGGCGAGCACCGGCGCACCGCCATCCGTCTCCCGGGTGGGCACGGGGGTCGACGTGCACGCGTTCAGCGACGACCCGGGCGCGGCACTGTGGGTCGCGGGCCTCGAGTGGCCGGGTGAGCGCGGTCTCGCGGGTCACAGCGACGGCGACGCGGCGAGCCACGCGATCGTCGACGCGGTGCTCGCCGCCGCAGGGCTCGGAGACCTCGGCGCGGTCTTCGGCACCGACGATCCGGCACTCGCGGGCGCACACGGACCCGTGCTGCTCGGCCGCGCGCGCGAGCTCGTCGAGCAGGCCGGATACCGGATCGGGAATGTGAGTGTGCAGGTCATCGGCAACCGGCCGAAGCTGGCGCCGCGCCGCGCCGAGGCCGAGGCGGTGCTGAGCGGCGCGCTCGGCGCGCCCGTGAGCGTCTCGGCGACCACGACCGACGCGCTCGGGTTCACGGGTCGCGGCGAGGGCATCGCGGCGATCGCGACGGCGGTGGTCGTGGCCGGCTGAGCGCGTCGGGCGCTCCTCGACCAACGGGGACGCACCTTCCACGCCGGTAGGCTTGACGGGTGACGCTCCGACTGTACGACACCAAGGCTCAGGCGCTGCGTGACTTCGTGCCCCTCCGCGAGGGGCATGTCGGCATGTACGTCTGCGGGCCGACCGTGCAGTCGAGCCCGCACATCGGCCACCTCCGCAGCGCGCTCGTCTACGACGTGCTCCGCCGCTGGCTGAGCTTCCGAGGGTTCGACGTCACGTTCATCCGGAACGTCACCGACATCGACGACAAGATCCTCGCCGCGGTCACGGGCGAGGAGTGGTGGGCGCTCGCGTACCGCGTCGAGCTCGAGTTCACGGCCGGCTACCAGGCGCTCGGCATCCTGCCGCCCACCTACGAGCCGCGGGCCACCGCGAGCATCTCCCAGATGCAGGCGCTCATCGCGCGGCTCATCGAACGCGGGCACGCCTACGCGGCGACGGATGCCTCGGGCGACGTCTACTTCGACACGGGCAGCTGGCCGGCCTACGGCGAGCTCACGCGGCAGTCCCGCGACCACATGGAGGCCGCACCCGACGCGGATCCCCGCGGCAAGCGCGACCCGCGCGACTTCGCCCTGTGGAAGGGTGCGAAGCCCGATGAGCCCGGGTCGGCGTCGTGGGCCTCGCCCTGGGGCGACGGCCGTCCGGGCTGGCACATCGAGTGCTCGGCGATGTCGGCGCGCTACCTCGGCCCCGAGTTCGATATCCACGGCGGCGGGCTCGACCTGCGCTTCCCGCATCACGAGAACGAGCTCGCGCAGACGACCGCGGCGGGCGACGGGTTCGCCCGGTACTGGGTGCACAACGGGCTCGTGAACGTCGGCGGTCAGAAGATGTCGAAGTCGCTCGGCAACTCGGTGTACGCGGGCGAGCTGCTCGAGCTCGGGTCGCCGTTGGCGATCCGCTACCTGCTCGGTGCCGCGCACTACCGGTCGACGCTCGACTACAGCCCCGCGTCGGTCACCGAGGCGGAGGCCGTCATCGATCGCCTCCGCACGTTCCTCGTGCGCGTCGAGCGGCGCCTCGCCGGCACGCGCTTCGCGGGGGTCGGCAGCCCGGATGTGCCCGAGGCGTTCGCCGACGCGATGGACGACGACCTGAGCGTGCCGCAGGCGCTCGCCGTGCTGCACGACACCGTCCGCGCGGGCAATCAGGCGCTCGACGACGAAGAGCTGCACGCGGCGGCGACCGCGCACGGACAGGTCGTCGCGATGGTCGGCGTGCTCGGCATCGACCCGCGCGACCGGCACTGGGCCACGGCCGACGCCGGCCCCGCGGCATCCGCGCTCGGCGTGCTCGTCGAACGTCGCATCGAAGACCGCCACGCGGCTCGCGCCGCGAAGGACTACCAGGCCGCGGACCGGATCCGCGCCGAGCTCGCCGACGCGGGCATCACGATCGAAGACTCGTCTTCAGGAACGCATTGGAGCCTCACCTCATGAAGGGCAGCAGCGGCAAGGGCCGCCCCGGCGCGGTGCGCAAGGGCAGCAAGGGCAAGCAGGTCGGCACCGGGGGCCACGGGCGGAAGTCGCTCGAGGGCAAGGGGCCGACACCGAAGGCCGAGGACCGGGCCTGGCACCCGGCCGGCAAGCGCAAGGCCGCCGAGGAGCGGTACAGGGCGTCGGGCGGCAAGGGCCGTCCCGGTGCGTCGCGCGGTGGCTCGGGCGCTCCGCGCGGAGCATCCGGTGCCGCGACCCGTTCGCGTTCCGGTGACGAGTCCGAGATCGTGACCGGGCGCAACTCGGTCGTCGAGGCGCTGCGCACCCGCATCCCCGCGACGACGCTGTACGTCGCGACCAGGGTCGAGATGGACGACCGCGTCCGTGAGGCGATGAAGATCGCCACCAACCGCGGCATCCCGATCCTCGAGGTCATGCGACCCGAGCTCGACCGGCTCGCGGGCGAGGGCGGGGTGCACCAGGGTCTCGCGTTGAAGGTCCCGCCGTACGAGTACGCCCACCCCATCGAACTGCTCGACGAGATCCTCGCCGACGACCGGACCCCGCTCCTGATCGCGCTCGACGGCGTCACCGACCCGCGCAACCTGGGCGCGATCATCCGTTCGACCGCCGCGTTCGGCGGTCAGGGCGTCATCGTGCCGCAGCGCCGCTCCGTGGGCGTCAACGCGGGCGCGTGGAAGACCTCGGCGGGGGCCGCCGCGCGCGTGCCCGTCGCGATGGCGTCGAACCTCACCCAGACGCTGAAGGCGCTGAAGGAACGCGGTGTGTTCGTGCTCGGCCTCGACGGCGGCGGCGACACGGCCCTGCCCGGGCTGTCCTTCGCCGACCGGCCCATCGTGATCGTCGTCGGCTCCGAGGGCAAGGGTCTGTCGCGCCTCGTGACCGAGACGTGCGACGCCGTCGTCTCGATCCCGATCAGCTCGGCGACCGAGTCGCTGAACGCCGGCATCGCGGCCTCGGTCGCCCTGTACGAGATCGCGAAGCTCCGCGCGGAGGCTTCGCCGATCGAGTAGCGCAGCGTATCGAGATCGGACGCCTAAGTCTCGAGACGCTCGCTGGCGTTCACTCCTCGACCAACGGGGGTGTCAAGGGGTCGGCTTCGCGGCGAGACATCCGTAGCGTCGAGGACATGGACAAAGACGCACTGGACCGAATCGCCGACCTCGTCACCTCCGCCGACGTGGCCATGCTGACCACTGAAGGAGCCGACGGTCTGCACGCCCGTCCGCTCGCGGTGCTGCAGAAGCGCTTCGACGGGACCATCCGGTTCCTGATCGAGGACCCGAGCCCCAAGGTCGAGGAGATCCGCGCGAACCCGCGGGTGAACGTCTCGCTCTCGTCGAAGGCCGGGTATCTCTCGCTCGCCGGGAACGCTCGTCTCATCGAGGACAACGCCGCCGCGATCGATGAGCTCTGGGGGCCGTCCGCCGAAGCGTGGTTCCCGGGCGGACGAGAGGATCCCGAGATCGTCGTGCTCGAGGTGCTGCCCGAGAGCGCCGAGTACTGGGCGAAGACCGAGACCGGGCTCGTGGCCGCCGCCAAGGCGACGAAGGCGTTCTTCACCAAGGAGCAGCCCGACATCGGCGAGAACCGCGTCGTCGAGTTCTGACCCGCCCTCGTTGATCGAGTAGCGAAGCGTATCGAGATCGCGAAGCGTATCGAGATATGGTCACCGGGTCTCGATACGCTTCGCTCCTCGACCGGCGATGAGTGTGGCTCCTCGACCGACGATCAGACCTTGGCGCGCCAGTCGCCCTCGTCGTCGGGATCGACGACGGGGATGGCTGCCGTGTCGATCACCGGCATGGCGGTCATGATCGCGCCGGTCGGCGGGTCGATCATCGTGGCCTCGTCGCGCCGGTGCCTCAGCACCTCGTTGACGTAGCTCGTCACGGCTTCGGCGAGCGGAATGTCCCGGCCCTCCTTCTGCGCCATGAACCAGCGGTGCTCGAGCAGCTGGTGGAACACCTCGGCGGGCTCGAGCTTGCCCCGGAGCTCCATGGGGATGGCGCGCACGACGGGCTCGAACACGCGCATGAGCCATTCGTGCGCGACCATCTCCTCGTCGAGATCGCCCTTGCCGTACGCGGCACGGTACGAGTCGAGGTCGTTGAGCAGACGCCGGGCCTGGTTCTCTCCGGCGTCCAGACCGGTGAGCCGCAGGAGCCGCCGTTGGTGGTGTCCCGCGTCCACGACCTTGGGCTGGATCCGCACGGTCGTGCCCGAGGCATCCGTCTTGATCGCGAGCTCCTCGATGTCGAACCCGAGGTCGTTGAGCCGCTGGACGCGCTCATTGATGCGCCAGCGCTCGGCGCCGGGGAACGTCTCGGTCTCGGTGAGCTCCGCCCACAGCTTGCGGTACGCGTCGACGATGCCGTTCGAGATCCGCACCGGGTCGAGCTCATCGGCCACGCGCCCGCCGGCCTCGAGGTCGAGCAGCTCGCCGGCGATGTTCACGCGCGCGATCTCGAGGTCGTTCTCGCGCTGCCCGTTCGAGAGCCCGCCCTGATAGAGCTTGCCGGTTTCGGCGTCGACGAGATACGCGGCGAACGCGCCCGCGTCGCGACGGAACAGGGTGTTCGAGAGCGACACGTCACCCCAGAAGAATCCGACGATGTGCAGGCGCACGAGCAGCACGGCGAGCGCGTCGACGAGGCGTGTCGCGGTGTCGGGGCGGAGCGTCTGCGAGAACAGCGCGCGGTAGGGGAGCGAGAAGCGCAGATGCCGGGTCACGAGCACGGGCTTCAGCTCGTCCCCGTCGGCGTCGGTGCGGTTCGTGATCACCGCGACCGGCTCGACGCACGGGATCTCGAGCCGCTGCAGCCGGCGCAGCATCTCGTACTCGCCGCGCGCCATCTCGGCCGTCGTCTCCTTGATCGCGACGACGTGCCCGCCGAGGTGCGCGAAGCGCACCAGGTGGCGGGAGATGCCCTTCGGCAGCGCCGCGATCGTGTCGCTCGGCCAGGCCTCGAGTGGGAGGTCCCACGGCAGGTCGAGCAGGGCGGGGTCGGCCATGGCCGACGTGATCGAGAGTGAGCCGCTCATCGTGTTCAGCGTATCCGGATTCATGGTTCGGCCGGCCGGCCGGCTGGCTTGCGCGGGCGGGCGGATACCTCGGCCCCATCGTGCGTCCTGCCCGATTTCCTTGCTCAGGAAGGAGCGTCGCCGCTTCGGCGTGTCGGTGCTCAGGGTTCCGCGCGTCGTGTTCGCGTTCCTGAGCGAGGAATGGGCCGCGGGTGAGAAGCGGTTCTGGCGAGGCATCCGCTCGCCCTGGAAAGACCGATGCCGGCCGGGCCGAAGCCCGACCGGCATCCGATCGTGGGGTCGCCCGCTCAGCCGGTGACGACGCGGTGACCGAGGCGGTCGCCCGACTCGGCGTCGAACACGTGCACGTGGTTCGGCGTCGGGGTCAGGTAGACGGTGTCGCCCGCGAACGGGTGCGTGCGGCCGTCGACGCGCGCGACGATGTCGGTGCGCTTGCCCTCGATCTCGGAGTGGCCGTAGAGGTAGCCGTCGGCGCCGAGCTCCTCGACGAGGTCGACCGTGACCGCGAGGCCCTCGCTCGCCGTCGTCGACACGTTGATGTCTTCAGGGCGGACGCCGACCGTGACGGCCGAACCCGTCGCGTGGTCGAGCACGTCGCGCTCGACCGGCACGACCGAGTTGCCGAACTTGATGCCGCCGTCGGCGATGTCGGCGTGGAACAGGTTCATGGCCGGCGAGCCGATGAAGCCCGCGACGAACACGTTCTGCGGCTTCTCGTACAGGTCACGCGGCGTGCCGACCTGCTGCAGCAGGCCGTCCTTCAGCACCGCGATGCGGTCGCCCATGGTGAGCGCCTCGGTCTGGTCGTGGGTGACGTAGACCGTCGTGACGCCGAGGCGGCGCTGCAGCGATGCGATCTGCGTACGCGTCTGCACGCGGAGCTTCGCGTCGAGGTTCGACAGCGGCTCGTCCATGAGGAACACCTGCGGCTGCCGGACGATGGCGCGACCCATGGCCACACGCTGACGCTGACCACCCGAGAGGGCCTTCGGCTTGCGGCTGAGGTAGGGCTCGAGGTCGAGGAGCTTCGCCGCCTCGAGCACGCGCGCGGCGCGCTCGTCCTTGTTGACGCCGGCGATCTTGAGCGCGAAGCCCATGTTCTCGGCGACCGTCATGTGCGGGTACAGCGCGTAGTTCTGGAAGACCATGGCGATGTCGCGGTCCTTCGGCGGCACGTCGGTGACGTTGCGGTCGCCGATGAAGATGTTGCCGTCGTTGACCTCTTCGAGGCCCGCGAGCATGCGGAGCGACGTGGACTTTCCACAGCCGGAGGGGCCGACGAGAACGAGGAACTCGCCGTCGGCGATCTCGAGGTCGAGCTGGTCGACGGCCGGTCGGGTGCCGCCGGGGTACAGGCGGGTGGCCTTGTCGAACGTGACTGATGCCATGGTTGTGCTTCTCCTTCACCGGCAGGTACGTGCCGGACGATCCGTAGTGAATGGATGAGTCGCGTCGCCGTTGACGCCCACTCAGTATGCCATGCGGGGAGCACCTGGGTGTTTCCCAGACACCGTACCTACTATCGTTAGGGCGTTCGCGCCTATCGTTAGGGCGTTCGCGCGCGTTGTCCCGCGCGCCCCCCACACAGCAGCAGTCCCCAAGAGCACAGCCCCGGAGTGACCATCGATGAGCAACGGCGGATCCAACCAGCCACGCCCCAGCCGTAACGACCGCAGAGAGGCGGCCAGGGAGAAGGCCAAGGTCCTCCGCGAACAGCAGAAGAAGAAGGACCGCCGGAAGAAGGTCCTGATTCAGGGTGGGGTCATCGTCGCGGTCGTCGCGGTCGCCGGGCTGATCGGTGCGCTCATCTTCAACAGCGTGAAGCCCGCGGGCCCGGGCCCGGCCAACATGGCCAGCGACGGCATCGTGCTCACCGGCGCCGACGGCGCCATCACCGCGGTCGAGACCCCTGCGCTCCAGCCCGGCGAAGACCCCGTGCCGACCGAGCAGGACGACAGCGGTAACGTCGCGAACATCGTCACCTACGTCGACTACCTCTGCCCGTTCTGCGGCGACTTCGAGTCGACCAACGGCGAGACGCTGCGGACGCTCGTCGAGTCGGGGGCCGCGACGGTCGAGGTGCACCCCATCGCGATCCTGTCGAACAAGTCGGCCGGTACGCAGTACTCGCTTCGCGCGGCGAATGCGGCCGCGTGCGTCGCCGACCAGTCGCCCGAGTCGTTCTTCGACTACAACGCGGCGCTCTTCGAGAACCAGCCCGCGGAGGGCTCGACCGGGCTCTCGAACCAGGAGCTGAAGGCGCTGGCGGCTGAGGTCGGCGTGAGCTCGGGCAGCGCGATCGATGCGTGCATCGACGAGACGCGCTTCAAGTCGTGGGTCCAGGACGCCACGTCGCGTGCGCTCGCCGGGCCCATCCCGAACTCCGAGATCGAGAGCGTGCGCGGTACGCCGACCGTGCTCGTGAACGGCAAGTCGTACTCGGGGTCGCTCACCGACGCCAGCGAGTTCCAGGCGTTCGTGACGCAGGCCGCGAGCGAGAGCTCGCTCGAGTCGAACGACTCGACGCCGACGCCCACGCCGACTCCCGCCCCGTAGGCGTTCGGCACACAAGGGAGGGGCACCCGTTCGGGTGCCCCTCCCTTTCTGCGCCCGCGTGTTCTGCGCCCGCGTGTTTCTGAGCCGGGCGGGTTCCTTGCTCAGGAAAGACCGGCGCGGGTGCGGCGCGCCGCGGCGCGACACGCCGACCGGGTGCGCGATCTTCCTGAACACGGAGATGGCAGTGGGAGGGCGGGTCTGATCGGGCGCCGGCGGATGCCTCGGGCGCGGCGTGGGCTCGTTTCGTCTCCTTGCTCAGGAACGAGAGGCGCCACCGCGGCGTGTCGACGGCCGGGGTGCGGCGTGTGTCGTGCGGGTTCCTGAGCTGGGAAACGAGGACGGGGAAGGTGGGGCGGATCGCTCGGCGGGCGGATGGCTCGGGTGCGGATGCCTCGGGCGTGCCGCGACGGCGTCAGAACCAGATGCTGAGCTGTGGGGCCCGCGACGTGGCGAAGATTCGGTCGGCGAGTGCGGCCGCGCCGCGCGCGGTCTCGGTGATGCGGCCCGCACGCGCGAGCGTCGAGGGGCGTGCGTCGCCGAGGTAGATCGCGCCGAGCTCGTGCACGCCGAGCCGGAGCGCGCCGGCACGGCGTCGGCGGCGGGATGCGCCGGCCTTCGCGTCGGCGGGCGCCTCGTCGACGCGGCTGACCTCGGCGCGGCCGTCGCCGGCGACCTCGAGCTCGTAGGTTCCGCCGGCGTGGCCGAGGGGGTCGTCGATCTCGAGCGTGAGCGAGCCGGGGGCACCGTATCGGCGGGCGCGGAGCGCGGCGACCGGGTCGAGCACACGGACCCACAGGTGATCGACCACGTCGCTCACGGTCACCGCGCGGCGGTCTTCGAGCAGCCAGGGCAGCGGTTCGTCGACCGAGCGCAGCAGGCCGCGCACCTCGTCGATGAAGTCGACCTCGATCAGCGTGCGCCAGAGCGCGCGATCGGCGTCGTCGGTCGCGGCGGCGACGAAGTCGACCGCGAGCACGCCCGGCCGGTCGGGTTCGCGCGTGATGCGGTAGGTCGCGAAGCCCTGCGGCTCGCCGTGCTCGTCGTCGTACCGGATGGCGCGGATCTGCCGTGACCGTTCGGCGTCGGGTTCGACGAGTCCGAGCACCCGGTCGAGCAGGCCCGGCCAGCGGTCGATCTCACCGGGAGTGCGGGCGACGGCGCGACGCACGAGCTGCGGCGCGAGGTCGCGAAGCGACGCGGGCTCAACGAGGTGCACCCGGCCCGGCGCGTCGGGCCCGGTCCAGTGCGCCCGGCGGCGGTCGACGGTCATGGTCGCGCTGCGCGCCGCGGGGGCGAAGCCGTACCGTCCGTAGATCGTCGCCTCGGTCACGGTCAGGACGGCGAGCGCGGCACCCGCCTCGATCGCGTCGCGGAGCTCGGCCTCGAGCAGGGCACGGGCGATGCCGCGTCGCCGGTGCGTGGGTGCGACGGTGACCGAGCTCACGGCCCACGCGTCGACGCTGCGGTCGCCGGGCACGCTGAGCCCGGTGGGCCACCCCGAGATCGTCGCGACCGGGATCTCGGGTTCGGCGGCGGTGGCGTCGTAGACGCCGAGCAGCCGGCGCTCCGAGAAGACCGCGCGTTCGTGCTCGAGCTCGCCGGCCGTGGGCCGGGCGTGGTGGAACCCGCGCTGGTCGGCGTGCACCCACGCGTCGAGCTCGGCCCGGTCGGCGGGGTCGACGGAGCGATAGGTCAGACCGCGCTTCTCGAGTGCGGAGGCGGAGCGGCGATCGACGGGCAGCTTCTGGAGATCGAACGGCACCGCACCAGCGTAGCGAGCGCGCCTGAACGTGTGCCCGCCGCATCAGCGGTACCACTCGGACCGCTTCGCGCAGGCCACCCGGGGGCGCTACCCGAGCTCGGTCTCCCCGAGGTGCCGGTGCACCGACGAGACCACGACCGAGCCTTCGCCGACGGCGGCGGCCACACGCTTCACGGAGCCGCGCCGCACGTCGCCGACCGCGAAGCATCCGCCCGCCGAGGTCTCGAGCGGCTCAGGAGGCCGCGCGTGCGGCCAGGCCCGCCGGCCGCCCTCGGCGAGCACGTCGGCGCCCGTGATCACCGAGCCCCACTGATCGCGCAGCACATCGGGCGGAAGCCAGTCGGTGTGCGGGCGTGCCCCGATCGTGATGAACAGCGAGTCGGCGGGGACCTCGTCGTGATCGGCGGTGTCGGTGCGCTCGAGCACGACGGCGCCCAGCCGGTCGCCCGCGGCCGAGGGGCGCGCGTCCACGACGCGGGCCTGCGTGCGCAGGCCGACGCCCGCGTCGGCGAGCTCGTCGATCAGGTACTGCGACATGCTCTCGGCGAGCGACGGCCCGCGCACCACGAGCGACACCGAGCGCGCGAACCTCGCGAGGTGCAGCGCGGCCTGCCCGGCCGAGTTGCCGCCGCCGACGACGAGCACGTCGCGGCCCCGCTGGGCGCGCGCCTCGACGGCTGATACGCCGTAGAAGACGGATGCCCCGACGAACGCCCGCAGCGCGGGCACCCGCAGCCGGCGGTAGCTCACGCCCGTTGCGACGACGACGCTGCGCGTGCGCACGCGCTCCGCGCCGTCGACCTCGACCTCGAACCCGTGCTCGGTCACGCGCATGTCGGTCGCGCGTCGCGCGTGCGCGACCGTCGCGCCGAACATCCACGCCTGCCGGTACGCGCGGAGCGCGAGGTCGGCGCCCGAGACGCCCCGGGGGAACCCCAGGTAGTTGCGGATCAGCGAGCTCGACCCCGCCTGCCCGCCGACGGCCGCGGACTCGAGCACGAGCGTGTCGAGTCCCTCGCTCGCGGCGTAGACGGCGGCAGCGAGGCCGGCCGGCCCGGCCCCGATCACGGTGAGCTCGACCTCGTGCGCGGGCACCTCGGTCGTGAGGCCGGCCGCGCGCGCGAGGTCGGCGTCGGTCGGGTCGGCGAGCACGTCGCCCGCCGGGGTGCCGACCAGCACGGATGCCTCCGGATGCGCGGCCGTCGCGCGAAGCGCGGAGGCCTCGGCCTGCTCGGCGTGGAGCACGCGCGCGGGCGTGCCCTGCCGGGCCAGCCTGGAGCGGATGGCGTGCAGCCGGGGGTCGCCGTCGTCGCCGATCACGACGAAGCGTGCCGGGTGCACGGCCGAGGCGGCCGCCCATTCCCGCAGGTAACCGGTGATCTCGGCGTGGAACGACTCGTCATGCGGGCTGTCGGGGGCGACGACGTACCCGTCGATGCGCCCCTGTGCGGCGAGCTCGAGCACGGCGCCCGCGGTCGCGGCGTCGGCCCAGCCGCCCCAGCCGACGAGCAGCGCTCGGCGCGCGTCGGGCCAGCGTTCGCGCATGCCCGCGAGGCTGCCGCCTTCGCCCGCCGAGCCCGTGTCGACGAGCACGAGCGCGATCGTGCGGTGGCCGGCCTCGAGCGCGTCGAGTGCGACACCTAGGTCGCCTGTCGCGTCGCGAGCGACGCCAAGGTCGCCTGTCGCGTCGCGAGCGACGCCAAGGTCGCCTGTCGCGTCGAGCGCGACGCCGAGGTCGCCGGCCGCGTCGCCAGCGACGCGCCCTTCCGCGTCGAGCACCGCGTCGCCGGCCGGGCCGCTCGCCGTTGCGACGTCCGCGCGATCGCCGCGCGGGCCGGGTCGGGCCTCGCCTGACGGGCCGGGCGCCGCCGAGGCATCCGCCGCCGCGTCAGCAGAGGGTACGCGCCCGCCCGAGGCATCCGCCCGCCCGCCCGCGGTGACGATCTCGTAGTCCGCCGCGTACCGCGCGCGCAGCGCGGCGATCGCGGCGCGACCGGCGTCACCTGAGGCCGCCACGAGGATGACCGGAGTGCTCCGCGCGTCTCCGGCGTGATGCCCAGGCATGCCCGCCTCCGATTCGACGGCCGCGTGCGCTTCGCGCACCCCGCCAGGCTACGCCTCGCCGGTCCGCTCTGGACAGCCGGACGCGGGAGAACCAGACTTTCCCTCATGAACCCGGTCGCGGGTGCGATCAGGACGCCCGACCAGCGCCTCCGCGTGTTCGTCAGCTCGACGCTGAAGGAGCTGGCGCCCGAGCGACGCGCCGTGCGCGCCGCGATCGAGCAGCTCGGGCTCGCGCCCGTGATGTTCGAGCTCGGCGCGAGGCCGCATCCGCCCCGCGACCTGTACCGCGCGTATCTCGCGCAGTCCGACATCTTCGTCGGGCTCTACGGGGAACGCTACGGCTGGGTCGCACCCGGCGAGGAGATCTCCGGGCTCGAGGACGAGTACCGGCTCGCGCCCCGCGAGCTGCCGAAGCTGGTCTACGTGAAGGAGACGGACGCGCCGCGCGAGCCGCGGCTGGCCGAGCTGCTGCACCGCATCCGCGACGACGACGGCGCGTCGTACGTGTCGTTCGCGGCCCCCGAGGACCTCGCCGAGCTCGTGCGCAGCGATCTGACCACGCTGCTCGCCGAGCGGTTCGCGCTCGCGGGCCCCGGCGTCCGCGAACCCGAACCCGAACCCGAACCCGATGCGGTCGCGGGACTCCGTGCCGAGGCCGCGCTTCCCGCCGTGCTCACGCCGCTCCTCGGTCGCACCCACGAGCTCGAGACCGTGGCCGGGCTGCTCGGCGGCGATGCGCGCCTCGTGACCGTGACCGGGCCGGGCGGCATCGGCAAGAGCCGGCTCGCGATCGAGGCCGCGCGCGTGCTGCACGAACGCTTCACCGACGGCGTCGCGTTCATCGATCTCGCGCCGGTGACCGATCCGGCGCTCGTACCGCGCGCGATCGCCGAGGCGATCGGCGTGCGCGACGTGGGCGGCGGTGGGCTCGACGACAAGCTCCGCACGGCGCTGCGCGGCCGCCGTCTGCTGCTCCTCCTCGACAACTTCGAACAGGTCGTCGACGCGGCACCCGCGCTCCGGGCGCTGCTCGCCGACGTGCCGAGCGTCAGCGCGCTCGTGACGAGCCGCATCCTGTTGCGGGTCTCCGGCGAGCACGGCGTCGAGGTCGGCCCGTTGCCGCTGCCCGATCCCGAGCGTGCGGCTGCGGCACGCGACGCGACCGCGGCCCTCGACGACGCCGCACGCAACCCGGCCGTCGCGCTGTTCGTCGAACGCGTGCGCGCTGCCACGCCCGACTTCGAGCTCACCGCCGACAACGCCGACGACGTGGCACGCATCTGCATCGCGCTCGACGGGGTGCCGCTCGCGATCGAGCTCGCGGCCGCGCGCGCCCGCGTGCTCACCCCCGCCGCCCTGCTCGAGCGGCTCGGACGGCGGCTGCCGCTGCTCGCGGGCGGCCCGCGCGATCTGCCCGAACGGCAGCGCACCATGCGCCGCACGATCGAGTGGAGCACGCAGCTGCTCAGTGCGTCCGCGGTCGAGCTGCTCACCCGGCTCGGGGTGTTCGCCGGCGCGTTCCCGCTCGAGGCGATCGAGGCGATCGCGGGCGGCATCGAGGACGGCGACCTGCTCGACGACCTCGCCGCACTCGTCGACGGCAGCCTCGTGCACCAGCAGGAGCACGGTGACCGCGCCGTGTTCACGATGCTCGCGACGGTGCGCGAGTACGCGCGCGAGCAGCTCGACGCGCGGGCCGATGCGCGGGCGCTCCGCGACGCGCACGCGCGCTGGTACATCGCGCTGGGGGAGCAGGCCGAGGCCGAGCTCGAAGGGCCGCGACAGCTGGCGTGGGTCGCACGCCTCTCGGAGGAGGCCGACGACCTGCGCGCGGCGATGCGACACCTGCTCGACACGAATCAGTGGGAGCACGCCGCGCACTTCGCGTGGACGCTCTACGTGTACTGGTGGGTCGACGGGCACCTCGGCGCAGTGCACGCCTGGATGACCGAGCTGCTCGACGCCGCGGGCGACGCGCTCGACGATCTCACGCGCGCGACGGCGCTGTACTTCACGCGCGCGATCGGCTTCTGGCAGAACCCGAACGACTGGGTCGTGCCGGGGCTCGAGGAGAGCGCCGAGCGGTTCCACCGGGCCGGCGACCGGTCGGGCGAGGCGCTCGCGCTCATCTCGCTCGCGCTCGCGCTGCTCGGAGCCGAGCGCCCCGACGCCGAGCGCGCGGCCGGTGCGCTCGACACCGCGCTGGACCGGTTCCGCGAGGCCGGCGATCAGTGGGGCGAGGCCATGGCCCTGGTCACGATGGGCCGGGTCGCCCTGTTCCAACAGCGACTGCCGGCGGCGCAGGCCGACTTCGACGCGAGCCTGCAGGTCGCGACGACGCAGGGCGATGAGCTCGGCGCCGCGATCGCCATGCACCATCGCGGATGGGCCCAGGTGCTGCAGGGCCAGGTCGGCGCGGCGGCCGAGCAGTTCTCGCGGAGCCTCGCGCTGTCGCACGGGCTCGGACACGACGAGGGCGTCGCCTACGGGCTCGAGGGGCTCGTCGCGGTCGCCGCCGCGGCGGGCGACGTGCGTCGGGCAGGGGAGCTGCTCGGCGCCGCCGAGGTGCTGCGCGAACGCACCGGACTGTACAACGCGCCGTCGTTCAGCTTCACCGGCCCGTTCATCGAGCCGTTCGCCACGGGCCCGCTCGCGACCGAGTTCGCTGCGGCCCGGCGTGCCGGGCGCGGGCTCCGGGTCGCCGAGGAGGTCGCGATCGCGATGACGGATGCCTCGGGGGCGGTGCGTGCGATGGGCGCCCCAGCGACGGATGCCTCGGGCGGCGATGTCTCGGAGGCCGGCGCGTCGGGCGCGGGGGAGCCGGCATGAGCGTCGCGCGCGACGACCGCCTGCTGCCGTTCACGCGCATCCTCGGCGCGGTGATCCTGCCGTTCCTCGTCGTCGCGGCGGTGCTGCTGCTCGGGCTGCCCGGCGAGACCGAGGTGCACTTCGCGTGGACCATTCTGCCGCCCCTCACGGCGACCCTGCTCGGTTCGGCGTATGCGGGCGGCATCTGGTTCTTCATCCAGGTCGTGCGGCAGCGGATCTGGCACCGCGTCGCCTGGGGGTTCCCGGCGGTCGTGGTCTTCGCGACGCTCCTCGGCGCCGCGACGGCGCTGCACTGGGACCGCTTCCACCCGGGGCATCCGTCGTTTCTGACCTGGGCGACGCTCTACGCGCTGACGCCGCCGCTCACCCTGCTCGCGCTCGTCCTGAACGTGCGGCACGACCCGCGCTCGCCGGAACGCGACGACGTCGAGATTCCGGCGGGGTGGCGCATCGGGCTCGCACTCGTCGGCGCGGTTGCCGCCATCACCGGGCTCGTGCTCTTCGTCGCACCCGCGCTACTCATCGGCACCTGGGGGTGGGACGTGACGCCGCTCACCGCGCGCGTGGTCGGTGCGGTGCTGACCCTGCCCGGCTTCGTCAACGTCTGGATGCTCCGCGACCGGCGCTGGTCGTCGTTCCGGTGGCTGTTCCAGGCCCAGCTCGTGAGCCTCGCCGCGATGCTGTTCGGCCTCGTGATCCGTGGCGCCGACGTCGCGTGGGACCGGCCGGCGGCCTGGGCCTTCGTCATCGGCATCGTGGCCTCGGCCGGGGTGTACGGGCTGTTCGTCGGGCTCATGGAGGAGCGGCGCCGCGCGGCGGGGTGAGTGGGCGGGATCGTGCGCGCCGGGTCGTGCGGGGAGGATCAGCGGCCTGCGGGGGTGGGGTCGTCGAGGTCGGCGTCGGCCGAGACCTCGACGATGCGGTCGCGCTCCGGGCGGTCGAAGGCGAGGCGGAGGGCGTGGCATCCGATCTCGTGGAGCGCCGGGCCCGCGGGCTGGCGGCCGGGTGCGGGGCGGTTGATGCGGATGACGCGGCCGCCGGCCGCCACGTAGGCCGTGAGCTCTGCGGCCAGGGCATCGTCGGCCGGGGCGCCGGTGGTATCGTCGGGCGATGCGCCGGGCCGCCCGGCCGTCGGCGGTGCCTCAGCGAGGATGATCACGCGGGGCCGCTGCCCGCGGAGCCGCCGCACGAGGTCGAGCTCGTGCTCCGCGTCGTGCTCGGTCGCGGCGACCGTGACGATGAGCCGCTCGCGGTCGGCCTCGGCGAGGACGCCCGACGCGATCGCCGAGTAGTACGGGTCCGCGAGATCGTCGACGATCAGCGCGACCATGGTCGTCGTGCCGCGCGCGATGGCCTGCGCCGAGAGATTGGGTGAGTACCGCAGCCGCGCGGCCGCCTCGAGCACCCGTTGCCGGTAGGTCTCGTTGACGCGACGCTTGCCGCCGTTCAACGAGCGCGAGGCCGTCGCGAGCGAGACGCCGGCCTCGCGCGCCACGTCGTGCAGCGTCGGCGGTGCCGCGCGCGTGATCTCACTCATGGATCCTCCTCGGGTCGGCATTCGCCTGGGCGGGCGGGGCGGCTGGGTTGGGCCGGGCGGTCTCATCGTATCGTGAGGGATGCTCGGCACCGCCGTCAAGGTCGGCCGGGCGGTGGTGATCGTCGTCGCGGTCGCGGCCATCTGAGCATGGTGCGGATCGAATGTGACGAAGGGGTGGCGCAGGCACGGAACATGAGTATATTAGCGTGCACACCTTTCACGTTTGGAGTACAGCGATGCTGCGTGCCGATCATTGTCGATTCGAACCTGAGCCGAGGCGGGGGAGGTGGTCGTTCGCGGTCGGCGCGGTCCTGTGCGCCGGTCTGGTGGGCGGACTGGTCTCGCCGGCGTGGGCGGCGGAGCCGCCCGGCGATGTGGGGGAGGTGCAGCTGGGCTCGTTCGCGCTGGGTGATGCGCTCGAGGCCTCGATCGGGGAGCTCGACGGGGCGTTCGGGTTCACGGTCACGGCCGGGGGGCTGCAGCTGGGGTGGGACTCGCGGGCGGCCGGCACCGACGCGGTGCGGTTGGGTGACGGGTGGTCGTTCGGCCTGGCGAAGGTGCGGGTGACCGGCGGGGTGTGGGTGCACACGGCGTCGGGTGGGGCGTATCAGATGAGTGCGTCGTCGTCGTCGGGTCTTGCCGGGTATCCCGGAACCGATGTGGTGTTCGCGGAGGCGGAGCCGGGTGCGCTGGTTCCGGCGCGGGCGGACGGTTCGGCGGCGGAGACGCCGTACGCGTTCGTGTTGCACGAGCTCGGCGGGGTGTCGACGTATTTCGATGCGGCGGGCAATCCGGTGCGTTCGAGCGTTCGTGAGGGCGACTCGGCTGAGGGCCGGGTGCTCACCCGAGCCGACTACGTTCCGACCGCGATCGGCGATCTCGCGGCTGAGACCGTCACCGTTGCCCCCGACACCCCCGATGCGATCGCCACGACGCGTCAGTTCGAGTATTCCGAGGTTGGTGAGCTGACCGCGATCGTCACCGACGGCGAACGGCGCACGCAGGAGTTCGATGCCGAGGGAAATCAGACCGCGTCGGTGACCGGCGATCGGTACGAGTACGACGCGGCTGGACGGCTCGTCGCACAGACCACACCTGAGGGCGTGCGCGTCGAGACCTCCTACTGGACCGACGGGTCACGGAAGGAACTTGCGACCGCGACCGGCACGACCCGCTACTACTGGGATGGAGACCGGCTGATCAACGAGGCCCACGCCTCGGCGGCCAGCACCGGCATGGCGAGCTACCTGATCGGCGCGAACCGGCAGGCCCGAACGATCCGTGCCGACGGAGCGCGTTCGACCACCTCGTACTACGGAACCGACCGGCATGGGAACGTCACCGACCTCACTGACGCGACCGGCCGCGTCACCACCTCGTACGCGTACAGCGACTATGGCGTGGCGGCCGCATCCGGTGAAGAACCCGGCACGCTTCCCGAGGGCATCGGCGAGCTCGACTACAACCCGTTCCAGTACGCCGGCGAGTACACCTTCCGTGACGGCACGCAGCCGCTCGGGCCACGCACGTACAACCCCATGCAGGCCCGATTCCTGACGATGGACGACGCTCCGCTCGCAAACCTCTATGCGTTCGGTGACCTCAACCCGGTCACGAACATCGACCCGAGCGGGCGAGCCGCACAGCTGGACTGGAGCCACCTCGGGCCGCTCATCGCCGGGTTCGTGGCCGCCGCGTTCGGTGCCGCCATGTTCGTCTGGAGTGGTGGCGTCTCGCTCGGCGCACTCGGGGTCGTCTCCGGGCTGGTCGCCGGTGGCGATGCGACGCTCGCCGGCTTCGAGGTCGCCCGCGGGTTCGGCGAAGTGCAGTGGTCGGATCCCTACGCCATGGAGATCGCGTCGTGGAGCTTCTTCGCCGCCAGTGTCGTCCTCGGCTTCGGCGGCGGTTTCGCCAAGCTCGCCAAACGCGGCGGCAAGCCGGTCGCGAAGCCCGAGCCGGAACCCGCGGGCCCGGAAGACGTCGCCGGCGCTGACCTCAACCAGAGGAAATCGATCGACGGCGACAGCCCGCTCAACGAGACGACCACCGAGCCTCCGACCGTTGACAGGAATGCGGACCTTGAGAGCTTCAACGCAACGCACTCCGAAATATTGCGACGCCAGGAGCACTTGGAAGACGTCAGCTCCACGAGGTTTCGCGGAATGTCGGGTCAGATGCTGGATACGAAGCTCGTGATGCACCTCGACAGCGCGGCCCAGAATCTCGAACACGCGCAACGTGTTACCGATCGGTACTCGAATTTCGACTTCTTCGAATTGGGCGGGAAGGGACTCGCCGAAGCGGTCCGGGTCGACGACAAGCTGGTCAAGTACCAGACCGATGCCCTGTTCCACCTGGAGAAGGCTCAGAAGCGCCTGGAAAAGGTCATCAACCGCCGCGTGACGGAGGGGGGAACGGAGGATCAGTATGAGCAACTTGACCTGTCGGATATCAGCGAGGCTGTGACGAGTCTGAGGAATGCGCTCACCCCGGGGAAGAGGTTCGAGCCCAAGCGTTTCATCGGTGAGGACTATTAGGTCAACGGCTCCGGCGCAACGCGACGTCGACGTTCCGCCAGTGTGCGGCGCCTGTTCCATGCTCGGAGTTCCGACCGACGCCGCCTCAGCGCTCGGGAAGCTCGGGAAGATGGAACGGCCACCGAGCGGCGCGATCAGTGCCAGTATCGTGAGCAGGCCCGACCGCCCCGACCCCGAGGAACCGACACATGAGCCGCATCGTCATCGCGCCCGACTCGTTCAAGGGCACGATCGATGCCGCCGACGCGGCCGCGGCGCTCGCGCGGGGCTGGGCGTCGGAGCGGCCCGCTGACGAGACCGTGCTGCGGCCCATGGCCGACGGCGGCGAGGGCACGCTCGACGCGTTCGAGGCGTCGGTGCCGGGCGCGGAGCGCCTCGTCGTCACGGTCAGCGGCCCCGTCGACGGGGCTCCGGAGGTCGAGACCTCCTGGGTGCGGCTGCCCGACGGCACCGGCGTCGTCGAGCTCGCGGCGACGAGCGGGCTCGCGCTCGTCGACCCGCTGCGGCCGCTCGACGCGCACACCGCCGGGTTCGGCGAGGCGATCGCGGCCGCACTCGACGCGGGCGTCACCCGGCTGCTGCTCGGCCTCGGCGGCAGCGCGTCGAGCGACGGCGGCATCGGCGCGCTCAGTGTGCTCGGCGCACGATTCCTGGATGCCTCGGGCGGCCCCATCGCCCACGGCAACCGCGGGCTCGCCGACCTCCTCGACGTGCAGCTCGACGACCTCCGCACGCGCCCGCCACTCGGCGTGCTCATCGTCGGCGACGTGACGAACCCCCTGCTCGGCGAGTACGGCGCCGCGGCGGTGTTCGGGCCGCAGAAAGGCGCCGACGCCGAGACCGTCGACATCATCGAGACGAACCTCGCCCGGCTCGCGCGACTCATGCCCGAAGGCGGTCCGCTGGCCGGCGCAGCCGGCGCCGGAGCGGCGGGCGGTGCCGGGTTCGGGCTGCTGGCGTGGGGTGCCGAGATGGGTGCGGGTGCGAAGCTCGTCGCCGACGCGGTCGGCCTCGCCGACGCCGTGGCGGGGGCCGATCTCGTCATCACGGGCGAGGGGCGGTTCGACGGGCAATCCGAGGCGGGCAAGGCGCCCACGGAAGTCGCCCGCATCGCCCGGGAAGCCGGCGTGCCCGTCGCGCTCGCCGCGGGCGCGATCACGGCCGAGACGGCGGCGTACGTGGCATCCGTCTCGCTCAGCGACCTCGCCGGCGGCGGCGCCGAAGCCATGGCCGACCCCGCCCGTTGGCTCGAGGAAGCCGGCCGGGTGCTCGCACGGATCGCCGTCCCGTTGGTCGAGTAGCGCCGACACGCGAGCTGGCTCGGATGTCGTCAATTCTTGTGGGTGCACCACGCCCTACACCCGCAGAAATCGACGCCAACCCGTCGCACGAGGGCTAGGCGGGCGGGCGGTGGTGTGCGGCGGCGCGGTACGCGTCGCGGATCGTGGGCACGGGCTCGGGCGAGAGCTCGGCGTCGAGCTCGACGGGCCACTGCGGCCGCGCGCCCGTGAGCGCCCACGCCGCCTGACGCGCTGCGCCGTCGGCCACGTACTCGCCCGCCGCGGGCACCGCGGCCGGCACGTCGAAGACCTGCGCCGCGATCCGGCGCACCGCCGGATTGCGGGCCGCACCGCCGATGAGCAGCACACGCTGAGCCTCCACGCCCTGCCCGCGCACGGCATCGAGCCCGTCGGCCAGGCTGCACAGCAGCCCCTCGATCGCGGCGCGCGCCAGATTCGGGCGCGTGGTGCTCGCGAGGGTCATGCCCGTGAGCGACGCGCTCGCGTCGGGCAGATTCGGCGTACGCTCACCCTCGAAATACGGCACGAGCACCAGACCGGATGCCCCGGGCTCGGCCTCGAGCGCCAGACGCCCCAGCTCGTCATGGTCGACGCCGAGCAGCTCAGCGGTCGCGTCGAGCACCCGGGCCGCATTGAGCGTCGCGATCAGCGGAAGCCACGCGCCCGTCGCGTCCGCGAACCCCGCGACCGTGCCGCTCGGGTCGGCCACCGGATGCTCCGTGACCGCGAACACCGTGCCGCTCGTGCCGATCGACACCACGACATCGCCCGGGCGCGCGTCGAGCCCGAGCGCCGCGCCCGCATTGTCGCCGGCGCCCGCAGCCACCACGGCGCCGCCGGGCGTACGGCCCGCGGCCTCGGCGGGGCCGAGGACACGCGGCAGGACGGCGTCATGCCCGAGCGCACGCACGAGGAGCTCACGGTCGTAGCCGTCAGCGCCCCAATACGCCGTGCCCGAGGCATCCGACCGGTCGGTCGCGAGCGCCTCGAGCACCGGACCCAGCGGAGCATCCGCATCGCCCGCCGGGCCGAACCCGCGAAGCCGCCACGCCAGCCAGTCGTGGGGGAGTGCGACCGCCGCGGTCTGCGCGGCGTGCGCCGGCTCCGCATCGGCGAGCCAGCGGAGCTTCGTGGCCGTGAACGATGCGACCGGCACGACGCCCGTGCGGCGCGCATACTCGTCGGCGCCGACCTCGGCCGTCAGGTCGCGCGCGGCCTCCGCCGAACGCGTGTCGTTCCAGAGCAGCGCCGGCCGCACCACGCGGCCCTCGGCGTCGAGCGCGACCATGCCGTGCTGCTGGCCCGCGACCGACACCGCGGCCACGTCGGCGAGGCCGCCCGCCGCGGCGATCGCCTCTTGCAGTGCGGCCCACCACGCATCGGGGTGCACCTCGGTGCCCTCAGGATGCGACGCGCGACCGCTGCGCACGAGCGCGCCGGTCTCCGCATCGCGGATGACGACCTTGCAGGACTGCGTCGACGAGTCGACCCCGGCCACGAGTGTCACGAATGCTCCTTCAATCGTTCGAATCCGCTGTGGTTCGTCGCCCGCGGGCCGTCGAGTCCGGCCCGTCGACCCCGCCGGTCGACCGCGGCCCGTCGCCCGGGTGTCTCAGCCTGGGTGCCCCAGCCCCGGGGCTCCTTGCTCAGGAATCTCGCGACGTCGGGCGGTGTGTCGTCTGCTCGGCGGCGGCGTGCCGTCGCGGTGTTCCTGAGCTGGGATCGGGAGTACACATGAGCCTAGCTGCGTGCCGCGGGTGCCCGCCGCCGGAGCGGCACGTGCTGACCACACGCGTCAGCTGTGCGTCCGGGGCGCGGGTGCTCGCCGTGCGCGTCAGCCGTGCGCCTCGACCCCCGCGCCGAGCCGTGCGCGCCCCGACCCACGCCTCAGCCGTGCGCCCCGACCCCACGCCTGAGCCGTGTGCGCGTCACCCGCGTGCGCGTCACCCGCGCGCGCGTCACCCGCGTGCGCGTCACCCGCGTGCGCGTCACCCGCGTGCGCGTCACCCGCGCGCACCGAGCAGGTGCTCGGTCGCGAGCTGCTGGAGTCGCACGAACCCGAAGCCGTGCCCGCCGAAATACGGCTCGGGGTCGAACTCCTCGAACGCGGACCGGTCGGCGAGCAACTCGTCGTAGGTCTCGCCGCCGGCGAGCGTCGGCACCGACAGCTCGGGTACGCGCGCCGCGGCCAGCGCCTCCTGCACCTCCGGGTCGGCGCGGAACGCTTCGGCCCGCTCCTTCAACAGCAGGTAGGTGCGCATGTTCGCGGACACCGAGTCCCAGACGCCGGTCTCATCCTCGGTGCGGCTGGGCTTGTAGTCGAAGTGCCGCGGGCCGTCATAGGCCGGCACGCCGCCCGGCCCGCCGTGCTCGAGCAGGTCGACGGTCGCGAACGCGTTGTGCAGGTCGCCGTGGCCGAACACCAGGTCCTGGTCGTATTTGATGCCGCGCTGGCCGTTCAGATCGATGTGGAAGAGCTTGCCGTGGTACAGCGCCTGCGCGATCCCGGCCGCATAGTTCAGCCCGGCCATCTGCTCGTGACCGACCTCGGGGTTCACGCCGACGAGCTCGGGCCGCTCGAGACTCTCGATGAACGCGAGCGCGTGGCCGAGCGTGGGCAGCAGGATGTCGCCGCGCGGCTCGTTCGGCTTCGGCTCGATCGCGAACCGGATTCCGTACCCGCGGTCGGTGACGTAGTCGCCGAGCAGGTTCACCGCTTCGCGGTAGCGCTCGAGCGCTGCACGGACGTCTTTCGCGCTGTCGTACTCGGCACCCTCGCGGCCGCCCCACATGACGAACGTCGTCGCGCCGAGCTCGGCCGCGAGATCGAGGTTGCGCAGCACCTTGCGCAGCGCGAACCGGCGCACCGCGCGATCGTTCGACGTGAAGCCGCCGTCTTTGAACACGGGCGCGCTGAACAGGTTCGTCGTGACCATGGGCACGACGATGCCGGTCGCTTCGAGGGCGCCCTTCAGGCGGTCGATCTGCCGTTGCCGCTCGGCGTCGGTCGAGCCGAACGCGAACAGGTCGTCGTCGTGGAAGGTGAGGCCGTACGCGCCGAGCTCGTCGAGCTTGTCGACCGCGTGCACGACGTCGAGCTGCGGCCGGGTCGGGCCGCCGAACGGGTCGGCGCCGGTGTAGCCGACGGTCCAGAGGCCGAAGGAGAACCGGTCGTCGCGGGTGGGGGTGGGCATGGTGCTGGTGCTCCTGTTCATCGGTGAACGTCGCGGGCGAGCGTCGCGGGCGAACGTCGTGAGCGAACGCCGCGCGAGGCGAGCCTCGGAATTGTTGTGACACACAACCTATCGCATCCGCGGGCCGTCGTGCGCACCTAGAGTGGGGGCGTGACTGATCGGGCCGACACGTTCGACGGCGTGCGCCGGCGGAACCTCTCGCGCATCCTCGGCCTCGTGCACCGCGAGGGCCCGCAGTCGCGCGCGAAGCTCACCGCGGCCACGGGCCTCAATCGCTCGACCGTCGCCGCGCTCGTGACCGAGCTCGTGGGCCTCGGGCTCGTCGACGAGCGTGCGCCCGATCCCACGAACCGTGTGGGCCGACCCTCCCCGGTGGTCGCCGCGCGGCCCGACGTGCTCACCATCGCCGTGAACCCCGAGGTCGACGCGGTCACGATCGCCGCGGTCGGGCTCGATCAGCGCGTCGCGGTCCGCGAGCGCGTCGAGACCGACGGGCTCGTCACGCCCGAGGCGACCGCGCAGCTGGTCGCCGCCACGCTCGCGCGCTGGCGGCGGCGCGAGCTCGCGGCGGCTCGGGTGTTCGCGGTGGGGCTCGCGGTGCCCGGCCTGGTGCGCGCGTCAGACGGGCTCGTGCGGGTGGCTCCGCACTTGAGATGGGCGGATGCTCCGCTCAGGGCCCTGGTCGAAGACGCCGTCGGGCTCCCCGCCCTCGTCGGCAACGACGCCGGACTGGGCGCGACCGCCGAGCACCTGTTCGGCGCCGGCCGTGGCGTCGACGACCTCGTGTACCTCAACGGCGGCGCGAGCGGCATCGGCGGAGGCCTGATCGTGCACGGCCGTCCGGTCGGCGGCGCGGACGGGTACGCCGGCGAGTTCGGCCAGAACCGACCGGGCATCGACGCGAGCGCAGACCGCCGCGTCCCCGGGGGCGTGCTCGAGGACGAGGTCAGCCGCGCGCGACTGCTCGAGATCGTGGGCCTCGGGCCGGCCGACGAGCCCACGCTCGCGGCCGCGCTCGCGGAGGCCGCCGACCGGCCGGCGGTCGCGGCCGAGCTCGCGCGCCAGCGCCGCATCCTCGCCACCGCGCTCGCGAACGCCGTCAATGTGCTCAACCCGTCGGTGATCGTCCTCGGCGGATTCCTCGCGACGATCGCCGAGCACGGCCTCGGCGCACTCCGCGAGGCGATCGCGGCGCAGGCCATGCCGGCCGCGGCGGAGGCCGTCGAGGTGCGCGTCGCCGCGCTCGGCGAGGACCGCCTCCTGATCGGGGCGGCCGAGGCGGCGTTCGCCGCGCTGCTCGCGGACCCGATCGCCGCGACGGCACGCTGACGCACGGGCCGAGCCCGAGGCATCCGCTCGTCGACCGGCGACGCGACCACTGAGCGGCGACTTCGAGAGCCATCCGCCGGATATATTAGAAGGATGACCTTCTCGACCCTCGGCGCACTGCGCGCCGCCACGATCGGCGTGCTCGCCGGTGCGCTCGTGGCGACGGCCATGCTCACGCCCTCGTGGTCGGCCGAGCGCTCGGCGGAGCAGGGCGCGGCCCCGGTCGTCGGCGGATTCGGCATCGGGGACGCGCTCGAGGCGTCGATCGACGAGCGCGACGGGGCGCTCGCGTTCGATGTGCCGGCCGGCGGGCTCCAGCTGCGCTGGGACTCGCGCGCACCCGCCGACGACCGGTACGGTTTCGGGCCGCGCTGGTCGCTCGGGCTGGCCTCGATCGACGTCCGCGGGGGCGTTCGGGTCTCACCGTCCTCGGGCCGGCCGTTCGAGGTGGATCCGTCGCAGCCGAGCGGGCTTCGCGGGTACGACACCGACGATGTCGTGTTCATGCAGGAGGCGGGCAAGATCGCGACTCCGAGGTCGGGGGAGGTCGAGTTCGCGTTCGTGCTGCACGAGCTGGGCGGAGTCGTGACCTACTTCAACGCCGCCGGCGACCCCGTCGCGCGGCGCGACGCGGGCGATGCCTGGACGGTGTGGGAATGGGCCGCAGGCGTCGCCCATCGACTCGATCGGACCATCGGCCCCGAGGGCATCGTGACGGAGCTGGACTGGACCGACCCGCGTGTCGTGCGGGTTCGGCCGGGCGCGAACGTGACGGCCGCCGATCCCGCGAGCGGCGTCGGCGGCGAATGGGTGATCGAGGTCGATGACGGCTCGATCGCGGCCGTGACCGATCCGCTCGGAGCTCGGACCGGCATCGCCTACAGGCATGACGGGCTCGTCTCGGTCATCGGCGGAGACTCGGGCGCGCGCACCGCCATCACGTGGACGGCGGGCATCGACGCGGTCTCGAGGGTCGGACGGCTGCAGACGTACGACCAGTCGACGGGCGAGCTGTTGAGCGAGCGCACGTGGGAGGTCGCGGGCGCGCCGACGGGGTGGCCGGCAGCGGTGGATGAGGTGCTCAGCGCCGGGTATTCGACCGTGCTCTCTGATGGCGCGACGCGGGTCGAGTCGGAATACAACGCGCTGCATCAGCTCGTCCGGCGAGCGCTGCGTGTGTCGGGGCCGGGAGGGGCGCAGGTGCTCCAGGAGCAGCGGTTGCAGTATCCGGGCACCGACGAACATGGCGCTCCGACGACCCCGCCCGACGCGTTGCCACGGAGCTGGACCCGCCCGAGCTCGACCGAGTCGATCAGCTTCGACGCGGTGGGAGCGCAACGTTCCCTGCGTGAGCACTCGACGTTTGACGAGTACGGGCGGCTCATCCACGACGTCCACGGCGTCGAGTACCGGTACGACGCGGAGAATCGGCTGCACGCGGAGATCACGCCCGATGGCGAGGTCACGCGGACGTCGTACTGGCCCGACGGGTCACGCCGGACGCGGCTCGACGAGCGCTTCGGCAGGACCGAGACGTACTACTGGGACGGCGAGCAGCTCATCAACGACGTGCACGTCGATCCGGGCGACGACGCGAACACGGGGACGGCCGCGTACCTGCTCGGCGGCATCCGGCATGCACGGATCTCGAACAGCACCGAGGCGAGCGCGTCGGCGCGGATCGAGTACTTCACCACCGACCGGCACGGGAGCGTGACCGAGCTCACCGATGGCGCCGGCGCCTTGACCGCCCGGTACGACTACGCCGATTACGGCGGGGTGACCGCGCAGACACCGCCGGAGGGAGCGGGCGCAGACGGTCTCGCACGGAACCCGTTCCAGTTCGCGGGCGAGTACACCGACGAATCCGGAAACCAGTACCTGCGGGCCCGCATGTACCACCCCGAGCTCATGCGATTCTCGACCATGGACGTGCTGCCGTTCCACAACAAGGCCGCCTACGCCGACGCGAACCCGATCATGCACGTCGATCCCACGGGCCACGCCGCTCAGAAGGACTGGCTCTACGTCGGGCTCGCCGCGCTCGGCATCGTCCTGTCGTTCGTCGGCCTCGTCACCTCGGCGGGAACCTCAGCCGCGGCGCTCGGGTTCGCGATCTTCGCCACGGTGGTGGACGTCGGATTCACGACCATGGAGGTCGTCAACCGCGTCGAGCATCACTTCATGTCGGATGAGGTCGCCGAGGCGCTCGGCTGGACCGCGTTCGGTGTCGGTCTCGCGGCCGCCGCCCTCGGTACCGCGGCGGAGATCGCGCACCGGTCGGCCAAGGTGGCGAGCCGCCCACAGCCGCTGCTCGATGGCGTCGGGAACTCCGACCGCGCACGGATCAAACATGCCGCCTTCACGGACCCCACGAAGAAGCTGGCGGAGGCGGAAGTGGTTGGCAGCTCCATCAAGACGTTCCTCGCGGGTTCTGGGCCCAGGGATGCGTACTCCATTATTCATGAGAGTTACCAGCGGGTCGTAGGCGTGGCCGGAAAGTTGCTCGAGGGGAAGACCCTCGACCCGGCCCCGGTCATTTCCAAGAAGGGATTGTGGGCCGAGCTCTGGGACCTGTTCGGACTCCCAGAGGACATTGGCGCCATCATCGCGAAGTTCGCCGGCATCGGGCAGCCAACGCCAGCCGCCGTGCACGTCGCGCGAACCGTGCATACCTACGTTCCGAACCTGATCAAGGTTGCTGAGGCATCCACAAACATGAGTAAGAAGTGGAACTACGGCCAGTACTACGCACCCATCATCGCGAATAACAAGAAGCTCGTCGAGAACAGCAGACGCGTCTTGAGGCGGGACGGCACGTACGTGAACGCGGACGGCGAAGTGGAGACGCCGCCCCCGGCGGTCGACAGCGACGTCGACCAATACGAGTGAGGCTGGTGGCGACTGCGATGCTACGGTGCTCGATGCGAAGGACCAACCCCGAGGCATCCGCTCGCTTTCGCTGCCCCACTTGCGAGCCCGCCGGGCCGAGCCGCTAGACTAGCCGACAGTCGAATCGATTCGAGACTTGCGGCCCGTCCCGCCGCGCTCGGTCCACGGCGACGCCGAGTCCAGGCGTCGCCGGTTTTCGTTCCATCGGCGTCCGAGGGCGTGCGCCGCATCCGCAGTCCGTCCGCGCACGCCAGGAACCCTTGTGTCTATCACCAGCTCCATTCCCATCATCCGTCCCGACGACACCCGCTCCACGCCGGTCGTCGTCTCGCACCCGGGCGACGCGCTCACCCGACGCCAGCGGCTCGTGTATGTGATCGTGCTCGGCGCACTCACCGCGCTTGGGCCGTTCACGATCGACCTGTACCTGCCGGCGTTCCCCGCCCTGCAGGACGACCTCGGCGTCTCGGCGTCCGCGGTGCAGCTGACGCTCACGGGCACCATGCTGGGCTTCGGGCTCGGCCAGCTCATCGTCGGGCCGTGGAGCGACAAGGTCGGCCGCAAGCTGCCGCTCATCCTCTCGACGATCCTGCACATCGCGGCCTCCGTCGGCGCGGTGTTCGCGCCCGACATCACCTGGCTGCTGGTGTTCCGCCTGCTGCAGGGCTTCGGGGCGGCCGCGGGCGGCGTGGTCGCGATGGCCATGGTGCGCGACCTGTTCGGCGGCAAGCCGCTCGTGCGCATGCTCTCGCGCCTCGCGCTCGTCAACGGCCTCGCGCCCGTGCTCGCGCCCGTCATCGGCTCGCAGCTGCTCGGCATCATGGACTGGCGCGGCGTGTTCTGGGTGCTCGCCGTGTACGGCGTCGTCGTCGTGGTGGCGGTCGCGCTGCTGATCGTCGAGACGCTGCCCGAGTCGAAACGGCACGTCGCCGGCCACTCGACCATCCGCGACCGGTACCGCGCGCTGTTCCGCGACCGCGTGTACCTCGGGGCCGCGCTCGTCGGCGGGATGACGTTCACCGGCCTGTTCGGCTACCTCTCGACGTCGTCGTTCCTGTTCCAGGACCTGTACGGGTTCAGCGCGCAGGAGTACGGCATCCTGTTCGCGGTGAACTCGATCGGCGTCATCATCGGCGTGCAGACGAGCTCGCGGCTTATGCGCGGACCCGTGCCGCCGCAGTGGATCCTCGCCGGGACCACCCTCACGCACCTCGCGATGGCCGCGACGATCATGGCGCTCGACACGGCCGGCGCCGGGTTCTGGGGCACCGCGATCCCGCTCTGGTTCTACATCCTCGCGTGCGGGTTCTCGTTCCCGGCCGTGCAGGTGCTCGCGCTCGCGCACCACGGCGCCGAGGCCGGCACCGCCGCGTCGCTCCTCGGCGCCCTGAACTTCGGCCTCGCCGGCCTCATCTCGCCGCTCATCGGCCTGCTGGGCGTCGGCAGCGCCGTACCCATGGCCTTCGTGCAGGTGCTCGCCTCGATCGTCGCGATCACCGCCCTGTGGGCGCTCGTGCGTCCACGCTCGGTGCCGCCCCTCGGCGACTGACTGCCGGCGCGGGCCGCGAGGCATCCGCACGCGGCGCGCTCGTCGCCGGAGCTTCCCTCCGCGCTCGTTCCTTGCTCAGGAAATGGGTCGCGCACGGCGGCGTGTCGCGTCGCGACACGCCGCCGCGGCGGCCGAACTTCCTGAGCAAGGAACATCAGAGGTGTCTGTCAACCGCTCGCGAGCGCGAGGTTCGAGCGTCCGCGACGGTGCGCGCGACCGCACTCGCGACCGTCGGCCAGTCTCGGAGGACGTGCTGGGCGGTCACCCGGACCACAGGCACGCCGAATGATTGCGCGACCAGGGTGCGATCCCGGTCCCCGTAGAAGGACTCCCGCGACCGGTGATGTGCCCAGCCGTCGATCTCGTACAGCACACACCCCTCGATCAGCCCGTCGAAGCGGCCGTGCCTTGACAGCTCGAACTGCGGGTGCACGGTGTATCCGGCCTGAAGCAACCGCCTGACGAACAGCGACTCCGCGCCGGATTCCAGGAGGTTGCAGAACTCGTCGACGCGGACGCCGGTGCTCCGAGGCGCGCCCGCGACGATGCGCTCGACCTCGCGACGACCGAGGGCCCGTTCGGCGATCGCGGAGTCGACGGCCGCTTGCGCATGCTCGCGGTCGAGACATCGGATGCCCTCGGCGAGTGCGGATCGAGCCGAGACCAGCCAGTCCAGCGAGTTGGCCGGATCGGCGTCATCCCGCCAGTGGATCACGGGGGAGAAGCGCGTCGACAGACGCAGCTCGCGTCGGCGCCGCTCTGGGACCTTCGGATGCCAGACCGGAGCCGCGTCGCTGCGGTCTGGTGCGGTATCCGGGCGAAGCCGCGCGGCGTTGCGGGCGACCTGGAGGTGGAGCGAGTCGGTCTCGCCCGACCACACGCCGAACCTCGCCAACGCGGAGACGCAGCCGATTCGGGCGTGCACACGCACCGCATGGCATTGGTCACGATCGGCGGCGGGCGACGCGTACCAGCCGCGCCGAAGTCGGCGGAGCCGACCGGCCCGGACCGCATCGCGCCAGACCAGGTCGGGGAGCCCGTAGCGGCGCAGTTGGTCGATGTGTGCCACCTCGCCGACCACGCCCATCACGAATCGCACGTCGTCGTTCATCGAACGAGTATCTGGGCGCCGAGCCCGGAAGCCGCCGGCCTTCGGTGCATGTGTGCACTCCGAGGCATCCGTTTCGGGCTGTGGAGGCGGCCCGCCGCGTGCCGTGCGTGCCGTGCGTGCCGTGCGTGCCGTGCTCAGGATCGTGAGCGCGTGCGCCGGCGTGTCGGGCGCCGACACGCCGGCCGCCGTGACGGAATTCCTGAGCAAGGAATCCGACGGAGCGGAACGGATGCGTGTCGGGATCGGACACATGACTGCACCGACCGGTGCCGAGGCGGAATCGTGCGAGGCATCCGTTCAGCCCGTGGTGTCCGCCGGCGCGAGCTGCGCCATCCTTGCTCAGGAAGATCGGGCCGGCGCACGGCGCGCCACGCGCGGACGCGCCGGCGGCGGCCGGAGATTTCCTGAGCAAGCGATCGGCGGGGCGCCGGATCGGCGGGGCGGGATCGGCCGGGCGGGATCGGCGGGGCGCGGGATCGGCGGGGCGCGGACGACGAGGCGGGGACGGCGAAGGCCGGCCCGATGGGCCGGCCTTCGTGCTGCGCGGGGCCACCGCGATGACGGCGGCCCCGCGGGGGTCGGATGCCTCAGACGAGGCGGATGTTCGCCGCCTGCAGGCCCTTCTGGCCCTGCTCGACGTCGAACTCGACGCGCTGGTTCTCCTCGAGGCTGCGGAAGCCTCCCGTGGTGATCGCGCTGAAGTGCGCGAACACGTCGCCGCTGCCGTCGTCGGGGGCGATGAAGCCGAAGCCCTTATCGGCGTTGAACCACTTGACGGTTCCGGTAGTCATATCTGTTCCTTCTGTTCTTCGGTCCGCGCGATGCGGGCCCGTCACGCGCACGATGCGCGCGCCCTCCTCACGCGGGTGCCGCGCGAGGGTGGTCATTGAGTGGCCGGCCCGGCCGTGGCCGGCCCGGCCGTGGCCGGTCCGGCCGGTCAGACCCGGCGGAAGCGTTCGACCATGGGGCAGTCGAACGGGTCGCGGGCGGCGAGGCCGACCCGGTTGAGGTAGGCGATCACGATGCCGTAGGACCGCACGAGCGTCGTCTCGGTGTACGGCGTGCCGGTCGTGCGGCAGTGCTCGCGCACGATCTGGCGGGCCCGGCCGAGATACGGCCGCGCCATGCTCGGGAACAGGTGGTGCTCGATCTGGTAGTTCAGGCCGCCCATGACCGCGTTCGCCCAGATCCCGCCCGAGATGTTGCGCGAGGTCAGCACCTGCTTGCTGAAGAAGTCGAGCTTCGCGTCGGCTGGCACGATCGGCATGCCCTTGTGGTTCGGTGCGAACGACGCACCCATGTACACGCCGAACACGGCCAACTGTACGCCGAGGAACGCGCACGCCATGCCGAACGGCATGATCCAGAACACGAGCGTCAGGTACACCGCGAAGCGCGCCGCGATCACCGAGAGCTCGAGCGCACGGCCCTCGATGCGGCGCTTCGCGAACAGCGTGCGGATGCTCGTCACGTGCAGGTTCACGCCCTCGAGCAGCAGCAGCGGGAAGAACAGGTAACCCTGCCGGCGCGTGATCCACGCGAGCACGCCGCGCTGCTTCTCGGCCGACTCTTCGGTGAACGAGATCGTGTCGAACTCGATGTCGGGGTCTTTGCCGAGCCGGTTCGGGTTGGCGTGGTGCCGCGTGTGCTTGTTCATCCACCACGCGTAGCTGACCCCGACGAACGTCGCGAGCAGGCGACCGGCCCGGTCGTTCGCGGGCCCCGAGGTGAAGACCGCGCGGTGCGACGCCTCATGCGCGAGGAACGCGAACTGGGTGAAGATGACGCCCAGCGCGCCGGCCATGAGCAGCTGGAACCAGCTGTCGCCGAGCAGGACCATGCCCGCGATCGTGCCGGCGAGCGCGAGCACGAGCACTGAGAACAGGGCGATGTAGAACCCGCGCGCTCGGCGCAGCAGACCCGATTCACGCACGACCCGCGACAGCGCGGTGTAGCTCTGCGTCGGGTTCGGGCCGCCGCTTCGCGGCTTCGTGGCGCGCACGGCGCCGAGTCGATCGGTGGGGACGGTGGTGCTCAGGGTGCCGGTGCCTCCGGCGGTGGAGAAGGGGATGATGTGATCCGGCCTGTCGACGACTTCCCAGCCGGTGTCACACGGGCGATCGCCCGCTGAAGATGACCCCAACCCTAGGGGGCCAGCATGTCCGCGAGCTGGGAATGCACTTCCGCGAGATGCCGCTGTCAAGCGGCGCCGGCGCGCCGCGGTCGATCGGTACGGTGGGCGGATGACGCCCGCTCACGAGGACGACCAGACGACGGATGCTCCGCGCGGGACGGGTGCCTCGACCGAGGCATCCGTCGCACCGCGGATGAACGCGACCGATGCGACCGACGCGACCGCCGAGGGCACGTCGGGTGCGCACGACGACGTCGAGGCGCCGCGCGTCGACGTGACGCCGCCGCCCGCGCAGGCCGAGCGCCGTGCGCGCGTCATGCGCCGCCGGGTGCCGCTCATCGCGGGGGGCTCGTCGCTGGTCATCGCGGCGCTGCTCGGCTGGATCATCGTGCTGCGCATCGGCGAGCTGATCGAGATGGACGAGGAGTGGGCCGAGGAGGTCCTGACCCTGCGCGGGCCCGTGGGCGACCTGTTCGCGTACGGCATGAACGCGCTCGGCGGGGGCGTGATGGGCGTGTTCATCGTGCCGATCGGCGTCGCGATCGTGCTGCTCATCTGCCGCCGCCCGTGGGGTGCGCTCTACTTCATCGTCGCGTCGGCCGCGAGCGCGGGCGTCGTGCAACTGCTGAAGCACCTGTTCGGGCGCGCGCGGCCGGAGGACATCATCGTCGTGTCGGACTTCGGATCGTTCCCGTCGGGGCACGTCGCGAACGCGGCGACCATCGCGGTCGCGCTGGGCGTCATCGTGCCGCGCGCAGCGGTCTGGATCGCGGGTGCCGCGTACACCGTGCTCATGGCGATCAGCCGCACGTATCTCGGCGCGCACTGGTTCACCGACACCGTCGGCGGGCTCCTCATCGGCGCGGGCGTCGCGCTGCTCGTCTGGGCGCTGTTCGCCGGGCCGCTCGAGCGCGAGCGCATCGCCTGGACCGCGCGGCTCGCGAAGCTCAACGCCGCCCGGGCGCAGGCGCACATCACGCCGCCGGCGCACCCGCGCTGACTCCGTTGGTCGAGGTGCGAGCGCCAGCGAGCGTATCGAGACCTCGCACGCCAGCGTCGGCACGCATTCACCGGGTCTCGATAGGCGTGCTCGTTCCTCGCTCGCTACTCGACCAGCGGGACGCGCTCAGCGCAGCCGCAGCGCGAGCTCGCCGATCGCGGCGGCCGACTCGGCGTGCGCGGGATCGTCGTCGAGCGTGAACCAGGTCGACGACAGCGCGCACCAGGCGACGAGCCAGTCCGCCAGCCGGTCACGCTCCAGGCCGGATGCCTCGACGACCACGCCGAACTGGCGCTCGAGCCGTCCGGGCTGGAGCGCACGCTCGTGCGACGGATTGCACAGAAGGTTCGCGTAGTCGAAGCCCGCCTCGCCGACGAGCCCCTTCGGGTCGATCGCGAGCCAGCCGCGCTCGCCGAAGTCGAGCACGTTGCCGTGGTGCAGGTCGCCGTGCAGCGCGACCGGCTCGCGCGGGTCGTCGAGCAGGGCCTGTGCGAGCTCGGCACCCCGGCGATGCACGGGGCCGAGCTCGTCGGCCTGCTCGAACAGCAGCTGGAACCACGTCGGCAGGTCCACGAGCGGGGCGGCCGCGGCGAACACGTCTCGTGAGGCGCCGTGGATGCGGGCCGCGGCGTCGCAGATGATCCGCGTCGCCTGGTCGTCCTCGCCGTCGCGCACCAGCGAGACGAGATCCCGGTCGCCGGTGGCCCGTTCGATCAACGCGGCATCGCGGTCGTGCCGCAGCACGCGTGCGGCGCCGTGACCGTCGAGCGCGACGAGCAGGCCGACGCCTCGCTCCTCCTCGTCGCTGTGCGCGATCTTCAGCATCGCGGGCGCCCCGCTTCGCGTGGTCACCGGGATGAGCCGGCTGGACGCCGTCGTCGTGGGGTCCCCGTCGGGGTGCAGCCGCCAGCGCCGCAGCCACGCGGCGTCGGCGGCGTGGCCGGGGGAGACGGGGCCGAGGTCGCTCACGCCGGAACCTCCCCGCCCGAACTCGTCGCGGCTTCGGCGGCCTCACGCACGTACCGGCCCGGCGGCACGCCGATCACGGCGGAGAACTCACGCGTGAAGTGCGCCTGGTCGGCGTACCCCAGCTCGGTCGCGAGCTCGGCGAGCGACGGCCGGTCGCGTGCCGTGAGCCGCACGCCCGCTTCCTGCAGGCGATATCGGCGGATGAGCCATCTCGGGGTGAGGCCGAGCTGCTCGCGCACGATGCGTTCGAGCTGACGCACGCTCACGCCGGCGACCTCGGCGAGCTGCTCGACCCGCACGAGTGCACGATCCTCCTCGGCGCGCGCGACGAGCTCGCGCACGAGCCGGGCATCGGCCGACGGTCGGAGGCCCAGGCCGGCGAACCACGCCTCGAAGGCGGCGACGGCGCGCGCGTCATCGCCCTCGGCGACGAATTCGCTCACGGTCTCGCGCATGGTGCGAAGGTCGGATGCCTCGAGCGGGCCGGATGCCTCGCGCTCGACGGAAGCACCGAGCGGGCCGGATGCCTCGAGCGGAACCGCGTGCCCGACGAGCGCGCGGCTGTCGATGCCGAGCAGCATCCGAGCCACACCGGGTTGCAGGAGGACGCCGAACGCCCGGCCCTCGCCGGCGAGCGTGCGTGAGCCGAGGCCGATCGACGGCCCGTGCACGGCGACGCCGGCACCCTCGATAACGAGGTTCGTGGACGGGTATTCCAGCACGCGCTGGGTCACCGGGCGGTCCGCGGGCAGGCGCCAGCGCGGGATCCAGAAGTGCCGCACGAGCTCGGCCAGCGCGTGGGAGGGCGGCAGCCGGACCATCCTGATGGGGGCGTCAGGTGACGGCACCGCGCCGGGGCCCGCCGCGGAGAGCGCCGGGTCGCCGGCCTGGGCCGCGAGCACGCCGCGGCTGCGCGGCACGCCCGCCCGGGAGCGCCAGAAGTCGTCCATCGCTCCCAGTATCCTCGGCCGCCGGATCGGCCGCGGGGGGCTCGCGGTCGATGTCGCGTTCGTGCAAGACGCCGGCCGCGAGGCATCCGTACCGTCTGACCCATGACCGATGACACCGATTTCGAGATGACCATCATCATCGCCGGCTCGCCCGAGCAGATCTGGGAGGCGATCACCGGCGAGGAGGGGAGCCGGGCCGTCATGTTCGGCAGCGTGCTGCGCGGTGAGCTGACCCCGGGCGCGCAGTACGAGTACGTCGGCCCGGGTCAGGATGGGGACGAGACCGTGCATGTCTACGGCGAGGTGCTGCAGGCGGATGCTCCGGGCCTGCTCCAGCTCACGGAGCATCCGGGACCGACCTATCGTGAGAACCACGCGGAGCTGACGAGCCGCATGACGTGGCGGATCGAACCGGCGGGCGACGGCCTCACCCGGCTCACGTTCACGAATGACCAGTGGAGCCCGGGTCACCCCGCGCAGGCGGAGACCGCGGCGACCTGGCCGCACGTGCTGTCGAGCTTCAAGTCCTTCGTCGAGACCGGCCGCGCGCTGCCGTTCCCGGCCTGACCGCGGCCGGGCCGAGGCGTGGGGGACGCGTCGTCACTCGGGGTCGTCGGAGGACTTCTCGAGCGAGCCGATCTGCGCACCCCCGGCGCCGAGCACGGTCATCGTCGAGTCCGAGATGCTCGCGGCATCCGCCTCGGAGAGCCAGTCGTCGACGCCCTCGCAGGCCATCTTCGTCGAGGCCATCGAGCCGAACTGGACCTGGTCGGCCTCGACTTTCCAAGTGCCGGTGATGCGGTTGCATCCGTCGCTGCCGCTGAGCGAGCCGTCGTCGGCGAGCGACAGATACTCGCCGGACGGGTCGCCCCACGTGCCGACCGGATCGATCGTGCTGCCGCCGGACGCGTCATTGCTGCCCGCGCAGCCGGCGAGGGCCACGACCGCGAACGCGAGGACGACACCGGCGAGGTTCTTCCGTAGCCCAGACATGCTCGCAGCGTAGCGTTTACGCTGGGCCCATGCAGCCCCCTCAGGCGAGGTTCCGTGCCGCCGTCGTGATCGTCTCCGACCGCAGCGCCCGGGGCACGCGCGCCGACGCCGTCGGACCCGTCCTCGTCGAGCGGCTGCGCGCCGAGGGGTACGACGCGGGCGACGCGGGCGTGGTGCCCGACGGGGCCGACTCGGTCGAGGCGGCGCTCCGCGCCGAGATCGATGCTGGGGCGCGGCTCGTGCTCACGAGCGGAGGCACCGGCATCGGCCCGCGTGATCGCACGCCCGAGGGCACCCGGCCGGTGCTCGCGCGTGAGGTGCCCGGCATCGCGGAGGCGCTTCGTCGAGCGGGCGCGATGCGCGTGCCGACCGCGGTGCTGTCGCGCGGCATCGCGGGCGTCGCCGACCAGCCCGGGACCGGCGGCGCGCTCATCGTGAACCTCCCCGGATCACCCGGCGGCGCCGCCGACGGCCTCGAGCTCGTGCTGGGCCTCGCCCGGCACGCCATCGCCCAGCTCGACGGCGGCGATCACGGTTCCAAGTGATAGCGAGGGCGGATGCCTCGGCGCCGATGTGGTTCGCGGGCGAGGGGTGTGCGGTGGGTCTCGATACGCGTGCTCGTTCCTCGCTCGCTACTCGACCGGCGGGGGCGGGGCGGTGGTGAGGTCCGTCCAGGCGAGATAGCCGCCGCGGAGGACGGTCACGGGCTCGCCGATCCGGGCGAGCGCGAGGGCGGCCCGTCGGGACCGCTGGTCGGTACGGCAGTGGACGATGATCGGGGCGTCGGCGGACGCGCCGGAGGCGTTGGCGGCCTCGGGTGCCGAGGTGGCGGCGGTCAGGTTGGCGCGGACGCCCTCCGGGTCACGGAGGACCTCGCCCAGCGGGAGGAGCACCGAGCCCGAGATCGCACCCGCTTCGTGTTCATCGGGCTCCCGCACGTCGACGAGCACGAACCGGTCGTCGCCGGCAGCGCGCCGACGCAGGCGCTCGCGAAGCGCATCGGCCTCGATCCACTCGACCGTGGTGGGGTCCGTGCGAACGCTGGACGGCGGGCCGGACACGCCGGCGTCGTTCGTACCGCGGTCGGTGATGCCGGCCCTCACCGTCGGTCGAGGAGCGCCCGACGAAGGAGGACGCGGATCGAGACCCGGCGCCGGTGTCACGGCCTCCGCCGAGGCATCCGTCGCCGTTGTCTGAGCCGCGCGCAGCGGCACCTCGCGCTGGCGCGCGCGGAGCGCGTCGATCACGAGCACGCGCCCGAGCAGCGGTTCGCCGATGCCCGTGATGAGCTTGACCGCCTCCTGCGCCATCATCGCGCCGACCTGCCCGCAGAGTGCGCCGAGCACGCCGGCTTCCGCGCACGACGGCACCTCGCCCGGCGCGGGCGGCGCAGGGAACAGCGTGCGGAGGCGCACCGGCTCGCCGGCAGGCGGCGCCGCCCAGAACACCGAGAGCTGCGCGTCGAACCGCAGCACCGTCGCCCACACCAACGGCAGTCCGAGCTCGGCGCACACGTCGTCGACGAGATACCGCGTCTCGAACGTGTCGGTGCCGTCGACGACGAGGTCGTAACCCCCGAGGATCTCGGCGGCGTTGCCTCGGTCGAGGCGGACGGCATGGCGCTGCACGACGGCGTCGGGCGCGAGCGCGTGCACCGCCTCGGCCGCGCTATCGACCTTGGGCCGTCCGAGGTCGGCGGCGCCGTGCACGGGCTGACGGTGCAGGTTGGACAGCTCGACCACGTCGTCGTCGACGATGCCGATCGTGCCGACGCCCGCCGCGGCGAGATAGGTGAGCGCTGGAGCGCCGAGGCCACCCGCCCCGAGCACGACGACTCTCGCCGCGGCGAGGCGGCGCTGCCCCAGGTCGCCGATCTCCGGCAGGCGCCGCTGCCGATCGGTGCGGCCGCGCTCGCCCTCGGGCAGGGCGGCGACGGGCTCGACGAGCGGCGGAAGACCCATGTCTCAACGGTAACCCCGCGTGTGCGTGGCATCCGTTCGCCGTTCGCGTCCGCATTGCGCTCGCCGGTCTCGTCCGCCCCGATTCCTTGCTCAGGAAGCGCAGCCGGCGTGACGGCGTGTCGGAGATGTTGACGGGGCGCGTCGCCCAAGACTTCCTGAGCTAGCAATCGGAGCGCGAGGGGAGGCGGCGGGGCGGGGCGGGGCGGGGCGGGGTGGCGCGGGTGCTGGGCGGCCCGTCGAGTGCGCATCCCGGGCGGCGGACGGAGAGGGGCGGATGCTCCGCAATCCGCAGATGCGGCGATATGATGCGAATCGTGCCGCAACATCGGGTCTCGGAGGTCGCGCGCCTGCTCGGCGTGAGCGACGACACCGTGCGCAGGTGGATCGACGCCGGCGCGCTCGCCGCGACCCGCGACGAGCACGGACGCCTCGTCGTCGAGGGGGCGGACGCCGCACGGCGCGCGGTCGAGCTCGCGGAGGCCGCCGATGATCTGTCGGACGTGGCGCGCAGCGCGCGCAACCGGTTCGTCGGGCTCGTCACGCGCGTGCAGCGCGACGGCGTCATGGCGCAGGTCGACATCCAGGCCGGCCCGCACCGCGTGGTCTCCCTCATGTCGGCCGAGGCCCTCGACGACCTCGCGCTCGAGGTCGGCTCGCTCGCGGTCGCCGTCGTGAAAGCCACCACCGTGATCGTGGAGACCCCCGGAGGACGCAGATGAACCAGCCCGCCCCTTCCACCGCCTCGGCCGGAGCACCTCCCGCGCGCCGCCGCCGGCTCGGCCGGGTGGCCGGCCTGGGCGCCATCGCGGCGCTCGCGCTCGCGGGATGCACCGCCGGCGGCGGCGCGGACGGCGACGGCGATGCCGGGCCCGAGGAGTCTGCCGTGCCCACGACGACATTGACCGTCTATGCCGCGGCGTCGCTCACCGACGCGTTCGAAGCGCTCGCGACCCAGTTCGAGTCCGTGTATCCGGCGATCGACGTCGCCCCCATCGTCGCCGACTCGTCGACCGTGCTCGCCACGCAGATCATCGAGGGTGCGCCGGCCGACGTGTTCGCGACGGCGGACGAGGTCTCCATGACGAGCGTCGACGGCGAGGGGATGCTCGCCGCGGCGCCGCAGGTGTTCGCGCAGAACGCCGCCGTGCTCGCGGTTCCCGCGGGCGATCCCGCGGGGGTCGTCGACCTCGCGGGGATCGCGCGACCGGAGATCCGGTTCATCGCGTGCGTGCCCGACGCGCCGTGCGGCCGCGCGGCCGGCGAGCTGCTGACCGCGGCCGGGCTGCAGGTCACCCCGGTGAGCGAGGAGCAGAACGTCACCGCAGTGCTCACCAAGCTCGAGCTCGGCGAGGCCGACGCGGGCGTCGTCTACCGGAGCGACGTCGTGCGCGCCGGTGGCGCGGTCCAGGAGATCGACACGTCGGCCGTGCCCGCGGTCGTCAACCGCTACCCGATCGCCCCGGTCGGCACCGCAGCCGACCCCGAGGTGGCCGACGCGTTCGTGCGGTACGTGCTCGGCGCCGAAGGTCAGGCGGTGCTCGCCGAGTTCGGCTTCTCCGCGCCATGACTGGTGAGCCCGCGCCCGACGACGGCCCGGCCGCGGCCGGCGGGCCGGGCGCGCCCCCCGCTGGTCGAGTAGCGCGCGACGAAGGAGCCCGCGTATCGAGACCCGGTGATCGCTCCACGCCACGGACCGAGAGCACCCGGCCCGCGGCATCGATCCCGAAGCCGCTCTGGATCCCGGCGCTCATCGCCCTCGCCCTCCTCGTGCTGCCGCTCGTCGGCCTCATCGCTCGTGTCGACTGGGCGACCCTGCCCGCCGATCTCACCTCACCCGAGGCGCTCGCCGCGCTCCGGCTCTCACTGCTCACCGCATCCGCGGCGACCGCGATCTGTCTCGTGCTCGGCGTCCCGCTCGCGCTCGTGCTGGCCCGCGCCTCCGCCCGGCTCGCGAGCGTGCTCCGCGCCCTGGTGACCGTGCCGCTCGTGCTGCCGCCCATGGTCGGCGGCATCGCACTGCTGTCCCTCTTCGGCCGGACGGGCCTCTTCGGCGGCACGCTCGACGCCTGGGGCATCCGCCTGCCGTTCACGACCGCGGCCGTCGTGCTCGCGCAGTGCTTCGTGGCGCTGCCGTTCCTCGTGCTCGCGGTGGAGGGCGCGCTTCGCGCGTCCGGCACCGCCGAGGAGCGCGTCGCGGCGACGCTCGGAGCCGGGCCGGTCACCGTGTTCTTCCGCATCACGCTGCCGCTCGCGGTGCCCGGCCTGATCGCCGGCACCGTGCTCTGCTTCGCACGAGCGATGGGCGAGTTCGGGGCGACGGCACTGTTCGCGGGCAACGCGGCCGGAACGACCCGCACCATGCCGCTCGCGATCTACACCGCGTTCAACGGCTCAGGGGTGTCGCAGGGCGAAGCCGTCGCACTGTCGCTCATGCTGCTCGCGGCGGCGCTGGCGATCCTCGTGCTGTTGCGCGGCTGGCGGCCGGGGGCGAGCCGGTGAACGGGGCGGAGGAGGGCGGGCCGGTGCGCGACCAAGGGCAGGCATCGGGACAGGGCGGGCCGACGGGCGGTGCGGGGGCTGGCGGGCTGGCGGGCGGTGCGGGGGCTGGCGGGCTGGC
>NZ_JAVKGQ010000019.1:0-55786 GCF_031432255.1 Agromyces aerolatus | reverse complement strand
AGGTGGGCGCGGTGGGGCCGGGGATGGGGCGGGTGCGGCTGCAGGGGGGGCCGCTGCAGGTGCGGCGGGTGCGGTGGGTGCGGCGGCGACGGATGTCTCGGCGGCGGGCCGCGCCACCTGCTGCGCCGTAGGCGCGGCAGCCGGCGCGGGGGTCGCGGCCGTCGGCACGGCCACCGGCGCGGCCGCGTGCACCGCGGACGCGGGAGCGAACCCGGCGGGCGGCCACGGGTCGCCGCCCTTCACGCGCGGCAGGCCACGACGCAACGGACGATCCGACACCCCGGCGGCCGGGGGCACGGCGGCCCTGGTCGCCGCAGCTGCCGGCGCCGCCACGGCGGATTCCGCAGAAGGGGATGCCGCAGCAGCGGGTGCCGCAGCAGCCGAGACCGCTGCGGGCGCGGCCGGAACCGCGGCGGAAGCAACGTCCGTCGCCGACCCCGAAGCGGCGGGCGCTGCGGCAGCAGTGGCGGTGGCAGCAGCGGCGACGGTGACCTCGCCCGCAGGCGGCCACGGGTCACCGCCGGCGACGCGCGGCAGGCCGCGCCGGATCGGACGGGTGGCCCGGGCTTCAGCCTCGACCGCGGCCAGCCCGGCGACGGCCGCCTCGGTGGTGGCCGGCGCGACCGGCACCGCCGCGTCAGCGAGCTGTGCGTCAGCGACCTGCGCGTCGGCGACCGGTGTCTCAGCGCCCGCCGCCTGGTCCGGCACGGCATCTGCGACCGGCACGTGCGCGGCCGAGGCATCCGTCGCCACCGACTGGGCCGCGACTGGCTCAGCCGGGTAGTCGACGACCGCGACCGGCGCGTCGCCGCCGGGCGGCCAGGGTTCGCCACCGGGCCATCGCGGGAGGCCTCGGCGGATCGAGCGTGAATACGTCGCCATCGCTCGCTACTTCTTCTTCGCCTCGAGCGAGCTGATCAGCTGCGGCACGACCGTGAACACGTCCCCTACGACCCCGAAGTCGGCGATCTCGAAGATCGGCGCCTCGGCGTCCTTGTTGATCGCGACGATCGTCTTCGCGGTCTGCATGCCCGCACGGTGCTGGATCGCGCCGGAGATGCCGAGCGCGACATACAACTGCGGCGATACCGACACGCCGGTCTGCCCGACCTGATGCGTCTGCGGAATGAATCCCGCGTCGACCGCGGCCCGCGACGCGCCCACCGCTGCGCCGAGCGCGTCCGCGAGCTCCTCGACCAGCACGAACTTCTCCTCCGAGCCGAGCCCGCGACCACCCGACACGACCTTCGCCGCACCACGCAGCTCGGGCCGCGACGACGCCACCACGACCTCGTCGACCGACTCGACCTTCGCCGCCTTCCGACCCGACGCGGTCACCGCGAGCGACTCGACCGCGGGCGAACCCACCGCCTCGGCGCGCGCATCGACCGCGCCCTGACGCACCGTGATCACCGGCGCACCGAACGTCACGGCCGAGTCCACGTTGTACGCACCGCCGTACACCGAATGGTGCGCGACCACGCCCTCGGCATCACGCGACACGCCGACCGCGTCGACCGCGATCCCCGACCGGGTGCGCGCCGCGAACCGGCCCGCGACCTCACGGCCCTCGACCGAGTTCGACACCAGCACCGCATCGGGCCGCACCAGCTCGGCCGCCGCGACCAGCGCATCCACCGCCGGCACCGCAAGCCCCTCGCCGGGCGCCGCGACCAGCACCGTGGACGCCCCCAGCGCCGCAGCGGCATCCGCCAGCCCATCGGCATTCGAGACGACCAGCGCCACCGGGGTGCCGACCGACGCGGCCGCACCCAGCAGCCCCGCCGCACTCTTCGCCAGCGTGCCCGACGGCGTCACGTCCAGCAGCACCAGGATCGCATCGTCGTTGTACTCAGCCATCGTCAAACCCCTCACACCAACCGGTTCTGCACCAGGAACTCCGCGAGCTGCTCGCCCGCGTCGCCCTCGTCCGAGATCTTCACGCCCGCCGCACGCGGCGGCCGCTCCGCGAGCCCGATCACGATCGACCGAGCCGCCTCGGGATCCTCGGCATCCACCCCGAGATCGGCCAGGCTCAACGTCTCGAACGGCTTCTTCTTGGCCGCCATGATGCCCTTGAAGTTCGGGAACCGGGCATCCGGCAGCCGCTCGGTGACCGAGATCACCGCGGGCAGCTCGGCCGACACCCGCATCGTGGCGCCATCGCTCGCCCGCTCCCCCGACACCCGGCCCTCACCGATCTCCACCGAGTTCAGGTTCGACGCCGCGGGCACGTCCAGCAGCTCGGCGATCATCGCCGGCAACACCCCGCCCGAGCCATCCGTCGACAGGTTGCCCGCGATCACCAGATCGAAACCCGTCCGCCTGATCGCCGCCGCGAGCACCTCGGCCGTGAGGCCGAGGTCGGCACCCAGCAACAGCTCATCGGTCACATGCACCGCAGACGCGGCCCCCATCGCGAGACCCTTGCGAATCGTGGCCGTCGACCCCTCAGGGGCCATCGACACCACGACCACCTCGGTGTCCGCGTTCCGGTCGGCATAGCTCAGCGCCACCTCGAGCGACCGCTCACCGATCTCATCGAGCACCGGCTCGTTCGCGGCACGATCCGCAAGGCCCGTCTCGAGCGACAACTTCCGGTCCCCGTACGTGTCGGGAACCTCCTTGACCAGGACGACGATCTTCATCGGCTACTCTCCTCTGCCGGGGTGGAATCGAATGTCAGCGCGCGGGCGCCGACGGACTCACGCGTACCGGATGACCCGTTCGCGTGGACGGGACCGCTAGCGTGGACAGGAATGGCCGAACGCGTCACGAAGGAGGTCGGCATGGCACCGCGCAAGCCGCTGCCGGTGGATCCGATCGCCGAGGCGAAGCGCCAGTGGTCCGAGCACGGCTGGTCGGATGCCGCGACCGGCATGTCCGCCGTCACGTCGATCATGCGGGCGCAGCAGATCATGCTCGGTCGCGTCGAACGTGCGCTCAAGCCGTTCGGCCTCTCGTTCGCACGCTTCGAGCTGCTCAGGCTGCTCGGCTTCACACGCGAGGGACGCATGCCGATGGCGAGCGCCATCGCGCGACTGCAGGTGCACCCCACGAGCGTCACGAACACCGTCGACCGGCTCTCACGCGACGGGCTCGTGCGGCGCGAGCCGCACCCCGAAGACGGCCGCGCGGCGCTCATCCTGCTCACGCCGGAGGGGCGCGAGCTCGTCGAGCGGGCGACGCTCGCCCTCAACGAGGTGTTCGCCGACTCGGGGCTGGCCGAGGACGACACGCTCCAGCTGGTGCGGATCCTCGCGAAGTTCCGCAAGACGGCGGGCGACTTCACCGACCCGCACCCGGTGCCCGACCCGCTCTGAGCGCGAGCGCGCTCAGCTGTGGGTGAACTCGGGTGTGCGCTTGTCACGGAACGCCCCCATCCCTTCGCTCTGGTCGTCGAGCGCGAACGTCGCGGCGAACGCCTGCTTCTCGATGCGCAGTCCCTCGGACAGCGTCGACTCCTGCGCGGCCTGCAGCGCGTCCTTCGCCGCGTACACGACGGGCAGCGACTTCGAGGCGATGCTCTCGGCGACCTTCGCGGCCTCGTCGAGCAGCTCGGCCGCAGGCACGATGCGTGAGACGAGGCCCGCCCGCTCGGCCTCCTCCGCGCCCATCATGCGCCCGGTCAGCACGAGCTCGGCGGCCTTGTACTTCCCGATCGCACGGGGCAGCCGCTGCGTGCCGCCGATGCCGGGGATGACGCCGAGGTTGATCTCGGGCTGGCCGAACTTCGCGGTGTCGGACGCGAGGATGATGTCGCACATCATCGCGAGCTCGCAGCCGCCGCCGAGGGCGAAGCCCGAGACGGCCGCGATGATTGGCGTGCGGAGTCGGCCGAAGTCGCCCCACGACTTGAACGGGTCGTTGAGGTACATGTCGACGTACCCCTTGTCGGCCATCTCCTTGATGTCGGCCCCGGCGGCGAACGCCTTCTCGGAGCCGGTCAGCACGATCGCGCCGATGCCCGGGTCGTGGTCGAACTCCTTGCCTGCCGTGACGATCTCACGGATGAGCGTCGAGTTGAGGGCGTTCAGCGCCTCGGGCCGGTTGAGCGTGATCCATCCGACGCGTCCGCGCGTCTCGACGATGATGGTCTCGTAGTCGGTCACTGGAGCTCCCTCATGCCTCGACGCTCGCGGCGTCCGCGAGCGACTGGTCCCGAATCGTGTTGATGATGCCCGAGAAGTCCTGGCCGGCTCCCTCGCCCGCCGCGAACTCGCCGTAGATGCTGCGTGCGAGCAGGCCGAGCTTGGCGTCCACCCCGGTGAGCGCGATGGCGTGCTCAGCGAGGCCGAGGTCCTTCGACATGAGCGCGCCAGCGAAGCCGGGCTGGTAGTCGCGGTTCGCCGGGCTCGTCGGCACGGGGCCGGGCACCGGGCAGTTCGTGGTGAGCGCCCAGCACTGGCCCGACGCGTTCGAGGCGACGTCGAACAGCGCCTGGTGCGTGAGGCCGAGCCGCTCGCCGAGGACGAACGCCTCGGCGACCGCGATCTGCGAGATGCCGAGGATCATGTTGTTGCAGATCTTCGCGGCCTGGCCGAGTCCCGATCCGCCGCAGTGCACGATGCGCCGGCCCATCGCCTCGAGCACCGGCAGGGCCTCGGCGAAGTCCGCTTCGCCGCCGCCGACCATGAACGCGAGCGTCGCGTTCTCGGCGCCGACGACGCCGCCCGAGACGGGGGCGTCGAGGCTGCGATGCCCGGCGGCCTCCGCGAGCCGGTGCGCGGCGCGGGACTCGTCGACCGCGATCGTGGACGAGTCGATGAACAGCGTCCCGGGACGCGCGGCGCCGAGCAGCCCGTTCGACGTCCCTGCGCCGTCGTAGGCGTCTTTCACGTGACGGCCGCTCTGGAGCATGGTGATGACGATGTCGGCCGAGGCCGCGGCCTCCGCGCCCGACGCCGCGACCGTGATGCCCGCGGCAGCCGCGGCCTCGAGCGCCGCGGGGACGACGTCGAACCCGACGACGTCGTGGCCGGCCTTCACGAGGTTCGCGGCCATGGGACCGCCCATGTGGCCCAGTCCGATGAATGCGATCGTGCTCATGATGTCTCCTTCGACGCGAGTTCCAATTCTGCGGGCAAGCCGAGGCCGTCTGCGGCCGCCAGGCCGAGGTCGCCGTCGGAAGGCGTCTCGAAGACCGCGCTGACGTCGGGCGCCGCCACGGCGGCGTGGCTCGACGGGCTCCACTTCGGGTTGCGGTCCTTGTCGACGAGCTGGGCGCGGATGCCCTCGGCGAAGTCGGGCGCGGCCGACGAGTGCCGCGACACGCGATACTCCTGGTCGAGCGCCGCCGTCAGGCCCGGGAGCTCCCGGGCCCGGCGCAGCGACTCGAGCGTGACGGCCAGTGCGAGCGGCGATTTCTGGTCGATGCTCTCGGCGAGCGCGGATGCCTCGGGGGCGGCGTGGTCCCGAAGCCGCTCGATGATGTCGGTGACCGAGTCGCCCGCGAACACCTCGTCGGTCCAGTCGCGCTGCGCGTCGAGCACGCCCGGCCCGGGCTCGGTCGCGAGCGCCTCGATGACCGTCGCGGCGTCTTCGAACTCGAGCGCCTTCAGCAGCTTGGGGAGGCGATCGCTCGGCACGAACGAGTCGGAGAAGCCGACGAGGATCGCGTCGGCCGGCCCGATGCTCGCGGCCGAGAGCGCGAGCCGGGTGCCGAGCTCGCCCGGCGCACGCGACAGCAGCCAGGTCGCGCCGACGTCGGGAACGAAGCCGATGGTCACCTCGGGGAAGCCGAGCTTGGAGCGCTCGGTCACGATGCGGTGCGAGCCGTGCGCCGAGACGCCGATGCCGCCGCCGAGCACGATGCCGTCCTGGATCGCGACGAACGGCTTCGGGTAGCTCGCGATGCGCGCGTTCATCGTGTACTCGTCGCGCCAGAACGCGGCGGCGCCCAGGCCGTCGGCCTCGGTGACGTCACGGTACAGGCTCACGACGTCGCCGCCCGCGCACAGCCCGCGCTCGCCCGAGCCGACCACCGCGACCGTGGCCACGGTGTCGTCGTCGGCCCATCGGTCGAGCGCCTCGGCGATGAGGCGGACCATGCCGTGCGTGAGCGCGTTGATCGCCCTGGGCCGGTTCAGCGTGAGCAGCCCCAGCCGGCCACGCTGCTCGACGATGACCTCGGCGGGCTCGGCGCCGGTGTCGGCGCCGGTGGCGGCGCCGGTGCCGGCGCCGGGCCCGGTCTCGGCCGGTGCGGCGCTCATCGGGCGCTCGCGAGCAGGTCGCGGCCGACGATGAGCTTCATGATCTCGTTCGTCCCCTCGAGGATCTGATGCACCCGCAGGTCGCGGACCACGCGTTCGATGCCGTACTCGTGCAGGTAGCCGTAGCCGCCGTGCAGCTGCAGCGCCGCGTTCGCGGCGCCGAACGCGGCATCCGTCGCGTAGCGCTTGGCGAGCGCGCAGGCCGGCGCGACGTCGGGCGCGTTCTCGTCCATCTTCTCTGCGGCGCGCTGCAGCAGCGCGCGCGCGGCCTGCAGCTCGGTCTCCATGTCGGCGAGCGTGAACACGATCGACTGGTTGGCCGCGAGCGGCTGGCCGAACGCGTGCCGTTCCTGCACGTACTGCAGCGCGCGCTCGAGCGCCCACTGGGCCCCGCCCAGGGAGCACGCGCCCATGTTGACGCGGCCGCCGTTGAGTCCCTTCATCGCGATGCCGAAGCCGTCGCCCTCGGCGCCGAGCCGGTTGCCGACCGGTACGCGCACGTTGTCGAAGATCACCTGGCGGGTGGGCTGCGCGTTCCAGCCCATCTTGTGCTCGTTGGGGCCGAAGCTCAGCCCCGGTGTGCCGGCCGGCACGACGATCGCCGAGATGCCGCGCGAGCCGGAGCCCGGTCCGCCGGTGCGCGCCATGACGACGTACACCGCGGAGGATCCGGCTCCCGAGATGAACTGCTTGACGCCGTTGATGACGTAGTCGTCACCGTCGCGGACCGCCGAGGTCGTGATGGCCGCGGCGTCGGAGCCGGCACCCGGCTCGGTCAGGCAGTAGCTGCCGAGATCGGTCATGGCCACCATGCCCGGCACCCACGTGTGCCGCTGCACGTCGTTGCCGAACGTGTCGATCATCCACGCGACCATGTTGTGGATCGAGATGTAGGCGGCGATCGTGGTGTCGCCCTTCGCGAGCTCCTCGAAGATCGCGACCGCGTCGCCCCGGGACAGACCCGAGCCGCCGACGTCCTCCTGCACGTAGATGCCGCCGAGTCCGAGCTCCCCCGCCTGCGCGAGCGCGTCGACCGGGAAGTGCTTCGACGCATCCCACTCGGCCGCGTTCGGGGCCAGCACCGTCGACGCGAAGTCGCGCACCGCCTCGACGATCGCGAGGCGTTCTTCGGTGATGATCGTCATGTCCGTCGCCCGCCTCAGTGCATCGTGGGGATGACGAAGCTCGCGCCCTCTTTGATCCCCGAGGGCCAACGGCTCGTCACCGTCTTCGTCTTGGTGTAGAAGCGGAACGCGTCGGGACCGTGCTGGTTCAGGTCGCCGAAGCCCGAGCGCTTCCAGCCGCCGAAGGTGTGGTAGGCGATCGGCACCGGGATCGGCACGTTCACGCCGACCATGCCGACGTTCACGCGGGCGCTGAAGTCGCGCGCCGCGTCGCCGTCGCGCGTGAAGATCGACACGCCGTTGCCGTACTCGTGGTCGGTCGCCATGGCGAGCGCCTGCTCGTAGTCGTCGGCGCGGGCGATGATGAGCACCGGGCCGAAGATCTCTTCTTTGTAGATCGTCATGTCGGTCGTGACGTGGTCGAAGAGGGTCGGGCCGAGGTAGAAGCCGTTCTCGTATCCCTCGACCGTGAGGCCGCGGCCGTCGGCGAGCAGCGTGCCGCCCTCGTCCACACCGATCTGGATGTAGTGCTCGACGCGCTTGAGCGCGTCGGAGGTCACGAGCGGGCCGTAGTCGTTGCCGGCGTCGAGCGCTGCGCCGACCTTCAGGTCCTTGACGCGCTCGGCGAGCTTGGCGGCAAGCGCATCGCCCGTCTCCTTGCCGACGGGCACGGCGACCGAGATGGCCATGCAGCGCTCGCCCGCCGAGCCGTAGCCCGCGCCGATGAGCGCGTCGGCGACCTGGTCGAGGTCGGCATCGGGCATCACGATCATGTGGTTCTTGGCGCCGCCGAAGCACTGCGCGCGCTTGCCGTTGGCCGCGGCCGTCTCGTAGATGTACTGCGCGATCGGCGTCGAGCCGACGAAGCCGACCGCCTTGACGCGGTCGTCGTGCAGGATCGCGTCGACGGCCTCCTTGTCGCCGTTGACGACGTTCAGCACGCCCTCGGGCAGGCCCGCCTCGAGGAACAGCTCGGCGATGCGCAGCGGCACTGAGGGGTCGCGCTCGCTCGGCTTGAGGATGAACGCGTTGCCCGCGGCGAGCGCGGGGCCCATCTTCCACAGCGGGATCATGGCGGGGAAGTTGAACGGCGTGATGCCCGCGACGACGCCGAGCGGCTGGCGCATGGAGTACACGTCGATGCCGGTGCCCGCACCGGTCGAGTACTCGCCCTTGAGCAGGTGCGGGGCGCCCGCGGCGAACTCGATGACCTCGACGCCGCGCTGGATGTCGCCCAGCGAGTCCTCGACGGTCTTGCCGTGCTCGCGGGACAGCGTCTTCGCGAGCTCTGGGGCGTCCTTGGCGATCAGGTCGAGGAACTTCAGCAGCACGCGGGCCCGCTTCTGCGGGTTCGTGGCACCCCAGGCGACCTGGGCCGCCTCGGCGTTCGCGATCGCGGCCTCGACCTCGGCGGTGCTCGCGAGCGGCACCCGGGCCTGGACCTCGCCGGTGCTCGGATCGAACACGTCGCTGAACCGGCCGGACGTGCCGGCGACGTGGCGGCCGCCGATGAAGTGGGTGAGCTCGCGGGTCTTCGTCTCGCTCAGCGTGTCGGTCATGTCGAACATCCCTTCGCGCGCACGTCTGGGGTATGCGCCGGTTCCACGATAGTTGGAGGACAGATAATTTACTAGGTATTGCTACTAATTATTCGGAGTGCCGATCAGACGGGTCGGGTCGGCGGACTACTTCGCGATGAACGCGGCGCGGAGCGCGGCGGATTCCTCGCTGTCGGCGAGCCGCGCGATCGAGTCGCGCTCCCGGTCGAGGTGCTCCCCGTAGCCCGGCAGCCATGCGGCCGCGAGGAGCCGTTTCGACGCCGCACGGGCCGGCGCGGGCACGCGCGCGAGCTTCTCGGCGACGCTCGAGGCGGCCGCACCGACCTCGTCCGCGGGCACGACCGCGCTCACGATGCCCCAGTCGTGCGCGGACGCCGCATCGAGCACCCGGCCGGCGAGCACGAACTCGGTCGCGCGCGTCGGGCCGGCGATCCTCGGCAGCAGGTACGAAGTGCCGCAGTCGGGGCTGAGACTCACCTTGGAGTAGGCGCTCACGAAGGTCGCCTTTTCGGAGGCCACGACGTAGTCGCAGTTCAGCACGATCCCGAACCCGCCGCCCGCCGCGGTGCCCTGCACCGCGCCGACGAGCACCTGGTCCGACTGTGCGAATGTGAGCAGCGCCTCGTGCACAGTGCCCGCGAGCTCGTGCACGTACTCGGCGGGCACGGGGGCCGCGGACATCGCCGCGAGGTCGCCGCCGCCGCAGAACAGGGGGCCTTCGGCGTCGATGAGCACGACCGCACAGGTCTCGTCGGCACGGAGCGTCTGCGCCTGGTCGCGCAGCGCTCGGGCCAGCTCGAGGTCGAGGGCGTTGCCCGCGGCGGGCCGGCTGAGCGTCAGCCGCGCGATCGCGCCCTCGCGTGCGACCCTGAGCACGCTCACTGCGGCCCCATGCGCAGGGCCGCGTCCATGCGGATGGTCTCGCCGTTGAGGTAGTCGTGCGCGGCGATCATCGTCACCAGATCGGCGTACTCGTCGGGCCGCGCCAGCCGCGCGGGGAACGGCACCGACTTCGCCAGCGACGCGCCGACCTCTTCGCCGAGCGACGTCAGCATGGGCGTCGCGACGATGCCCGGGGCGATGGTGTTCACCCGGATCCCGGATCGTGCGAGATCCCGCGCGGCGGCGATCGTGAGGCTCACGACGCCGCCCTTCGAGGCGGCGTAGGCGGCCTGCCCGATCTGCCCCTCGTACGCCGCGACCGACGCGGTGTTGACGATCACCCCGCGCTGGCCGTCGCCATCGGGCTCCTGGCCGGCGATCAGCTCGGCGCTGAGGCGCAGCACGTTGAACGTGCCGACCAGGTTGACCTCGACGGTCCGCCGGAACACGTCGAGATCGTGCACCCCGCGCCCCGACAGGATGCGGACGGCGGGCGCGATGCCGGCGCAGTTCACGACGAGTCGCAGCGGGCGGCCGGTCTCGCGCACGGTCTCGAGCGCCGCCGCGACGTCCTCCGGGCTCGTGACGTCGGCGGCGACGTAGGTCACGCCTTCGATGGCCGGCGCCGCCTCGATGCCCTTGGCCAGATCCAGGCCGACCACCCGCGTGCCGCCTGACGCCAGGCGCGCGGCCGTCGCCGCTCCCAATCCGGATGCCGCTCCCGTCACGAGTGCGACGGCGTTGTCGATCTTCATTCCTCGTCCCTTCAGACTGCGACTCTGACCTGGGCGGCGAGCTGGTTCACGATGACCTCTTCCGCCTCGGCGACCACGGACTCGACCACCTCGCGCGCGCTCAGCACCTCATGGATGAGGCCCTGCGACTGCCCGGCCCACCAGACGCCGCCCTCCATGTCGCCGCCCGCGAGCACGCGCTCGCGACCCCGGACGCCGGAGGCCAGATGCGCGATGTCCTCGAACGTCGCGCCGGGCCGCGACGAGATCTCGACGATCTCCTCGGAGATGGAGTTGCGCGCCACGCGCGCGGTGTTCTTGAACATGCGGAACACGAGCACGGTGTCGCGCTCCGAGTTGGCGACGATCTGGCGCTTCACGTTCTCGTGCACCGGCGCTTCGTGGGTCGCGACGAACCGGGTCCCCATGTTGATGCCCTGCGCTCCGAGCGCCATGGCCGCGGCGAGCCCGCGACCGGTCGCGAACCCGCCCGAGGCGATGACCGGGATGGTCAGTGCGCGCGTGGCCGCCGGGATGAGCACCAGCCCGGGGATGTCGTCCTCGCCCGGGTGGCCGGCGCACTCGAACCCGTCGATGCTGATCGCGTCGACGCCGAGCGACTCCGCCTTCAGCGCATGGCGCACCGCGACCGCCTTGTGGATCACCTTGACCCCGGCCGCCTTGAAGTCGGGAAGATGCGGCTCGGGGCTGCTGCCCGCGGTCTCGACGACCGTGACCCCGCTCTCGATGATCGCCTGCCGGTACTCGTCGTAGGGCACGGGGCGGATCGTCGGCAGGATCGTGAGGTTCACCCCGAACGGCTTGTCGGTGAGGTCCTTGGTGCGCTGGATCTCCGCCACGAGCGCTTCGGGCGTGGGCTGCGTGAGCGCGGTGAGGAAGCCGAGCGCTCCCGCCTCGGCGACCGCGGCGATGAGGGGCGCGGTGCCCACGCCGGTCATGCCGCCGCACGTGATCGGATGCTCGATGCCGAAGGTCCGGGTGAACTCGTTGTCGATCACAGTGGTCTCCTTGGCTCAGGACTTGATGAGGTGCGGGAACTTCGCGTCGACGCCGCCGTCGACGATGAGGTTCTGCCCGGTCACGTAGGCGCTCGCCGCCGTCGTGAAGAACATGAGGGCGCCCGCGATGTCCCGCGTGTCGCCGAAGCGGCCCATGGGCACGTTCGCCTCCTGGGCGGCCACGAACTCGGGGTCGGCGAACAGGCTGTCCTGCGTGCGCGGCGTGAGGATCACGCCGGGCGCGACGGCATTGACGCGGATGCCTCGGGGTGCGAGCTCCACGGCGGCCGAGCGCACGAGCGCGATGAGGGCCGCCTTCGCGGAACCGTAGGCGCTGTGGCCCTGCGCTCCGCGCACGCCCGACACCGAGCTGACGAAGGCGAACGTGCCGCCGTCGGTCAGCTTGGGCGTGAACGCCTCGAGCACGTGCAGGGCCTGCACGTAGTTGAGCGCGAACATCCGGTCGCGGACCTCGGCGGGAGTCTGGTCGGCGGCGTGCCACGCGGCCATGCCGACCACGTCGACGACGCCGTCGATGCCGCCGAGCGCCTCCGAGGCCTGGTCGGCCAGGGCGAGCACGGCGTCGCGGTCGGTCACGTCGACCGATGCCGACCCGCCGCCCACGAGCTCGGCGGTCGACGTCGCACGTGCGCCGTCGAGATCGACCGAGAACACCGAGGCGCCGAGCTGGTGTGCGGCCACGGCCGCCTCCCGGCCCATGCCCAGCCCGGCGCCGAGCACGACGATCCGACGGCCTTCGAGGCGGAACCGATCCGCGTAGACGCTTTCCTCACCAGACAACTTCGTCCTCCATCGTCATCGGCCGATGAGCGCTCGGCCGGTTCCAATCATATCAATCGTCTATAGGATTGACCAAGTGACACGAGACCGGCGATCACAGCGCGTGCCGTGCTCGGCTACGCCGCCGAGAGCGACGGCCATTTGCCGCCGATCCGGCGTGTGACGCGCCGGGCCGCACCGAGCGCGATCTCCCCGAGCTCCCTGAGCCGGTCGCCGCGCACCCCGGACAACCCGGTGAGCGTCATCGCGAACACCACGGCGCCCTCCGCGTCGAACACTGGCACGGCCAGGTTCGCGACGTCGTAGACCCCGTCGGGGCGGATCCCGTCGGCGACGTACGCCGGGCCCTGCCTCGGAATGGCCTCCCACAGTCGACGGCGCACCTCGTCGCGATCGACGACGGTGAGCTCGTCGATCAGGGCGATGACCTCCTCGACGGGATCGTTCGCGAGGCCGATGACATAGCCGTCCTCGCGGACCCGTTCGAGCGACGCGAGCAGCCGCTGCCGGAGCAACGACTCCTGCTCCCCCGGGCCGATGGCGCCGAGCCAGCGATCGATCTCGGCGTCCGAGGTCCACGCGACGAACACCTGCCCGAACGGGGGCACCATCGGGACCCGCTGGCCGACCCAGGCCTCACGCGACTTCGCGCCGGGGTGCCCCTCGATCGCCACGAAGAGGATCTCGCCGGCCGTCGCGACCGTGCCGACGCACTCGTTGCCGAGATCCGCGAGCTCGCGCATCTCGGGCTCCGCGGCCTCGATGACGGGGTACTGGAGCGCCGCGGCATGCCCGAGCGCGACGCCCGCTGGCCCCAGCGAGTAGGTCTTGCGGCGCGGATGGCGCGTCACGTAACCGGCGTCGGTGAGCGCGAGCAGCAGCGCCGACAGCGAGGCGGCGTTCACGTCGAGCGCGCTCGACAGCTCCGAGAGCGTGAACGAGACCCCAGGATGCGCCGTCATATGGTTCAGGGCGGACATCGCGCGCACCACTGCGGGAGCCGGCTTCATTGATGACACCCCACGAGCGTAGCGGCATCCGGTCCGCCGATCCGGGGCGCGCGACCGAGGCAAGCCAACCTTGCAAGGCTTGTACTGTTGGTAGGATGTGTCGGGTCAGCGGATCGAGGACGTCTCAGGCCCTGAGACCCACCCGGCCCGACGAAGGAGTCATCATGTCCCAAGAAGCCAGCGACGGCGTGATCGCGCCCCGGCAGTTCCGAGACGTGCTCGGGCACTTCCCGACCGGCGTCGCGGTGATCACCTCGGTGGGCGACGACGGGCAGCCGATCGGCATGGCCGTCGGATCGTTCACCTCGGTGTCGCTCGATCCGCCCCTCGTGGCCTTCCTCCCCGATCGCGGCTCGTCGACGTTCCCCGCGATCCGGGCCGCCGGGCGGTTCTGCGTGAACGTGCTCGCCGGCGGGCAGGAGCACATCTGCCGCACCTTCGCGATGCGCGGGGCCGACCGGTTCTCCGCGGTCGACTGGCGCCCCGCCCCGCACACGGGCTCGCCCATCATCGACGGCGCGGTGGCGTGGATCGATTGCGAGCTCGGCGACGTGCACGAGGCGGGCGACCACGACATCGTCATCGGCAGGGTGCAGGGGCTCGAGGTCCAGACACCGACCCTGCCCCTGCTGTTCTTCCAGGGCGGCTACGGCACCTTCGCACCCCGGTCGCTCGTCATGGCCTCGCGCGGGCGCCCGAGCGAAGCGGTCCGCGTCGCAGAGGCGGCGCGCGACGACCTCGAGCGGCTCGCCGACACGGTCGGGCTCGAGGTCCGCGTGCTCGCCAGGGAAGAGGACGGCCTCGCGATCGTCGCGACCGCCGGCAATGCCGGAGGAGCTGACCCGGTGGGCGCGATCCTCCCGTTCTACCCGCCGTTCGGCGGCACCATCGCCGCCTGGGGCTCCCCCGAGCTGCGCGCCGAATGGTACGACAGCTTCCCGGCCGAGCTGAGCGCCGAGCAGCGCGCGGAGTTCGACGTCGACCTCGACCGCGTGCGCGAGCGCGGCTGGACGCTCACGTTCCGCAGCGAGGCCGCGACCGAGGCCGAGACCCTCGTCGAGGCCATGGCCGAGTACGGTCGCACGCCGAGCCTCGAGCGCCGGCTCTTCGAGGCGGGGAAGCAGATGAGCGGCCTCGACGATCCCGACCTGCTGGACGAGTCCACGGCCGGCCAGGTGCGCACGATCACCGCGCCGGTGATCGGGGCCAACGGCCCGCTGCTGCACCTCACGCTCTACGGGTTCCCGGCCGACCCCTCGCTCGACTTCGTCGAGCGGGCGCGCGACGTGCTCGTGGCCGCGTCCCGCACGCTGAGCGAGCGGTTCGGCGGCGCCATCGACTGATCGCGCGCGCTCGCGGCCGAGCGCGGGTCCGGCCACGCCCGTCCCGGCCGCACCCCGCGGGTCAGCTCCGCGTGTAGGCCGCGGTGATGGTCTGCCGCACCAGCTCGGCGACCTCGCGCGCGGCCGCCGAGAGCCTGTGCGCCTGCGAGGTCACGATCCCGTAGTTGGCGTCGGCGTGCGGCGCCACGTCGATGTCGAGTCGCCGCAGCCCGAGCTCGGGCCGGAGCGTCTCGATGAGCTCGGTCGCGAGCAGCACGGCGTCGGTGCGTCGGACGAGATCGGCGAGCAGGTCGTAGTCGTCGAGCACGAACGCGGGCGCTCCGAACCCGTGGCGCTCGACGTCGGCGCCCACCGAGGTGTCACGCGCGAACGTGCCCGCGACGACCGGGAACCGCCCGCGGAGCTCGACCTCTTCGGGCGACTCGAGGAGCGGATGACCCTCCCTGGCGAGCAGCGCGAGCCGGGAGCGCGCGCGGATCGAGTCCATGCGCAGTCCGTCGCCGCCGGCCCCGTGCGACTCGCGCGGCACGCCACCGACGTAGAAGTCGAGCTCGCCCGCGTCGAGCATGTACCGCAGCTCGCTGTTCGAGCCCACCTTGACGCGGATCGGGAACCGCTCGCTGAGCCCGAGCAGCGACTCGAGGATGCCCGGCAGGAACAGCGTCGCCGAGATCGGCCCCGTGCCGACGTTCACGGCCGCGTCGCGGCCCGCGCTGATGTCACGCAGGTCGCTCTCGACCGACGCCGCGTGCCGCACGAGCTGCTCGGCCTGGGCGATGAATCTCGTGCCCTCGGTCGTGAGCTTGGCGCCCGCACGCCCTCGCTCGAACAGGCGGACCCCGAACTCGGACTCGAGCGATTGGATGCTCCGGGTCAACGCACTCTGCGACAGGTGCAGGCTGAGCGCCGCGGCACCGAACGTGCCGTGTTCGGCGATGGCGACCGCGTGGCGCAGCCGGTTGACGTCGATCATCGCGTTCTATGCGCCTTCCGCATCGTAAGTGGCTTTACTTGCACTGTACACACCGCCGCCAACGATCGACGATGGGAAGAGGCCGATCGGCGAATGTGAGACGAAGGAGTCCGACGATGACCATGACCGACGCTGGAGCGCCCCCGCTGATCCAGGACGAGTTCCGCATGGCGATGGGCAACGTCGCCACGCCGGTCTCGATCGTCACCGCACACGAGCATGACGCACCGCACGGCACCACGGTCAGTGCGTTCGCCTCGCTCTCGATGACGCCGCCGATGATCCTCGTCTCGCTCGACCGTCGCTCCGAGCTGCTCGAGATCGTTCGCCGGACCGGCTGGTTCGGGGTCAACGTCCTCAGCGCGCACCAGGCCGACACCGCGATGCGGTTCGCCTCGAAGGCGGTCGACCGGTTCGCCGAGGTGGCGTGGTCGCTCGACGCCGGTGTGCCGCGGATCCACGGCGCGGCGAGCTGGGTCGCCTGCGAGGTGCAGTCGTTCGTCGACGGCGGCGACCACGAGGTCGTCATGGGGACGGTCGTGCGCGCCGACCACCACGAGCTGGCCCCGTTGACCTACCACAACCGGCGGTTCGGCACGCATTCCACGCACGAGTGAACACGGCGGATGCCGCGGCGCTCGTGCGCCGCGGCATCCGTTCCCACTCGGCCTGCGTGCGGTCAGTCCTCCAGGTAGGCGTCCAGGATCGGCCCGACCGCGCGGAGCATCGTCAGCGGATTGATCAGCAGGTGGTTCTTGGCCACCTGGTAGTCGCGCGTGCAGCGCCCGATCGCGCTCGGGTTGCGGAGCGCCTGCGAGCCGGCCCAGAGGTGGGCGAAGCCCACCACGCCGTCGGCCACCTCGTGGATGTAGGTGGTCGCCTGCTGGATGCGCGCCCCCAGCTCGGACGAGACCTCGTTCGTCGTCGCCGCCGAACGCTCGATCTCGGCGAGGGTGTCGAGGAAGTACGCGCGCGCGGCCTGATAGGAGGCCTCCCGTGAGGCGAACTCCTTCCGGAACACGTCCGACTCGGCGAGCGTCCCGCCGACGCCCTCCCGCGACTTGGTGCTGGCGATCCGCGCGACCTCCTGGAGGGCGCGCTTCATGATCCCGAGCACGACGCCGCCGTGCCCGGCGACACCGAGCGACGCGCGGCTGATGTGCGGACCCGAGCTGCCGTTCGCGGCGCCCAGCCGGGCATCGCGCTGCTTCATCACGAACGCGTCGGGGATGAACTGCTCGGGCACCCGGTAGTCGTAGCTGCCGGTCGCGACGAGGCCCATCACGTCCCAGTTCCCGAGGATCTCGAACCGGTCGCGCGGAATGTAGACGACCCGGGTGAACGGCGTGCCGTCTTCGAGGTAGCGCTGCTCGCCCTGCTGGTCGACGATCTTCATGTGCGCCGCGATATTGGTGATGTACGTCGAGCCGCTTCCGAAGGGCAGGCGATCCGCGCGACCGCGAAGCCCGCCCTCGACCTCGACCGCTTGCCCGAGCGGGCCTCCGAACCCGCCCAGGATCGCCTTCTCGGGGCCGCCGAAGAGGGCCTGACGGCCCTCCTCCTCGAGGTACATCGCCGCGTTCCGCGTGCCGATGGCCGTGGCCATCAGGACCCATCCGGTCGATCCATCGGCGCGCGAGATCTCCTCGATCGCCTCGAATCCGCTCACGAGGTCGGCCTCGAGCCCGCCGAGCTCCTCGGGCACCCACATCCAGAACAGCCCGGCCGCCTTGAGCGCGTCGGCCGCGACGGCCGTGACGTCGGTCGCGGCCTCGCCCGCGTCGGCCTCCGCGACGATGATCGGCGCAACCGCCTTCGCGCGTGCGAGGGCGCTCCCCGAGATCGTCGCCTCGACGCCCTCGTCCTGCGTGATGGTCATTCGGATTCCTCTCTCAACAGGGTGCTCGGTGCGGGCTCCGGTGCCGTGCCCGGTGTGACGACGGCCTTCACCGCGGTGCCGTCCCGCATCGCGGCGAGCGCGCCGGCCACGTCGGCCAGGTCGTAGCGGTGGGTGACCACCCGCGCGAACGGGAATCGATCGCGATTGGCCTGCACGAACCGCAGGGCCTGCAGTCCGACCTCGGGCCGCGAGCCGAGATTGCCGATGATACGCGCCGACTTCAGCGTGATCGGGACCGGATTGAACGCGACCTCGCGCGTCCCCGAGTACAGGCCCGACAGCAGGTACCGGCCGTGGCGCGCGAGCAGCGAGACGCCTTCGGGGAACGCGTCGGCTACGCCGGCTGCCTCGATGACCACGTCCGCTCCGCGTCCATCGGTGAGCTCGTGCACGCGGGCGAGCCGCTCCTCGGCGCTCGTCGCCCCGAGGTCGATCGCGACGGTCGCACCGAACTCGCGTGCGAGCTCGAGCCGGTGCGCCGGCGCGCCGATCACGATCACGTGACGCGCCGGGCTGAGGGACGCGACCATGGCCGCGGCGATACCGACGGGCCCCGCGCCCTGCACGACGACCGTCTGCCCGGCCTCGATGAGCCCCAGACGCCGTTGGCCGCTGATGGCGGTCGGCAGCGCGCAGCCGAACGCCACGAGCTCCTCGTCGGTCACGGGTCCGTCGACGCGGAAGAACGGCACCAGCCGGGAGAGGCTCGCGACGTCCCGGTACCCCGCGGCGTTGGGGACCGACGCAGGCAACGGCCACTGGCGGTCGTCGCAGGCCTCGCCGGTCGTCCGGCACCCGCGGCACTGCCCGCACGGCGTCGACCCGGCGTACCAGATGATGCGATCGCCGACCGCGACCGGAACCCCGCCCCAGTCGGCCGTGAGGCCGTCGCCGAGCGCTTCGACGACCCCGACGGCCTCGTGCCCGAAGGAGACCGGGCCGGCCGCGTCGTGCACGTGCCCCGCGATCCGGTGCACATCGCTGCCGCACACCCCGGCGAGGGTCACGCGTGCGATGAGCCCGCCCGGCTCGGCCACGGGCGGCGGAGCCGCCTCGACCGAGAGGGCGAGCGAGTCCATGTCGAAGACGGCCTGCGTGCCGGCCTCGACCAGCGGGGTCGTGGGTGACGACATCCGATCCTCCTCAGGTGAGCTCATGACGCTGCCGCGTCGGGTTCATGACGCCGCCGCGTCGACGCGCGTGATGCCGTGCACCTCGTCGCTCCACGCGGAGACGAACGGCTTCGCGCCCACGGGCGGGGCTTCGTCGGAGATGAATCCGTTCCAGGTCGTGAGGTACCGGATGAACCCGTCGCCCACGTCCTGCGATCGCAGGTACGACGCCGAAACCGGCAGCCACCCGGGCACGAGCTCGGGGTCGTCGCGCACCATGCGCGGGAAGTCGGGATACAGGATGCCGGCCTTCCCGATGGCGAGATAGTCGCTGCCCTCGTCGGCCGCCGCGCGCACCGCCGCCCCGGTGCGGATCCGGCCGGCGACGCCCATGCGCACCTCGCCCCGCGGAATCCGCAGGAACTGCCGCATGATCGGGACGCGGTCGGCACGCTCGTCGTCGGGCAGCTTGCCCGCGTCCCACAGCGACAGGTCGATGGAGTCGACCTTCCGCTCGTCGATGAGCCGTTCGACGATCGCGGTGATCTCGAACAGATCCTGGCCGTAGCGTTCCGGCGAGAGCCGGACCCCGACCTGGAAGTCGGGACCGGTCGACGCCCTGATGGCGTCGATCACCGCGAACAGGAACCGCGCGCGGTGCTCCGCCGAGCCGCCCCAGTCGTCGGTCCGCCGGTTCAGCGTGCCACTGAGGAACTGCCCGATCAGGTAGCCGTGCGCGCCGTGGATCTGGACCCCGTCGAACCCGGCCGCCTCGCACCGCGCGGCCGCGCGGCCCCACGCCGCGACGACCTCGGGAATCTCGTAGTCGCGGAGCGCGCGGGCCCCGGTCTCGGCATCCGCCGACGCACTGACGCGCTCGGCAGCGCGGTGGCCGCGCATACCGGCGTGGTTCAGCTGCATCGTGGCGAGGCTTCCCGCGGCCTTCACGGCCTCGGCGAGCCGGGCGAGGCCCGGGACGTGCGCATCGGAGTGGCATCCCGGCTCGGTCGCGAAGCCGCGCCCGCGTGCCTCGACTCCGCTCTCGCTCGTGACGATCCCGCCGAAGCCGCCGCGCGCACGACGGACCAGCCACCGGATCTCGGCGTCGAGCACGGTGCCGTCGCGGGCGCTCTGCGTGTTGGTCATGGGCGCGAGCACGAAGCGATTGGGCATCGCGCGCCCGCGCAGGAACGTGAGCGGCGAGTCGAGCACCGTCACACCGTGCCGCCCGCGTCCGACGTCTGCGCGACCGGGGCCAGCCGCGCCTCGAGCTCCGCGACGTCGTCGTACGTGATCGCGAGCAGGGCCTCACCGGCCCCGACCCACGCATCGGTCCCGCGGAAGGACTCCACATACGCCCGGTAGTCGTCGACCGGCGCGAGCTCACCGCTCTCGGCCACGGCGCGGAGCAGGTTCCAGACCTCGTGCACCCCGGGCAGCAGGAACGGGACGATCTGGATCGCCTGGCCCATCCGCGTCATCTCCGCCACCGACGGCGTCGGACCGGCGTTGCGGTGCGGGATCGCGTACGCGGGCCCCGGCGTCTCGCGAAGCGCCGTCTCGATCTCCGCCCAGGTCTCGAGTCCCTCGTAGAAGATGACGTCGACCCCCGTCTCCTCGCGGTACAGCTGTCCGCGCCGGATCGCCTCGTCGAGCCCGCCGCCGTCGACCGCGCCGTAGCCGTCGGTGCGCGCGACGAGCACGAAGTCGGGATCGACCCGGTCGCGTTCCTCCACGGCCGCGGTGAAACGCCCGATGGCCTCGGCGTCGGACACGAGGCGGATGCCGCCCCGGCCACCGGCCTTCTTCGGCTCGGCCTGGTCCTCGAGATGGATGCCCGCGACGCCCGCGTCGATGAACGCGCGCGTGGTGCGCTGCACGTTCACCGGCCCGCCGTAGCCGGTGTCCGCGTCGCAGAAGACGGGGATGTCGACCGCACGCGCCACGCGCGCGGCGTGCTCGACAATCTCGGTCATCGTCAGGTAGCCGACGTCGGCCATGCCCGCGAGCCAGAACGAGGAGTAGCCGCCCGAGACCTCGAACGCCGCGAACCCGGCCTGCTGGGCCATGCGCGCGTGCAACGGCAGGACGCCGAACGGCATCAGGGTCGTCTCCGTGGACTCGAACAGCGCGCGCAGTCGCGCCCCCTTCGAAGCATCCGTCATCGCGTCAGTCCTCTCGTGGTGTGGCGTGCCTGTCCTAGGTGGCGCGGTTGCCCGCGCTGATGCCCACGCTCTCGTCGGGAAGCGGGATCCGCGGTCCGTCGGTGCGGTCGATCACCGTCTGCGCGAGCGCCGCGAACGTCTCGATCGCCTCGTCGTCGTCGGCCGGGTCATAGGCGTCCAGCGTGTGCACGGATGCCGCGATGCCGAAGAGGATCGACACGACGGCCTTCGCATGCCGCTGGTCCGGGGTCGAGTCGCCGATCATGGCGGCCATGTTGTGCAGGTACCGGTCGCGGATCTCATCGCGGATCTGCTCGGGCTCGGGAGCCGACGCGATGTGCAGCGGGGCGACCGCGTACGGATCGCCCGCACCCATCCTCCGGCGCGCGAAGATGCGTCGGACGAGCTCGCGCCCGACATCTGCCTTCGGGACGAGCTCGCGTTCCTCCTCCAGGCCGGCGGTCGAGGCGACACCCGGCGCGACGAGCCAGAACAGCTGTTCCTTGCTCCCCATGAGCTTCATGACCATCGCCGCCGAGTACCCGGCCTCCGCGGCGATCGAACGGATCGTCACGTCGCGATATCCGACCTCCGCGAACTTGGTTCGGGCGGCCTCGAGGATCGCCTGGTAGGCGGTGTCGCTCATCTGAGCTCCTATTCGACGGTGAGCGGGGCCAGTTCGGCGCCGACTTGGTACACATCGCCGAGGATACGCACCCCCTCGAAGGTGAGCTTCGGCGTCGCCGTCCACGGCCGGCCTGGCCGAGGCGGCTCGGTCGCCTCGATCGTCGCGATGGTCACCCGCGCCGCGATCGACGCCGGCCCGACCAGCGCGGACACCCGGGCACCGTCACCGTCGACCTCGATCATCGGGTCGACGAGCCGGACGTCCAGCATGCCGGCGAAGCCCGTGAAGCGGACTCCGCCGGAGAACAGGTGCTCGCCGTCCTTCGCCGACTCGCCCGGGAACTCGAAGCCGCCCTCACGCTGCTCGCACCCGTCGAACGTCTCGATCGCCCCGTCTTCGAGCCCGCGGATGTATCCGATGAACGACTCCTTGACCGCCCAGTGCAGGCCACGCGCCGACTCGGTCATGCGAGCTGCGACTCCGTCACGAAGGACTTCAGCGGCACCGACGGATCGGCCAGCCGCGGGTCGTCCGCGAGCACCGTCCGGCCGATGAGCGCCTTGGCCTGCGCGTAGTCCTTGACGTTGTTGATCGCGTCGACGGCCGCGACGGTGTTGCCGCGCAGGTACACGACGCTGAACTTGCCCGTCGACGGGTCGCCGCGCAGGACCGGCGCGTCGTAGCCGGTGAGCACCCCGGCGGTCTGCAGCCGGTCGTCGTACTGGTGCGACCAGAACCAGGGCAGCGCGTCGTACGGCTTCGGGTCGCCGAGGATGGCGCCCGCGACGGTCTTCGCCTGGTCGTTCGCGTTCTGCACCGACTCGAGGCGCAACCGGTCGCCCGGAACCCAGTCGGACTCGAAGCTCGCGCAGTCGCCGATCGCGTACACGTCGGCCAGCGACGTGCGGCAGAGCTCGTCGACGAGCACCCCGTTCCCGACCTCGGCGCCGGCCTCGGCGAGCTGAGCGACGTTCGGGATCAGGCCGATCCCCACGATGACGAGGTCGGCCGGGAGCACGCGCCCGGAGGTCAGCTCAACGCCCGTGACGTGGCCGTCGGCGCCGACGATCGCGTTCACACCGGTGCCCAGCAGGATGTCGACACCCTCGCGTTCATGCCGCGCGCGGAGGTACTCGGCGACGTCGACTCCGGTGACGCGCTGCAGCAGTCGCTCGAGCGCCTCGACGACCGTGACCTGGACGCCGAGCTTCCGAAGCGATGCGGCGGTCTCGAGGCCGATGTAGCCGCCGCCGATCACCACGGCGCTCCGGATCTCACCCAGTCGCTGTTTGATCCGCTCGGCGTCGCCCAGCTTGCGCACCACGTGCACGCCGTCGAGCTCGGCCCCGGGCACGGGCAGTCGCCTCGCCTCGCCCCCGGCGCTCCAGACAAGGGTGCCGTAGCCGATGACGCCGCCGTCCTCCGTCGTCACGGTGTGCGCCTGCGGGTCGACGGCGATCACCCGGGAGCCCAGGTGCCGTTCGACGTTCGAGCCGGCCCACCAGGACTCGGAGCGGAAGGCGAGGTCCTCGGAGAGGGTCTCGTCGGCGAGATAGCCCTTGGTCAGCGGCGGCCGTTCGTACGGCGTGGCGACCTCATCGCCGATGAGCGCGATCGAGCCGGTGTAGCCTCCGCCGGTCAGGGCGAAGACGAGTTGCGTGCCTGCGTGGCCCGCACCGACGACCACGACGTCGTAGTGCGACATGTTGGGGTTCCTGTCTTATCCGGGGATCCGGGCGGCGATGCCGTCGATCTCGCTGGTGTACTTGATCTGGCAGCCGAGGCGGCTCTCGTCGCAGAAGTTGTCGTCGGCCTCGAGGAGGTCCAGCTCGTCCTGCGAGGCGCGCCGCAGCTTGCCGGCCCACTCGTCGCCGATCCAGACGTGGCAGGTGGCGCACGACATCTCGCCGCCGCACTCGCCCTCGATCGCCGAAACGCCGGCTTGCACGGCGACCTGCATCAGGCTCTCGCCCTCGCGGGCCTCGACGACCTGCTCCCCGCCGCCCGGGAGTACGTAGACGACCTTTCCCATGTGTGGTGCTCCTTTCAGACGCTCGCGGGAACGAGCGGGGTGTAGGTGACGTCGAACCGGCTGAAGCCGGTGGTGATGTTGTCCGGGATCCACTCGGGCTCGCCCGCGATCTCCATGTCGGGGAACGCCTGCAGCACCTTCGGGAAGAGGCACGCGAGCTCGAGGCGCGCGAGATAGCGACCGAGGCACAGGTGCACGCCCTCGCCGAAGCTCAGGTGCGGGTTGGGGTTCCTGGTGATGTCGAACTTCGCCGGGTTCTCGAAGACGGTCTCGTCCCAGTTGGCCGAGACCTGCGAGCCGAACACCCAGTCGCCCGCGCGGATCTCCTTGCCGCCGATCTCGACGTCCTCCATGGCGATCCGGAACCGCGTGCGGGCCGGGGTGACCCAGCGCAGGACCTCGTCGATCGCGCTGTTGATCAGCGACGGGTCGTCGAGCAGCAGCTGCCGCTGGTCGGGGTTCTTCAGGAACTGCCAGATGCCGACGGCCGCGGTGTTGCGGGTCGTCTCGAGGCCGCCGCCGATGAGGATCGTGAAGTAGCTGCGCATCTCGTGCACGCTGAGCGGGTCGCCGTCGATCTCGACGCGGCTCAGCACCGTCGCGAAGTCGTCCTTCGGCTCATCACGTCGTGCGAGCGCGAGCTGTTCGCAATAGCCGAGCAGCTTGGCGTGGCCCTGCCGGTGGGTCTTCAGCACGTCGCCGTCGATCAGGTACGCGGGGTGGGCCGGCGCCAGCCACTGCCAGGCGGCCTCGCGGAGCATGTCCCAGTCCGCCTCCGGGACGCCGAGCAGTCGCAGGATCACCTTCACCGGGAGGTCGCCGGCGATCTCCTCGACGACGTCGGCGCGTCCCTTGCCCGCGACATCGGCGATGATCTCGTCCACGATCTCCTCGACGTGGCCGCGCATCTTGTTGATCGCCGGGGCACTGAAGTGCTTGTTCACGGGCTTGCGGTACAGATCGTGAATGGGCGGATCGTTCCGCGCCATGCTCGTGTCGAAGCCCATCTCGAAGCGCTCCTCCGGCGTGTAGCGCTTGGTCGTCTTGGGCGGCCGCGTGTCCCAGCGCGAGCTGAAGACGCGCGGGTCGAGCAGCATGTTGCGGACGTCCTCGTACCGGGTCAGGAACCAGTAGTGCTTGCCGTACGCGTCGTCCTGCGCCCAGTGCACGGGGTCCTCATGGCGGAGCCGCGCGAACACCTCGTGGTACTCCTGCGTGCGGTACCAGTCCGGGTCCTGCAGCTTGTTGTCGATCTCGTACCACTCGGACATTCGTGCTCCTGCTTCGTCGCGGGTCGAGGCCGCTCGGCGGCCGGCGGGCCCCCTCGCGGGGCCCGGAAGTGGATGGACGGTCGGTTGGTGAACACGTGTTCACCTCGGTGTCTCATATGAGCACATCGGCCGGTGACTGTCAAGACGGCCACCGGCCGATGCCTCACCCGAGGTCAGGGACGGAAGTCGGCGAGGTACTCGTGCAGCGCGTCGGCGTAGGCCTCCCAGTCGATGTCCTCGACCGACAGGTACAGGTCGATCCAGCCCTCCTGGGTCGTCGGGCTCCCGGACTCGATCTCGAGTCCGCCGCCGACGGTCGCCCATTCCTCGGCGAGCCCGTCGAGCTCCGCCGCGAACGCCTCGGGGTCGGCGATCCCCGCCGGCGCGTTGGCCAGCGCTTCCTCGGTGTACGCCTCGCGGGCCACGTCGATCGCCTCGTTGAACGACGTCGGATCGGCGAACACGACGCCCTTCCCGGGCGCCTCGTTGGCCCATTGCACGTTGCGCTCGAGCGAGGCCTCGACGATCTTCGCGAGCAGGTCGACCCTCGCGTCGAACAGGATCTGCTGCGCCTCGAGCGGCAGCGACTCGAGCACCGACTTCTTGATCACCAGCTGGGAGCCCGACGAGGTCGCGAAGTGCGCCGGGATGAAGTACTTCGCCTCATCCCAGACGCCGAGCGTGATGAACGGGCTGATGACGTTCATGAAGCAGTCGATGACCCCGCGCTGGAGCCCCTCGAACACGTCGGTGACCGGGAGCGTGACGTTCGTCATCGACAGCTGCTCGACCTCTTCGAGGTAGGGCGGACCGGGCGTGCGGATCGTCTTGCCGGCGGCCTGCTCGGCCGTCGTGACCTCGGGCTTGCACATGACGCTGTTCTGCGCGGTGCCCCAGGTCACGAGGGTCTCCGCGTCGTAGGTCGCGAGCTCGTCGGCGAGCGCCCCGCCCTGGTACGCGGCGAACTGGACCGGGGTGCCCTCGATGAGCGACATCGGGAACTCGGGGTTGATGGCGTTCTGCGAGATCGTGGTCTCCCAGACCCCGGTCGGCATGAGGTCGGGCACGTTCGTCGGCGAGACGAACGTGATGTCGGTCAGTCCGGTCTGGATCGCACTGAGTGCCTCCGTCACCGGATGCAGCGCGGCCGCGTAGTAGGTCTCGAAGGTGATCTTGCCGTCCGTGGCCTCGGTCACCTGCTCCATGAACTCCTGCATGGCGATGACGTGCGCGGCGGTCTCCACGTTCGAGTCGCTGTACGTGAGCACGATGGGCTCCATGTCACCGAGCGAACCACCGCCCTCGGAGGGCGCAGGGCTCGAACCTCCGCCTGAGGCGCAGCCGGTGAGTACGAGCGCGGCGGCCAGGCCGCCCCCGATGAATACGCGATGTGACGCCGTCTTCCGCATGAGTTGTCCTTGTCCTCCAGGCACGCCGTTGGCCCGGATGCACGCCACCTTACTCTCAATCTATGTAATGAAAGCAATGTATACACGATTGTGATCAGGCCGCGCCCTGGCGCCGGTCGAGCAGCGGCCCGCGGAGGTACGAGGGGTCTTCGGGGCTCATGCTGCCGGCGGGGAAGCCCGCGGCGGCGTGCTTGTCGACGTCGGCGTCTGACGTCGCGTAGAAGAACGACATCATCGTCTTGCGCTCGAGGATCCGCCACTCGCCGTTCCGGCGCTCGAGCCGGTCGATATACCGGCCCGGGCTCGCGTACGTCACGCCGTCGGGGCGGAGCGAGTGCTGCACGAAATAGGTCTCGGAGTAGGCGAAGTCGCCGTCGAGTTCGGTGCAGGTCTGGCCGAGCACGTGCTGCAGCACCGCGAACCGTTCGCGCACCACCGGGATCACCCACTCGATGTACGCCTCGCGGTCACCTTCGAACGCGCCGTGCTCGTCGTAGCCGTCCTCCCAGTACACGGTGCGCAGGATGTCGGCGTCGGCGCGGTCGATGCCGCGGCAGTACCGCTCCTGGACGTTCCGGATCTCCGCGATGCTCGAGAGTTCGTCAAGCGTGTAGGACATGTCCGCTCCTCATTGATTCGGATCCTGATGCGGTTATCGTATCAATCACTGCAATGATCATCAGGAGAACTCCATGACCCGGTCCAGCGCACTCCCGGTCGAGCTCAGCATCAACTTCCCGGCCTTCGCCCTCGACCGCATCCCGGCGCTCGCGCAGGCGGCCGAGCGCGCCGGATTCGGCGCGCTCCGCGTGGGCGACATGCAGTCGACGCATCGCGAGCTGTACACCGCGCTGACCGTGATCGCGGCGAGCACCTCGCGCGTGCGGTTCGGCCCGGGGGTCACCAACCCCGTGACCCGGCACCCCGCGGTCGCCGCCTCGGCGATGGCGACGCTGCACGAGTTCTCAGGCGGCCGCGCGGTGTTCGGCATCGGCACGGGCGACAGCGCCGTGCACAACCTCGGCGAGCGGTCGGCGACGGTCGCCGAGCTCGAGGCGTACATTCGCGCCATCCGCGACCTGCACTCGGCCGGGCGCGCCGAGTACCGCGACAACACACTCGTGCTCGAGTGGTGGTCCGGCGGACCGATCCCGATCGTCGTGTCCGCCCACGGGCCGCGCATGCTGCGACTGGCCGGCCGGGTGGCCGACGCCGTCGTGGTCGGTCTCGGCATGGGCGAGCCGGCGCGCGAGTACGCCGCCGAGCAGATCGAGGCGGGCGCGCGCGAAGTCGGCCGCGACCCGGCGAGCATCGAGGTCTGGTACCTGGCCTATCTGAACCTCGGGTCCACCGCAGACGACGCCGCCCGCGAGGTGAGCTCGGCACTCGCCGTCGGCGGCAACCTCCTCGCGAAGTCGGCTGCGAAGACGATCATCCCCGACCCGCTTCGCCCGCGTTTCGCCGAGCTGGCGAGCCGGTACTCCTACCTCCAGCACGCCGGAGGCGACGCCTCGAACCCGAACGCCCGGCTCATCGACGAGCTCGGCCTGCGCGACCATCTCGCCGAGCAGTTCGGGGTCTTCGGCACGCCCGCCGACGTGCGAGCGCGCCTGGACTCGCTGGCGTCGGCGGGCGTATCGCGGCTCTGGGGCGCCTACGTCCTGCCCGACCTGGTCGACTTCTTCGACCGGTGGCGGGCGGGCGTCAGCCGTCAGGAGCCGTAGTTCGCCTTGACCACGTCGTTCAGCACGAGGTCGAGCCACGGGCCGAAGTCGGGCAGCTCGCCGTCGTGCGCCGCGACGTACTCGTTCCAGTTGGCCGGCGCCCCGTCGTAGCCGGCCTCCTCGACCAGGCCGAGCCACTTGTCGCCGGTCTCCAGGTAGAGGTCGAGGGACGCGGTCGGGTCGGCCAGCGGTGTCCCCGTCGCAGACCGGCGCGAGTCGAGCACGGTCTCGTGGAACTCGTCGAGCACGTCGACGATCTCACCGCTCGGCTCGAAGAAGTTCAGCTGCTCCATCTGCGCGACCTCGACGTTCGCGGTCATCTCGGCCTGCACGAACGCCTCGAGGTAGGCGGGAAGGCCCTCGTCGAGGAAGGCTTGACGGACGAACTCCGGCAGACCCTCCCACACCGCGGTGTTGACGCCGAAGACGTTGGAGGACCAGCCGCTGAAGGGCACGAAGACGAAGTTCTGCGCCGCTTCTTCGAGTCCGATGTTCACGATGTCGGTGAGGGTCGCCACCGTGCAGTCGATGACGCCGCGCTGCAGCGCTTCGAAGACCTCGGTGTTGGGCAGCGCGACCGGCGCGCCGCCGAGCGCCTCGACCTCGGCCGTGTGCGCCGGCCCGCCGATCCGGATGCGCTTGCCCTGGAAGTCGTCGAGCGTCGTCACCTCGTCCTTGCACAGCAGGTTGTACGCGTGCGAGGTCTGGATGCGCGGAAGGAGCGGCGTGATGCCCTTCGCGGTGATGTCTTCGAGGTATTCAGGGGTCTGATAGGCCCAGTCGAGCGTGGTTCCGATCGCCTGCAGGCTTCCCACGACCGGGGAGTCGTCGGGCGTGAACGCGAGCGGCGACGCCCATTCGTCGGCGGGGTAGTCGGATGCCGTGTACGCCGGGAAGAACGTCCCCATGTCGGTCGTGCCGTTGGAGATCGCGATGCCCTGCTCCGTCGAGGGCACGAGCGCTCCGCCGTAGAAGATCTCGAACGTCAGCTTGCCGCCGGACACCTCCTCCATGGTCTCGGCGAGCGCGTTCAGCGGCTGCGAGTGGATGTTGTCCTCGCCCCCGAACGTCGCCATCCGGAACTCCATGGGTTCCAGCGCGTCCCAGGACGCCCCTTCGACGGTCGGTCCGGCCTCGGTGGCGTCGCCGGACGAGCAGGCGGTGAGCCCGAGTGCGAGGGCGGCAGCGGCTGCTGCCGCCCGGATCGCGGATCTCTGATGCATGGGTGGACCACTCCTTCGTGACGGCCGTCGGCGAGCTCACCGGCCCGCCTCTTCACCCATACAACATTTAAATGATTACGATCTCAAGCACGCTTTGATAACGAGTGCGCGCGCGTCACTTCCAGGAGTCGATGATCGGCTTCGCGGCATTGTCGAGCGTGACCACGTCGATGAGCGCGTGGTTGCGCGCGACGATCACGTCGCGGACCGCGCGGCCCAGGTAGCTGGGATTCCGGATCGTCTGGGTGCCGCCCCACAGGCTCGCGAAGAGCACGACCTCGGTGGCCACGGTGTGCACGTGCGTCGTCGCCTGCCGGATCCGGGCCATCTGCTCGAGGCTCAGCGAGTTGGTCTCCTGCGCGGCCGCGATGCCCTCGCGGACCACGCGGAAGAAGTAGTCGCGCACCGACCAGAATTTCGCGTCGGCTTCGACGAACTCCTTCTTGAAGACCGCGTAGTCGTCGACCGGCACGGTGTAGCCCATGCGCTTCTTGCCCTCGACGATGGTCGCCACCTCGTGCAGGGCGCGCCGCATCAGCCCGAGCGCGACGCCGCCGTGACCGATCACGCTCGACGACATGAGATCGAGGGTCCGCCCCCGGTACGCCTCGCCGGGCTTCGGCAGGAGCGGGGCCGAGTCGAACGTGAACTCGTCGGGCACGAAGGAGTCGTTCCAGCCGTAGCTGTAGCTGCCGGTTGCCGCCATGCCCATGACGTCCCAGTCGCCGTAGACGATCGTCTCGGCCTTCGGCGCCCGGATCGCGCGCGTGAGCGGCGCGCCGTTCTCCCGCAGGACCGGGTTGCCCGCGTCGTCCATGATCCGTACCGTCGTGCCGACCCAGTCGGCGGCGTCCATGCCGCTGCCGAACGGGATCGGCGGGGTGTTCACGCGGTAACCGCCCTCGACCTGCACCGCGGTGCCGAGCGGGTTGATCGTGCCGCACGAGATCGGCTTCCGGCCATCCAGGAACAGCTGACGGAAGCCGGGATAGAACAGCGACGTGTTCCAGGTGGAGACGGCGCTTGCCATGAGCGCCCAGCCCGTCGAGCCGTCGGCCTCGGCGATGACTTCGAAGACCTCGAGCGCGACATCCGCCGGCGCCGCTCCCCCGCCGAGCTCGCGATCGACCAGCATCCAGAACAGGCCGGCGTCCTTGAGCGCCTGTATGGTCGCGGCCGGCATGGCGCCGGCGGCCTCGCCCTCGGCGGCATGCGCCTCCACGATCGGCGCGATCGCCCGGGCCCGTTCGACGTAGTCCGATGCGGCGAGGGCGGCGCTGCCGGTCGATTCGCGGGTGTCGGTCATGGGGGCGTCTCGCTTTCGTTCGTGTCCTGGGGGTGGTCAGTGGCCCTGCATGGTCGGCAGGATGTCTCGGACGAGGCGCGCGCGCATCTCATCGTGCTCGGGCTGGTCGGGGGTCGAGTGCGACAGCACGAACCGGTCGACGCCGAGCTCGGCCAGGCCGTGCAGCCGGTCCAGGCAGTACGCCGGCTCGCCCACGATCGTGTATGCGCTGATGTAGTCGTCATCGAGGCCTCCGCGGCCCTGCCCGCCCTGAGCGTGCTGGCTCACGTCGTAGGTGTCGAGCATGCCCTCGAGCACGGCCCGGTCGCGCTCGGTCGCGAATCCGCGGACCTGGCGGTCCATCACGCGGAATCGTGAGCCGACCGCGACGAACGGCACCACGAGTTCGCGTTCGCGGCGGCCGTCGCCGCCGTCGGTCACCGCGACCGACGTGAACGCCGTGAAGCCGAGCGAGTCGGGGTCGCGGCCGGCCTCCCGTGCACCGGCGCGCACGCGCTCGATCGCCCAGGCGACGCGTTCCGGATCGGCGCCGACCATGAGTGCGACCCGATCCCCCACACGCCCGGCCATCTCCAGCGCCTTCGGCCCGGTCGCGGCGATCTCGACCGGGACCCGGGGCTGCGCACGATCCAACCAGACGAGCGAGCTGCCGTCGGGACCGGTTCCGACCGCGAGGTCCTCGAAACCGTGGATCGCGCCCTCCATGACGGGCGCGACCTCGGGCAGCGGCAGCGTGTCGCCCGCGAGATAGCGCTTCACGAGCGCGGCGAATCGCTCGAACGTGCCGAGGCGGGTCGGCGAGAGGCCGAGATAGGCGAGTGCGGTGTCGCCACGTCCCAGCGCGAGCTGCATGCGGCCGCCCGAGATCTCCTGGACCGCCGCGGCGGCGCTCGCCACGACCGCCGGCTGCCGGGTGAGCGGCACCGTGACGCCGGTCGTGAACCGCAGCCGCTCGGTGCTCATCGCGATCGCGGTGAGCATCACGAAGACGTCGGGCGCGATCGACTGGCTGTCCGCGAAGACGATCCCGTCCCAGCCCTCGCGCTCGTACGTCTGCGCCGCGCCGATGATGCCGGACGGCCGGGGGTCGTGGAAGCGGACGATCGACGTCCAGCACTCCGCGATCGGATGTGTCACGCCACCGACCTCCAGGAGTCGATGATCGGCGCCGCCGCGTTGTCGAGCGTGACCGGGTCGATGAGCGCATGGTTGCGCGCGACGACGAGGTCGCGCACGGCACGGCCCAGGAAGCTGGGGTTGCGGATCGTCTGGGTGCCGCCCCACAGGCTCGCGAACAGAGTGACCTCGGTCGCGACGGTGTGGAGGTGGGTGGTCGCCTGCCTGACCCGCGCCATCTGTTCGGCGGTCAGCGACTGCGTCTGCTCGACCGAGGACATCGCCTCGCGGATCACGCGGTAAAAGTAGTCGCGGATCGACCAGAAGGCAGCGTCCGCCTCGACGAACTCCTTCGCGAAGACGGGGTACTCGTTGACGGGCACCGCGTAGCCCATCCGCTTCTTGCCGTCGACGATCGCGGCGACCTCGCGCAGCGCACGCCGCATGAGGCCGAGCACGACCGCACCGTGCCCGACGACGCCCGAGGACATCAGGTCGAGCGTCGCACCTCGGTAGTCCTGCCCGGGCGGCGGGACCAGCGGTGCCGCGTCGAACGAGAACTCCTCGGGCACGAAGTACTCGTTCCAGCCGTAGGTGTAGCTGCCGGTCGCGGCCAGCCCCATGACGTCCCAGTCGCCGTAGACCGTGGTCTCCGCCTTGGGGGCGCGCACCGCTCGGGTCAGCGGCGCACCGCCCTCCCTGAGCACCGGCGTGCCCTCCGCGTCCACGATCCGCACGGTCGTGCCGACCCAGTCCGCGGCGTCCATGCCGCTGCCGAACGGGACGGGCGGCGTGGTGACGAGGTATCCGCCGTCGACCTTGACCGCGGTGCCGAGCGGCGCCTGCGTCCCGCACGTGATGGGGCGCTCGCCCTCGCCGTAGAGGCGCCGCAGGCCCGGGTAGAACTGCGAGGAGTTCCAGGTCGAGACCGACGACGCCATGAGCGCCCAGCCGGTCGAGCCGTCGGCCTCCGAGATGATCTCCATCACCTCGAGTGCCTCGTCGATCGGGATGCCGCCGCCGCCGAGGTCGCGTTCGACGAGCATCCAGAACAGCCCGGCGTCTTTGAGCGCCTGGATAGTCGCCGCCGGCATGGCGCCGGCGGCCTCGCCGGCCGCGGCGTTGGCCTCGATGACGGGCACGAGCGCCCGGGCGCGCGCCAGGTAGTCGTCTGAGGCGCCGGCGGATGCCTCGGTCGAATCGATCGTTCCGCGGGTCAGGGTCATCGTCTGGTTCCTTGGTCTGCTCGGATCAGGTGCGTCTGCGCTGATCACGCCGTGAACGTGGGCGTGACGACCACGTTCACACTCTTGGTGCCCGGCACCTTGGCCTCGAGGGTGTCGAGCGCCTCTTCGAACCGGTCGAAGCCGAACACGTGCGTGCGCATCTTGTCGAGCTGGACGCGACCGTCGATCAGCAGGTCGGCCGCGGTGCGGTACGCGGCGATGCTGGAGTTCGCCGCGCCGATCACCCGGATGTTCTTCGACGTGATCCGGCCGATCGGGAACCCGTCGACGGTCGCCTCCTTGACCCCGATGTTGACGAACGTCCCACCCGTCTTGACCATCTGCAGGCCCTGCAGGGTCGTGGACGTGATCTTCGGCACGGTGTCGATGACCAGGTCGGCGCCCTGGCCGCCCGTGAGCTCGAGCACGGCCTCGACGGGATCCTGCTGCTCGACGTCGATGACGGCGTCCGCACCGAACTCGAGCGCGAGATCGAGCTTGTGCCGATCGCGGGTCAGGCCCGTGGCGACGATGAGGCCGGACCCGACCGCGCGCTGCGCGGCCACGATCGCGAGTCCGCGCTGACCGCTTCCGAGCACGACGACCGACTGGCCCGCCCGGTGGCCGGGCGTCATGATCGACCACTGGATCGCGCCGCCGAGCGGGTTCCAGAGCGTGGCGGTCAGCGGGTCGAAGTCCGCGGGGAACGGGTAGACGACCGTGTCGGGGTCGAGGTACACGTGCGTGCTGTAGCCGCCCCAGAGGCCGGGCGACACCGTGGTCGGGATGAATCCGTAGACGGGCACGGCGAACCGGCCGGCCGCGCACATGTGCATCCGCCCGTCGGTGCACGGCTCGCATCGGCCGCAGGGAATGACGGGATTGACCGCGACCCGGTCGCCGATGTTCAGGCCCTCGCGGTGCTTCGTCTTGGGGCCGAGGTCCTCGATGACGCCCACGATCTCGTGCCCGTTGATCCGCGGATACTTCCGGTCTGCGGGGACGATCCGGTCCTCGCCGAGGAACGACTCGACGTCGCTGCCGCAGATGCCGTTCGCCTCGACCCGCAACAGCGCGGCGCCCGGCGGGAGCTTCGGGAACGGGATCTCCTCGAAGTGCTGCTCTTTGGGTCCGGTCTGGACGAGCGCGGTCGCGCTGCTGGTCATAGTTCCTCCTTGATACCCGACCATCCTGAGGGTAGCGCTTCATGTCAATAATTGACTACATTCGCTCGCAGACCTGATTCCGTCGCCGCCGGCGGCGAGCGGTCCCGGCTTCATCGAGGAGGCAGCGCATGACCGACTGGAGCGAGATCGACAATTCGCTGCTGGATCCGGCCTGGCTCGCGACGCAGCAGTTCCACGACGTCTACCGCCGGCTCCGCGACGAGGATCCGATCCACTGGACGCGCAACGACGCGTACGGCCGCCACTACTGGTTCGTGACCCGGCACGAGGACGTCGTCGCGTATCTGCACGACCACGAGCGGCTCAGCAGCCGCTGGGCGAGCCGGGTGCCCAAGTCCCCGCAGCGCATCACGCCCGAACAGCGGTTCGCCGAGGGTGGATCGGTGCTGGCCCATCTCGACCAGCCGGTGCACACGCTGTACCGGCGCCCGATGAACAAGCACTTCAGCGTGCCGGCCGTGCGCAAGCTCACCGCGGACATCGAACGGTACGTGGACGAGGTGATCGCGTCGATCGGCGGCCGCACCGAGGCGGACTTCGTCGAGGAGATCGCGGGTGAGCTGCCCGCGCGCGTCATCCTCCGCCTCCTCGGCGTGCCCGAGACGGACTGGCCCGAGCTGCGGGAGGCCGTCTGGCTGTACTTCTCCTCGGCCGACCCCCGCTGGGTGATCGACGACGACCCGGTCAAGACGCGCGCGATCGGGCTGAAGCGGCTCTCGGACTACACGACGCAGATGGCGCTGGATCGCCGCGAGCGGCCGCGCGACGACTTCGCGACCGTGATCGCCAACACGCTGATCGACGACGACGTGCTGAGCGTGATGGAGATCCGCGCCTGGCTGACGGCCCTCATCGCCGGCGGGCTGGAGACGACCCGCAACGTCGCCGCGGTCGGCACCTGGCTGTTCCTGAAGAATCCCGCGCAACGCGAGCTGCTGCTCAGCGACCCGTCGCTCACCGCCGGCGCCGTCGAGGAATGCCTGCGCTGGGCCTCACCCGCGAGCAACCGGCTGCGCGTGGCATCCGTCGACTTCGACTTCCACGGCCGGGAGATCCGGGCCGGCGACTGGGTCGTCGGCTCGCTCGCGTCGGCGAACCGGGACGAACGCGTCTTTAACGATCCGCACCGGTTCGACATCACCCGCAGCCCCAACCCGCACGTGAGCTTCTCGGACGGCATCCACCTGTGCCTCGGCCGCAACCTCGCCAGGCTCGAGCTGCAGGTGTTCCTGCCGCGCATCCTCGCCGCCCTGCCCGACCTCGAGCCCGTCGGCGAGCCGGTCTGGGCCGAGGACAACGTGATGAACGGCTTCGCCGAGTTCCCGGTCCGCTTCTCCAGCCCCGTCATGGCCTGACACCGAACGGCCCGAGTGCGGGGAACACCCGGGCCACGTGGCATTCGTGGGCCTCAGACGCCCGCCATCAGCTGCTGGACGCCGCGCTCCCAGTCGATCTCGGGGTAGAGCTCGCTGAGCCTCGCGATGAGCTTGCGCTGACCGTTCGACACGATGAACACGTTGCCCTCGTGCCAGCCCACGAGCTCCTTGAGCGACGTCATCTTCCAGCCCTCGTCCGTGCGCGTGAACGTGTCGCGGTAATAGCCGACGGTCGTGGAGATGTGCTCGCCGGTCCGGGTGCTCGCCCAGTGCTTGCCCTGCATGACCGACAGCACGGTCGCGTGCTCGCGCGCCTCGTCGAACTCGAACCCCACGGGCGTCTTCAGGTGCTGGCTGAACTCGATCTCCGAGAAGAACTCCTTGAGCGCGTCGACCCAGTCGTCGGTGCGGATGGTGCTGCGGCCGACCTGACTCCCGGAGAGCTCGATGAGGTCGGTCTTCATGTCGTCGGTCCAGGCATTCCGGTACAGGTCCCAGTCGCGCGAGTCCATGCCGAAGCAGTAGCGGCCGATGACGTCGGTGATGTCGGCGCGGTCGAGCAGCTCGCTGAGCCGTGCGGTGTCGGCGTCCCGGCGGGGTCGTGTCGTCGGTTCATTGTGAACGGTGCTCATGATTCGTCCTTTCGTCGGTCGTTTCGTCGGTCGTTCGGTTCGGCGCTCGGGGCCGATCGGTCGCGATCCGCGGTCCGTCAGCTCACCGGATCGGGCAGGTCGAGTCTGATGAGGTCGAGCCCCGCGACGCGGTCGAGCAGGTAGACCAGGCCGCGACCGTCGACGGTCACGTCGTTGGACGAGACGCGACTCGCACCCGGAGCCGGGTCGGGCAGGTAGGAGGCGACGAGCCGCGGCGCGAGCGGCTCGGCGAGGTCGAAGACCTGCAGGCCGTGCGCGAACCACGCGAACGGGATGATCGTGCCGTGGAAGCGCTCGCTCGGCTGATGGCACCCCGTGAACGGCTCCTGCGGCGATCCGTCGACGTCGACGCCGGGCACGGTGATCGTCGAGACCGACACGGGGAGCGTCTCGTCGGTGATGTCGTAGACAATCGCGAACGCGGGCGGTGCGGGATGGATCTTGGAGACGTCCTCGTCGGCGACGACCATGTACCGCCGATCGCGTACGCGATCGGGCAGCACGAGGCAGGTGTGGGTCGGGTGCGGGAACGCCGGGCTGCGTCGCGAGTGCCCGACGGCGACCGGATGCCTCGGGTCCGAGATGTCGAGGATGAAGAAGCCGTGATGCCAGTAGCTGACGTAGAGCCGGTCGCCGACGCGCAGCGGATGGTGGCAGCGGGGCGGCACGAAGTCGTCCCACGGGTACTCCTCGCCGCCGTCCGTCCACTGGCCGGGGATCCACCAGCGCGAGACCTCGCGGGGGTCGGCCGGATCGCGCACGTCGATGATGAACACGAGGTTCCCGCGGTAGCCCTCGGCGGTGGCTGACAGGTACACGTACTCGCCGTCGAAGTCGAACCGGTGCACACCCTTCCCGCCGGTCTCCCACTTGCCCGTGAGCCGCGGGTTGGAGGGGTCGGAGACGTCGTAGATCGCGAGGCCGCCACGGAACCCCTCCGGCCCGCCCTCTCCCCACTGCTCGTGGTTCACGACCATGACGTCGCCCACCGCGCGCACCTTGTGCGAGTGCCAGCCCTGCGGCATCTCGATCTCGGCGAGCTTCACGGGGTGCGCCGGGTCGGCGACGTCGTAGATGCTCGTGCCGTGCGGGGCCTCGATGTGGGCGACGTAGCAGCGGTCGCCGTCGACCCAGACCTGCCCGCCACCCGGCACATCGAGGTGGCACACGAGTTCGGCATTCACGGCCGTGGTCATCTGGCTCCTTCGTTGCGGACGTACCCGCGGTCGAGTGCGCGGACGTCGGGGCAGCCCAGCTGGGCGAGCGTCTCGACGAGCTCCTCGCGCAGGATCGAGAGCACGTCGGCCACGCCGTCCTCACCCGCGACGGCGAGGCCCCACCACGTCGGTCGCCCGATCATCACCGCGCGGGCGCCGAGCGCGAGCGCCTTGGCGACATCGTCGCCCGTGCGGACTCCGCCGTCGAGGTACACCTCGGCCCGCGCGCCGATCGCGTCGACGACCTCGGGAAGCACGTCGACCGCGGCCGGCGCGGAGCCGGACTCCCGGCCGCCGTGGTTGGAGACGACGACGCCGGACGCACCGGCCTCGACTGCGGTCGCGGCATCGTCGGCGCGGAGCACGCCCTTGACGACGACCGGCAGCGACGTCGTGGCGCAGATCCACTCCAGCGTGGCGCGGAGCACGGGGCGCACCTCGGGCGCCCCGTCGGGGAAGTGTGCGAGCTGGACCCGGCTCGAGGGCCGGAACCCGTTGCGGCGATCGTGTTCGCGCATCCGCGCGCGGCGGGGCACGTCGATGGTCACGCAGACGGCCGCGCATCCGGCGGCCTCGGCGCGCTCGAGCAGCCCCTCGGTGTGCGCCCGCCCGTAGTCGTAGAGCTGGAACCACACGGGTGCGCCGGCCGCGGCCTCCACGATGCGCTCGAGCGGATGCGTCGCCAGCACCGCGGCCGGCGCGACGGTGCCGGCTCGTGCCGCGGCGCGCGCCGTCGCGACCTCCCCATCCGGGTGCGCGAGCTGCTGGAGCCCGGTCGGGGCGATCAGCACCGGACTCGAGACGACCGCTCCGAGCACGGTGGTCTCCGTCGAGATCCGGGAGACGTCGACGAAGCGTCGCGGGATGAGCACGTGCCGCTGGAACGCCTCGAGGTTGCGGCGCACCGCCCGCGAGCCGCCCGCGCCCGATTCCACGAAGGCGGCGACGTCGGGGTCGAGCAGGTACGCGGCGTCCGCGGCGTAGTCGGCGAGCGAAAGCAGCATCCCCACCCCGTTCCGGCGCCGTCGCCTCGCGATCAGCATAGTCCGAAGCTGGACTAAGCTATAAATGTTTGTAATGTCCGTCGACGATCGCGTCGCGGGATTCGCACACGGAAGGTCGACGATGACCGAGAGAGAACTGCAGCACCTGCTGGACCAGGCCGCCATCGAGCGCGTCGTGTACGACTACGCGACCGGCCTCGACACCAAGGACTGGGCGCTCTGGCGCTCGATCTTCACCGACGAGGTCCAGGTGAGGTTCCGGCCCGCGGCCGAGGCCGAGTTCACGGGCCTCGGTCAGGACTGGGTCGCCATGACGGCCGACGAGTGGGTCGAGGGGCGACGCGTGCTCTTCACCGGGCTCGCGACCACCCAGCACCAGATGACCAACCCGCGCATCACGATCGACGGCGACACGGCGACCTGCATCATGTACATGCAGGCCATCCACTTCCTGCCCGGGGCACCCGAGGCCGAATACACCCTCGGCGGGTACTACGTCGACGACCTCGTGCGCACCCCCGAGGGCTGGAAGCTCGCACGCGTCAACCTCAACGTCACGTGGGAACGTGGCGACGCGACCATGCTCGAACGCGGACGCGAGCTCGGGCGCCGGCTCGTGCACGGCGAAGGCACCACGATGACGAAGGAGCTGTGATGACGAAGTGGGACACCGACGACCGGATGCTCGACCCCTCGTGGTACGTCACCCCTGAGTACAAGGAGGTCTTCCGCCGGCTGCGCGACGAGGACCCGGTGCACTGGACCGAGGACGACAGCTACGGCAAGCACCACTGGACGATCAGCCGGTACGACGACGTCAAGCAGTTCCTCACGAACCACGCACAGCTCAGCAATCGCTGGGACACGCGCATCCCGGCCACGCCCAAGCGCTACACGCCCGAAGAGCGGTTCGCCATGGGGTTCGACACGAGCATGGCGCGCAACGACCCGCCCATCCACGACCTGTACCGGCGGCCCGTCAACAAGCACTTCAGCGTTCCCGCGATCAAGAAGCTCACGGGGGATGTCTCGTCGATCGTCGACGAGATCTTCGCCGAGGCGCGCGAGAAGGGCGAGGTCGACCTCGTCGACGAGATCGCGGGTGAGCTGCCCGCGCGCGTGGTGCTCCGGATGATCGGCGTCCCGGAGTCCGACTGGGACGACCTCCGCGTCGCCGCATGGCGCTGGCTCTCCCCCGCCGACGACCGGTATCAGGTCGACGGCGACCCGGTGAAGACGTCGCGGCTCGGCCAGCAGACACTCCTCGACTACTGCGGAGAGCTCGCCCTCTCACGCCGACGCGACCCCAAGGACGACTTCGCGACGGTGCTCGGTCAGCTCCGCATCGACGACGACCCGCTGACCGCGCACGAGATGCGCAACTACATGTCGGTGATCATCGGCGGCGGGCTCGAGACCACGCGAAGCGCGGCCTCCCTGGGTCTGCTGAAGTTCATCTCCGACCGCGATCAGGCGCAGCTGCTGCGGGACGACCCGTCGCTCGCACCGTCCGCGGTCGAGGAGGTCCTGCGCTGGGGATCGCCCGTCAGGAGCAAGTTCCGCGTCGCGTCGGCGGACTTCGAGTGGCACGGCAAGGACATCAGGGCGGGCGACTGGGTGGTCGGACTCCTCGCCTCGGCGAACTGGGACGAGCGCGCGTTCGACGCTCCCGAGACGTTCGACATTCGCCGCAACCCGAACCCGCACCTCACACTGGGCGAGGGCATCCACCAGTGCCTCGGGCGCAACCTCGCGCGCCTCGAGCTGGCCACGCTGTTCAAGCGCTTCGTGGTCGAGTTCCCCGACGCCGAGCTCTCGGGTCCCACGGTGTACATGGCCGACCGCATCATGAGCACCCTGCGCGGCCAGTCGGTGCGGTTGAATGCGTCTGCGCCCGCGTTGGCCTGAGAGAGGAAACGGATGTCCAACCCGCGACTGATGACCGATGACGAGCTGCCCGCGGTCTTCGAGGCCGTCTCGAACTGGGGGCGCTGGGGTGCCGAGGACGAGCGGGGAACCGTGAACCTGATCACCCCGGCGGTCACCGCGCGCGCCGCGGCCGAGATCCGCGAGGGCGCGGTCGTCGGATTCGGCTCGATCGACCTCTCCGGCGCGCTCGCCTCGGCCGAGCCGCCCACGCGACACGTCATGCTCAAGCACGGCGAGGACGCGGCCGAGGGCTACGCGTCGGCCACGGACTTCGTCGGCATCGACTATCACGGCGTGCACACGAGCCACTTCGACGCCCTGTGCCACGTCTTCTACGACGGCCGTATGTACAACGACCGGCCGGCCGAGCTCGTGCGAGCCTCGGGGGCCGAGGCGAACACCATCGACGTGTTCCGGGACGGCATCGCGACGCGGGGCGTGCTGTTGGATGTCCCCGCGGTACGGGGCACCGCCTTCGTGGAACCGCTCTCCCCCGTCGTTCCGGCCGAGCTCGACGCCGCCCTCGAGGTGCAGGGCACCGAGCTGCGCGAGGGCGACGCGCTCTTCGTCTACGTCGGGCGATCCGCCCGTCGCGCCGCGACCGGTGGCGACTTCGTGGACGGCGCGCTGCACGTCGCGGGTCTCGACGCGTCGTGCCTGCCCTGGCTGCACGAGCGAGGTGTCTCGGTCCTCGGGTCGGACGGCGCGAACGACGCGCTGCCTCGTCAGGCGGGTGCCGAACGGGTGCCGCTGCATGTCGGCGCGATCGTCTACATGGGGATGCCTCTGCTGGACAATGCGGCGCTCGATCCGCTCGCCGAGGCGTGCCGTGCGCGGTCGCGCTGGAGCTTCTTCACGACGATCTCGCCGCTGGCCATCGGCGGCGGCACGGGGTCTCCCGTGAACCCGGTCGCCATCTTCTAACAGCGCCTCAGCCCCACCGGCGATCGGAGCCCGCTCGTGACCCCAGACCCGTACTACCCGGCGGTCTACCATCTCGGTTTCGTCGTGCCGGACCTCGAGGCGACGCGCGAGACCAACGGCGCCTTCCTCGGCGGGGTCGACTTCTACCGGCACTTCTCGATGGAGGTCCCGGACGTCGAGTATCGCGGCCAGGTGGTCACGTACACGGCCGACGTCGCGTTCTACGACTCGGACAACATCCGGATCGAGCTCATCCAACCGACCGGGCCGGGCCCGTCCCCGTACCACGAACACCTCGCCGCCGGCGGCGGCACGAGCGGCGTCCATCACGTGGCGTACCTCGTGGAGTCGATCGACGAGCACCTCGCACGCGCGCGAGCCGGCGGCAGCGAGCCTCGGCTCGTGCTCGAGTCGCCGCTTCCGGCGGGCAACGGCAGATACGCCTACTACGAGGGTCTGCTCGAGGGCATCGTCGTCGAATTCATCGAGCGCCACGCCTGAGGGCCGCCCCTCATCGGAGACGCCCTTCGACCGGATACGCCGGATCGTTGTATCCGGGCGATGACGGATGCCCCGGGGCGACGAGCGCGTCGACCGCCGCCTCGTCCTCGTCGTCGAACCGCGTCCGGGCGGCCGCGAGGTAGGCCTCCCACTGGTCGAAGGTCCGCGGGCCGGCGATCACCGAGCTGATGGCGGGGTTCGCGAGCACCCATCCCAGCGCGAACTCGGTGAGCGTCATGCCCTTCGCGTCGGCGTGCCGGGCGAGCCGCTCGGCGACCGCGAGCGATTCCGGCCGCCACTCGGTCTGCAGCATGCGGGCGTCGCCGCGCCCGGCGCGACTCTCCGCGTCCGGCGTCGTCCCAGCGCGGTACTTGCCGGTGAGCACGCCCCTGGCGAGCGGGCTGTAGCTCACGAGCCCGACGCCGTAGTGCACCGAGGCCGGGATGACCTCGCGCTCGGCGGTGCGCTCGACCGCGCTGTACACGGGCTGGCTCGCGACCGGCCGGTCGAGTCCGAACGCATCGGCGAGCTGGCACACCAGCCCGATTCGCCAGCCCGCGAAGTTGGATACCCCGAAGTACCGCAGTTTGCCCTGCCTAATCAGGTCGCCGAGCGCCCGCACCGCCTCGGGCAGGGCCGCGTCGCTGAAGCTCCGATGGAGGTAGACGACGTCGAGGTAGTCGGTGCCGAGCCGGCGCAGGCTCGCGTCGACGGACTCCACGATCCACTTCCGCGACGACCCGCCCTGGTTGGGGCCGGGTCCCATCGAGCTGCCGAGCTTCGTGGCGAGCACCCAGTGGTCGCGATCCTCCCGGATCGCGGATCCGGTCACCACCTCCGATTCGCCGCCCTGGTACACATCAGCCGTGTCGATGAAGTTGACGCCCGCATCACGTGCACTCGCGATGATGCGGTGCGCCGTCGCACGATCGGTCGGACCCCCGAACATCATGGTGCCGAGGCAGACCCGGGAGACCTGCAGGCCGCTTCGTCCGAGCGGGCTAATCGCCATCGCGGAGCCCACGCGTCACCGTTCCGTTCGGAAGAAGCTCCGGAACGCGTCGGCGACCGCCTCGGGCTGTTCGAGCGGCGGCACATGGCCCGCGCCCTCGATGCCGACCAGGGTGCCGCGCTGGACGCCCTCGGCGATGAACCGCATCTTGCCCTCGGCGTCACCGAGGTCGAACTCGGACCAGATGGAGAGCACGGGAACGTCGATCTCGGCGAGCCGCTCGCCGATCTCGTGCGCGTCGAGCGCGTCGAGGTAGCGCGCGTACGTCTCGTCGTCGGCGCCGACCAGCGACGCGACGAGTGCATCGATCTCTGCCCCGCGCGTCTCAGCAGCGCCGGGGGCGAACCAGCGGTCGCCGACGTCCGCGGCGCGGGCCACCGTGCCCTCGTTCCGCACGGCGGCGGCCAGCGGCGCCATGCTCGGGTCGCTCGCGGTGCGCGCGACGCTGCACACGGCCGCCACGGCCGCGACCCGGTCCGGGTGCCGGAGGGCGAGCTCGAGCGCGACCGCGCCGCTGATGGAGTCGCCCGCGAAGAACGCCCGCTGGGCGCCGACGTCGTCGATCACCCGGACGACGGCGTCGGCGAGATCACTGATCGTGAACGCCTCGTGCACGACGGGTGCCCCGTTGAACCCGAAGTGCTCGAAGGTCACCGTGCGGTAGTCCGGTGCGAGCCGGGCGGCGACGCCGTCCCACATCGAGGCCGGCGCGCCGAGCGCCGGCCCGAGGACCACCAGCGGGGCGTCGGCCGGGCCGACGGGTTCGCGCGTGTACAGGTTCAGGCGAGGCATCCGTGATTCTCCTATAAACCTTGTTGGGATTGTAATGACAGCCAAGCACACTGCTACGCTCGGAGACAATCCCCGCAGTGATCACTGCCGATCCGCTTGGAAGGATGCCTTCGATGACGAGCTCTGCGTCGTTCGCCCGCGCCGCGGCCTATCGCGCTCCGGAGCACATGACCCTTGAGGAGTTCCCGCTCCCCGAGATCGGCGACGACGACCTGCTCCTCGAGGTCATCATGTGCGGCGTGGACGGCTCGGAGCTGGCCATGTACCGCGGTGCCTTCGACTACGTGAACGAGCGCGTGCCCGTCATCTTCGGTGACGAGATCATCGGGCGCGTCGCTCAGATCGGTCCCGTGGCCGCCGAACGCCGTGGGCTCGCCGTCGGCGACCGGGTCGTCGTCGAGGCGCGCTGGCCCTGCACCGAGGGGTGCCACGCCTGCGACCGGGGCCAGTACTACCTGTGCGAGCGGCGCGGCCTGAAGAACGGATACGGCACGCTGTCGGCCGAGGCGCCGCCGCACCTCTGGGGCGGCTACTCGACGCACACGTTCGTCCCGCCCGAGGCGCTGGTCTACCCCGTGCCCGACGACCTCTCCGACCGCACGGCGCTCATTGCTGGCTCGCCGTTCGCGAACGGCCTCAGATGGGCGGATGCCACGGACGTGCCGGTCGGCGGACACGTGGCCGTCATCGGACCGGGGCCACAGGGCCTCAGCTGCGCCCTGGCCGCGATCGCGACCGGCCGGCGGGCGACGCTGATCGGCCTCGAGGCCGATGCGGAGCGCCTGAAGCTCGCCGCCGAGTTCGGGGCGACCACCTTCGTCACCGACCGCGACGGCTCTCCCGAGGCGGTCGCGCGAACGGCCGCCGAGATCGTCGCCCGGCACGGCGACGTCGACGGGGTCATCGAGGTGTCCGGCTCTCCCGCCGGGAAGGCGCTCGCGATGCACCTCGTGCGCGTGCTCGGCACGATCGTGAGCTCGGCCTCCCCCAACCCGTCGACGCAGCCGTTCGACTGGCGGCTGCTGATGTGGAAGGAGATCACGCTCAAGGGCCGGCTCTCGCACCCGCACACGGTCGAGACCGCGTTCGAGCGTGCGCGCGAGCTGCAGCGGCGCGGCATCGACCTCGGCGACTGGATCACGCACGTCTTCCCGCTCGGCGAGGTCGCGAACGCGATTCGCACGGCCGCGTACCAGACCGACGAGCGGCCGATCAAGGTCGCGCTCGACCCGCGAGCATGAGCGAGCAGGGTCACACCGGCCACCCCGGCCCGACGACCCACGACCGATCGGAGTGAGCGTGGCATTCGACGTCGCCGGACGTGTGGTCTTCGTCACCGGGGCCGCGAGCGGCATCGGCGCGGGCATCGCCGAGGTCTTCGCGGGCGAGGGCGCGACCGTCGTCGCGGCCGACCTCTCGGCCGGTCGCCTCGCTGACGAGGTGGCCAGGATCGACGCGCTCGGCCTGCCGGGATCCGTGCACGCGGCCCCGCTCGACGTGACCGACCCCGGCGCCGTCGAGCGAGCCCTCGACGCCGTCGCAGCGCAGCACGGCGACCTCGACGCGGTCGTGAACTCCGCCGGGATCTTCATCGACATCGACCCGCGCGACATCGACCGCGACGCCGTCCGGAAGGTCATGGAGGTGAACTTCTTCGGCACGCTCAACGTGTGCCGGGCGGCCACCCCGCACCTCATCGCGAGCCGGGGCAGCATCGTCAACCTCGCGACCGGCGGGCTCGACCGGCCGCTGCCCGCCCAGCTCGCCTACGTGGCCTCGAAGGCCGCGGTGGTCGAGCTGACCCGGACGATGGCCCTCGCGCTCGGCGCCGATGGCGTGCGCGTGAACGCCGTCGCGCCCGGCTACATCGACACGCCCATGATCCGGCGCAACCACACCCGGCCCGACGGCACCCTCTCCCCCGAGTGGGAGGACCAGCTCGAGACGTACCGCTCGTACTCCCCGCTCCACGTGGTCGGCGAGCCGAGCGACGTCGCCTGGGCCATCGTCTATCTCGTGTCCGACGCCGCGAAGTTCGTCACCGGCCAGACCCTGCGCCCGAACGGCGGGTTCGTCGTCCCGCGCTGACGCGGGACTGCAGGCGACCGGATGCCTCGTGGACGACGACGCCTCGACGATCGGCTCGGCGTTCGTGGACACGCCGGCCGGGCGGGTGCACGCGCTCACCGCGGGCACCGGCGACCCGCTCGTGCTGCTGCCGCACGGCGGGAAGCTCGGTGCCGCGATTGCGGCGAGGCATCCTGAATCGCTCACCGGGTTCGTCTTCGCCGGCCTGACGCACAGCATCGTGCTCGGAATCGCCGCCCGCGCTGTGACGCTCGGCGACCACCCGACCGTGCGCGCCCTGCTCGGAGCCGAGGCATGCGGCGACGCGTGGCGACGCGCGTTCACTCGCGCGGTGCTCGCCTTCGACCTCGAGTCCGCGCTGCGCGACGCGCTCGCGTTGCGCTGAACCGCGAACCCCCCGAAGTCCCGGAGGACCTCGAGGGGGTTCGCGATCGGCGTGCGCCGCTACTGGGCCGACGATATCCCCGGCAGCCAGAGGGCGAGATCGGGCCAGGCGATGAGGACCACGAGCATCACGATGCAGGCCGCGATGAACGGCATCACACCCTTGAACACGTCGGTGATCTTGAGCCTCAAGCCCATGCCCTTGGTACTGGACTGTGCGATCGCGAGGACCACGAAGTTCAGCACGCCCAACGGCGGGGCCACGAGGTCGATCTCCGCGAGGATGATGAGGAAGACCCCGAACCAGATCAGATCGACGTCGAGCGCGACCAGCGGGCCGATGAACACCGGGATGGTCAGCAGCATCATCGCGAGCGTGTCGAGGAAGAAGCCGAGGATGAGGTAGATCGGGATCAGCAGCAGGAGGAATCCGAGCTGGTCCAGGCCGAGCTCGATCACGCCGTCGGCGACCCACTGCGCGAGCCCGCTCAACGCCATGACCCGGGTGAGCAGGTTCACGCCGACGAGCAGGAGCATTACGGCGGCCACCGCGGACACGGTCTCGAGCAGGGTGCTCGAGAAGTAGGACCCGACGACTTTCCGGGTCGGGACGGTGGAGGCGCCCGTCTTGAGGCTCTTCCTCGAACGCGTGATGACGAGTCCGAGTCCGAGGATCAGCGTGACCAGCGCGCCGTACGCGCCCGCCTCGGTCGCCGTGAAGACGCCGAAGTAGATCCCGCCGAGGACGACGACGATGATGATCAGCATCGGGACCAGGTGGATGAGCGAGGCGAACCGCGCCTTCCACGGGAAGCTCGACCCACGCGGTGCCGAGCTCGGGCTGATCCACGCCCACAGGATGATCACGATGGTGAACAGCAGGGCGAGTGCGAGACCCGGCACGATTCCGGCGAGCAGCTGCGGGCCGACCGGGGTCTCCGCCACGCCCGCGTAGATCACGAGCAGCACGCTCGGCGGGATGACCTGTCCGAGGGTTCCGGCCATGCCGGTCGCGCCCATCGCGAGCGAGGGCTTGTAGCCGGAACGGATCATCTCCGGGATGGAGACGCGGCCGATCGCGTAGGTGACGCCGATCGTGCTGCCGCTCGTGGCCGCCATGCCGGCACCCGCGAAGTTGGTCGCGATCGCCAGACCGCCCGGAAGCCGGCTCAGCCATTTCCGCGCCGCGTCGTAGGCGCCGCTCATCAACCCGCTCTTGCCCATCGCGACGCCCATGAGCACGAACATGGGGATGACGCTGAGCGACCACGAGGCGAAGGAGTGGAATACGACCTCTTTCAAGGTGCCGACCACGGCATTCGGTCCGACCAGGAGATACAGGCCGAAGATCGCCGCTGCCGACATCGCGATCCCGATCGGGATCTTGAAGAGCATGAGAGCCATCATCAGGAGGATGATCACGAACCCGACGATGAGTTTGCTCGACGGCACGACGAACAGGTACACCGCGAGCAGGATCGTCACCGCTGCCGTGACGATGAGACCGATCGTGAAGCGCTTCGCGGTCAGCGCCTCCTTCATCTCGATCGGGGTCTTGACGTTGGGCGGCTGAGGCGCATCGCGCAGCATCGTGCTCATCGGGTCTCCACCTTCCCAGCGGTCGTGGACTGCGTCTTCGCAGCGCCGATCTCGGGCTCCAGGTCGTCGAACACCGTCTCCTCGGCGTGGATCGCGTCCAGCGCCTCGTCCTCGTCGTTTGCGCGGAACTCGGGCACGGTGATCGCGCGCAGCAGCTGCGCGAACGCCTGCAGGAAGAGCCCGACCATGCCGACCACGATGACGAACCGGTAGGGCCAGATCTCGAGCCACGGCGTGCCCACGGCCTTCTCGCCGAAGTTCATCGCCTCGACGGCCTTCTCGGTGCCGAACAGGATGAACATGGCCGTCGTCCCGAGCGTGAACACCATGCCGACGATCTCGATGATCCGCTGGGTCCGGGGCCTGGTCGGCGCGGTCAGCAGGTTGACGCGGAGGTGCTCACCGCGCAGCAGCGCGTAGCCGAGCCCGAGCGAGACGAGCGTCGGCATCCACGCGAACTGGGTGAGGTCGAGCGTGCCGGGCAGCGGGCGGTTGAAGAAGAACCGTCCGAGCACGTCGAAGACGACGTTGAGCATGAGGCCGACGGTGGCGATCCCGCCGAGCACCGCGAGCAGCAGGCTCAGCCGATCGATCCACTTGAGCCACGGCATGCGTTCGGTCGCGTTGTCGACAGCCGTCATCTCACCGCCCCCTCACGAGTGCGTCCACGTCCCTGAAAGGGCCCGGGTCACGGAAATCCGTCATGGTTCAACCTCTTCGTTGATGTCTCGCGACAGGTGGTTCGGGGCTTGCGCCTGAGCGACGATAACACAGAAGACACCCCCGTGCTATTAATCCTTATTAGTTTAACAACTTCGCCGTCCGCGGCGGCGAAGCACCGCCGCGAGCACCGCGAGCACGACCGCCCCAGCGGCGCTCGCGACCGCCGCCACCGGTGGGATCCAGAGCGGGCCGGCCGCATCCAGCACCCCTGCGCTCACGGCCGCGCCGACCGCACCGCCCGCCTGGACGAGCGCGGCGAACAGGGCGAACGTCGTCGCCGGGTTGTCGGGATGCAGCCGCCCCATCTCGACCTGGGCGGCCGGGAACGTGGCGTTCTGCGCGAGGCTCCAGACCACGACGACGATGGCCGCGACGAGGAAGCTCGGCGCGATCGAGAACAGCGGAGTCGTGAGGCTGATCGCGACGAGCCCCCAGGTGGCGACCGAGAACCCGCTGAACCGGTCGATCAGTCGCCCGCCGAAGAGTGCGGCGACCACGCCCGCGAGTCCGTAGATGACCAGCAGCACCGGCACTTCGAGGTCGGTGACCCCGGCCGAGGCCTCGACGATCGGGGCGAAGTAGGTCGTGATCGAGTACTGACACCACGCGAAGAGCAGCGCGACGAGCCCGAGCACGAGCACGGCGGGCCGGCGGAAGGGCGCGAACTGCTCGGCCAGCGTCGCCTTGGGAGGACGCGGCGTCGCGGGGACGAAGCACAGACCGATGAGCCCGATCGCCCCGAGCGAGGCCAGGAACAGGAAGGCGCCCGTGTAGCCGAGCCAGACGCTGAGGAGCGCCCCGAGCGGCACACCCGTGGCGACCGACAGCAGGATGCCGGCCGAGAGCATGCCGAGCGCACGACCCTGGCTCCCGGCCGGGGTGATCGCGATGGCGATCGCGGCCGCCTGCGGCGGGATCGCGGCGGCCGCCACCGCGACGATCGCGCGCGACAGCATGAACGTGGCCACGTCGGGCGCGAGCCCCGAGAGCACCGTGCCGCCGATGAAGAGCAACAGTCCGCCCGCCATGATCGACCGGCGCCCGAACCTGGACAGGACGATCGGCAGCAGCGGGCCGATCACGGCGTACGTGAGCGCGAACACGGTGAGGCCGAGGCCCGCGACCGCCGCGCTCGTGTCCAGCCCTTCGGCGATCGCGGGCAGGATGCCCGCGAGGATGAGGGCGTTCGTGCCCACCGCGTACACGGCGAACAGCACGAAGATCAAGCGCCAGTTCATGCGGCTGCCTCCGTGGGCTCGGTCTGGCGGGGCTGGCGGGTGCGACTGGCGCGCTGGGCGCGCCGGGCGCGCAGCAGCCCCGCGCAGACGATCGCCGAGAGCAGTGCGGCCACCCCGGCTGCGTACGCGATCCAGTTCGCGCCGGGCCCCGTCAGCATGAGGGCGCCCACCGCTCCCCCGGCGGCGGCGCCGAGCTGCACGGCCGACATGTTCGCGCCGACCAGTGTCGCGGGGTTCGTCGGATGCATGTGCCCGAGCAGCGCATTCGTCGACGGGCCCACGAGGGAGCCGGTGAGGCCGAACGCCGCGATCGCCGCGAACGCGACCACCGGGCCGAGGGGCACCCCGAGGACCGGGGTCGCGACGCTCATGACCAGCACGCAGACGAGGATGACGGCGAGGCTCCCGAACCGGTCGATCAGGCGCCCGCCGACGGCCATCGAGACGATGTTGCAGATCCCGAACAGCGCGAGGGCCGCGGTGACCATCGCGGCGTCGGCGTCCGCCGCGAACTCGAGGACCGGGAACATGTAGGTCAGCACGCTGAAGAACGAGATCGAGTACAGGAACGTGAAGAGCAGGACCGCCAGGACGACGGGCTCGGCGAGCGGCCGGAACTGCTTGCGCAGGGTCGACCGCTCAGCCCGCACCGACATCCGCACGGAGACGAGGCCGGCGAGCGTCACCGCGGCGATCGCCGCGGTCAGCAGGAACGCCGACCGGTAGCCGAACGCCTCGCCGAGCAGCGTGCCGACCGGGACGCCGAGCGCCATCGAGACCGCGAAGCCCATGCTCACCCAGGCCGCGGCGGCCCCCTTCCGCCCGGGCGGGGAGATCTCGATCGCCGCGGCGATCGCCTGCGCGGTGTACGCCGCGGTGCCCAGCGCGACGACGGCGCGCGCCGCGTAGAAGCTCCAGATGTCCCACGCGAACGCGGACAGCACGACGCCTCCGAGGAAGACGATGAGCGCCGCGATGGCGATCGCGCGGCGGCTGAACCGCGAGAAGACGATGGGGATGAACGGGGCCGTGAGCGCGTAGGTGCAGGCGAGCACGGAGACGCTCACGCCCACGGCCGCCTCGCTCGCACCGAGCGTGTGCGCGATCTCGGGCAGCAGCCCGGCGATGAGCAGCGAGTTCATCCCCGACGCGACCATGCCGAGCGCGAGGAAGAAGATCCTGACGTTCACCGGCGGCGCCGGAGCGTCGCCCGCGGGCCCACGACCCCCGCGTCGGGGAGGCCCCGCGGGCGCCCGGCAGAGCCGGTCACCAGTCGACCACGAGATTCCGGATCCCGTAGATGAATCCGTCGTTCTGCATGGTGACCGCGTCGGGAACGTCCGCGACCCGCATGCCGGGGATGCGGGTGAGCAACTGCTCGAACGCGAGGTACAGCTCGGCCCTCGCGAGGTTCTGGCCGAGGCACATGTGCGGCCCCGCGCCGAAGCTGATGTGTCCGCGGTCGTTGCGGTCGATGTTCAGCTCGTACGGGTCCTCCCACCGGCGCGGGTCGTAGTTCGGCGCACTGATGTTGACGATGACCCCGTCGCCCGCGGCGACCGCGTGCCCGCCGATCTCGAGGTCTTCCTTGGCGACCCGCGACAGCGTGCCGTCGACGAGCGAGTGCATGCGGATCATGTCCTCGACCATGGCGGGGATGAGCGACAGGTCCGCCGTCACGCGCGCGCGGATCTCGGGCCGCTCGAACAGTTGCAGCATGCCCATCGAGATCGTGTTCGCGGTCGTCTCGTGGCCGGCCACGATCGTCATGAACACCTGCCCGAGGATCTGCCGGTGCTCGATCCGACCTTGCTTCGACTCCTCGATGAGGGTGCCGATCAGTCCATCCCGGGGCTGCTCGTACTGCGCGGTGATCTCGGCGTCGAGGAGGCCGTACATCTCCTGCGCCGCCGCGGCCAGTTGATCGGCAGGGGTCGAGGCGGCCGTGGTCAGGTTGGACAGGCGCTGGATGTCGCCGCTGATCGCGTAGTCCACCCCCAGCAGCGCGCAGATCACCCTGGTCGGGATCACGAGACTGACCTCTTGGTGCAGGTCGACCGGGCCGCCGCGGGCGAGAATGGCGTCCACGGCCTCGGTGACGATCCGCTCGAGCTCGGGGTGCAGCTCGTTCACGCGCTTGGCCGTGAACTGGCGCGCCATCATCCGGCGGTACGTGCCGTGCATGGGCGCGTCCATGTGCCGCAGCATGGTGTCGTTCGCGCGTGATGTGACGCCCTTTCGGACCTTGGGGAAGTGTGGATGCTGCGCATCCACGGAGATGCCGGGATGCTCCAGCGTCTGCCGGACCTCGTCGTATCGCAGCACGACCCACGCCCGCTGGTCGCTGTGCAGCTCGGCCTCGACGAGCGGAGCCTGCTCGCGCCAGCGCTCATAGGGCTCGGGCGGCCGGAAGGGCTCGTCCCGGAGCTGGGGGAACCAGGGCGTGTCCGAGCGGGGGCTGTCTGCGAGCGCTGCTTCCGTGGTCATTCGACTTCGACTCCTCATGCACGACGTTGTGATGGGCGCAGCCGATCGGTCGTCGGCTGTAATCATTTAAATCATAGCGTGTACGCGGCGGCGCGCCCGGCTGATCCACCGGGCCCGTCTGGGTACTGTTGGAGCAGCTCGACGGGCGGATCTGGCGGATCTGGCGGACCGAAGGAGATGCGGAACATGGACTTGAGGCACCTGCTGCTCGGAGTCGACTCGATCGACGAGGGCCGGATGCTCCGTGTGCCAGCCTCGGCGATGGAGCGGTGGGCCGCTGACACGATCCAGGCCGCGCGCGTGCCCGCGGGCGCTCGGATCGGCTTCACCGGCGACGCGGAGGCCGTCGAGGTCGACGTGCGGACCGGAGACGCGCTGCAGCTCGCGACACCCGCCGAGCACGGCGAGTTCACGGTCTATGTCGACGGCGAGCGCCGGCAGGCCACCCGGGTCGAGGACGGCACGGCCGCGACCGTCCGCGTCGAGCTGCCGGCCCGCGATCCCGGTGCACGCGTCGAGATCCACGTCCCCGAGCGCGCGGAGCCGCGCATCTTCGGCGTTCGCGCGCTCGGCGGCGAGGCACGACCCCTCGAGCCCGGCCCGCGGTGGGTCGCCTACGGCGACTCGATCACGCAGGGCTGGACGACGAGCGACCCCGGCGCCGCCTGGACGGCCGTCGCCGCACGCGCCACCGGGTTCGACCTGCTGAACCTCGGATTCGCCGGGGCGGCTCGGGGCGAGCTGCCCGTGGCGGCGCACCTCGCCGCCACGCCCGCCGACGTCATCAGCCTCGCGTGGGGCACGAACTGCTGGGCGCAGATCGAGATGGACGCGGCCTACATCCGCGAGCTCATGCGACTCTTCCTGGCCATGGTTCGGGCCGGACACGCCGAGACGCCGATCCTCGTGGTGAGCCCCGTGATCCGGCCGAACGCCGAGCAGGTTCGGAACGGGTCGGGCGCGACCCTCGCCGACCTCCGGGCCGGGCTCGAGGATGCGGTGCACGCGTTCCAAGACCGGAACGGCGACGCGAACCTGCATCTGCTGCCGGGCGTGCCCCTCATCTCGGCGGACCAGCTCGACCCCGACGGCATCCACCCGAACGACGCCGGTCATGCGGCGATCGGCGCGGCGGTGGCCGAGCGACTGAGGCAGCTCCGCCCCTGATCCCGGCGCCGCCGCCGCTCATGAGCGATCGAATCGCTCGATCACACGCTCCACCGGACCACCTCGAGCGGCCCCTCCTCGGGTGTCGGCGGCTCGAACCGCTCGAAGTACTCCGCCGCCGTCTGCTCGGTGAGCGGCCAATCGTCGGCCCGCCTGCCGTGCCGGTCGCCTACGCGGCTCAGGATCGTCTCGAGGTTCGTCGCCATGTAGACCGTCTCCGGCACGATGCCCTGCGGTGCGAGCAGTGCGCGGAACTCATCGCGTTGTCGCCGGAACCAGAATCCGAAGTCGAGCACGACATCGTTCCCGGTCGCAACATGGCGCAGCAAACGCGCCTTCAGGTCCGCTGCCACCTCGGCGACCACGTCGGCGGAGGGCATCGTCGTGATTCCGCGCTCCCAGAACTCCACCTCGAACGACAGACGCGTCCAGCCCTCGCGTTCAAGGCGCTTGGCGTAGGTGGTCTTCCCGGCACCGCCTGGCCCGCACATCATCACGACGCGGGGTGCTCGTGTCTTGTCCGCCGTCACCCGGCCGACGTTACGCGCCGCCACTGACGTCGAGACCGGTCGCGCTCCGCTCACCGCGACCGACGCGCCGGCATCGTTCCTCCGCAGGAGGGACTCGCGCATACCCGGAGGAGTTCAGCGACGTCGATCCCGCGACGCGATGCCCAGACCTGTCAGGCCGCTCCACGGAGGGGGTCGAGTCGGCCGGCGTGCCGTCGGTGTCGGGGAGCACCGCCTCGATCTCGAACCGTATTGGCCTACGCGCTGCGCGCGCACCGAGGAGCACCTCGGCCGCGCGGGCGCGTGGCTGCGTGGCTGCGTGGCCGCGTGGCCGCGTGGCCGCGTGGCGGTGTGGCGGCATGGCGGCTTTGGCGCGTTGGCGCGTTGGCGCTCGACCGCATGACCGCGTGACCCAGCGACCGCGTGAGCGCGTGGGCGCGTGGACGCGTGGACGCGTGGGCGCGTGGCCGCATCACCGCGTAGCCGAGTGACCGCTCGAGCACCTGACCGCGTGGCGACGTGGCGACGTGGCGACATGGCGGCGTGGCGGCGTGGCCGCGTAGCCGCGTGGCCGCTCGACCGGCTCATGCCGTGGTCGGATCGTCGGCTGCTGCTCCGTGCTGGAGTCCATGGCGGGAGTGGATGTCGGTGGGTGCGTGGATACTGGTGCGCATGACGAACTCTCCGCTCGACCGGCTGCATGCCGAGGTGGCTGAGCTCGCCGCCGAGTGGGCGGCGGCGCTGCCGGCACTCGGCGGTGAAGCGGCGAGGGGTTCGATGGGTGCGGGTGCGGGTGCGGGTGCGGCAGACTCGAGCGCCGTGTTGGCCCCGACGCGGGGGGCGGGCGGTGCAGGGGCGAGCGGCGCGGGCACGAGCGGCGCGGGCGGCGTTTACGCACACGGTGCTGGTGGCGCCCGTGCACGCGTTACCGGGGGCGCACCCGCAGGCACCACGGCCGCTGCTCGCGCGTCCGAAGCGGGCGCGCCTGGAGCCGGCACGGCCGACGCGGTTCCCACCGAGGCGAGCTCGACCGAGACTGCGCGCGATGGCGGAAGGACTGAGGTCGCGGCGGCTGGTGGCCCGGCGGTTGCCGACGCGGCGGTTGCCGACGCGGCAGTTGCTGGTGCGTTGGGTGGCGGTGCAGCAGTTGCTGGTGCGTCGGCTGGTGGCGTTGATGCCGGTGACGTGGCCGGCGCGGGTGGGAGTGGTGGGGGCCGAGGGTTCGAGGCGCTGAGTGGTCCCGGGTTGGTGCGGGTCATCGAGCGGGCGGGGCAGGTCAAACGGATGGTGGACGCGTTCCTCGCCCATGCCAGTGCTGAGGTGGCGCGGCGGTCGGTGCCGGAGTTCGGTGCTGAGGGGTTGGCGAAGCAGCACGGGCATGCCAGCCCGGTCCGGTTGATCGAAGCCGCGACCGGCGGCGCGTCAGGTGAAGCAGCCCGGCTGGTCGCGGTCGGGCAAGCGATCCAGGAACGTCAGTCGTTCACCGGGACGGTGCCGGCGAAGTTCCCGCACGTGCGCGCCGCGCTCGACACCGGGCGGTTGAGTGTGGAGGCGGCGAACCTGATCACCGGGATGCTCCGCCGGGTCGAGCTCCGCGCCGACCCCGACCGGGTCGGCCGGTATGAGCAGAAGCTCGTCACGCTCGCGGCCGGGCAGCCGCTATCGCTGGTGCGACGCGCGGTCACCACCGCGCACGCCCAACTCGACACCGACAGCATCGGACCGGCCGATGAGCGGTTGCATGCTGAGCGGTCGTTGACGTTCCGTGAAGACCCGGACGGGGTGTTCCACCTGCGGGGCCGGCTCGACCCGATCACGGCCGCACCGATCAAGGCCGCGCTCGACGCGATGGTCAGCGACGCCCTCCGCCAACGCGGCTCCGGCGGCACCACCACCGCGGTGGCTGCAGGTGGTGCCGGCGGTAGGGGTGGTGCGGCGGCCTCGGTCACGCGTGGGAGTGCGACCGCTCTCGGTGTTGCCACGAACACTGGCGCGGGTCCGGGGGCTGGCGCGGGTGCTGGGGCTGGCGCGGGTGCTGGCGCTGGCGCTGGGGCTGGGACTGGGGCCGAGGCTTGGACCACGCGGGCGCGTACGACCACGTTCGGAACTGCCCTTGGCGCCGGGGCTGGAGGCGGAGGCGGAGCTGGAGCTGGGCGCGAGACCGGGTCCGAAGGTGTGGGGCCGGTGGTTGAGGATCGGCGGTCGATCCCGCAGATCCGGGCCGACG
>NZ_JAVKGQ010000018.1:996-67866 GCF_031432255.1 Agromyces aerolatus | reverse complement strand
CAACCGGCACCCGCCGGACAAGCCTCCGAATAGGAACGAAAGTCAGGCCGATTCAAGACCCTGGCCAGACCAGCCTGCGCCCGACCAACCCAACCCCAACTGACGCTCTCCCCAACCCGTGATCCGGTCGGTCCCACCCGACCCGATCCCGACCCAACCGAGCCCAGCCCGGGCCGGACCGGACCCGATCCCGGCAAGCCCAACCTCCGCCTGACACTCTCCGCAAACCCGCGACCCAGTCGGCCCCACCCGACCCGATCCCGACCCCAACCCAACCCAGGCCCTGCCAGACCAGATCCCGGGCCCGACCAGCCCCACCCCCACCTGACACTCTCCGCAAACCCGCGACCCAGTCGGCCCCACCCGACCCGATTCAGAGCAGGCCCGGGCCAACCCCAACTGACGCTCTCCCAAAACCCGTGATCCGGTCGGTTCTTGCCGACCCGACCCAACTCAGACCCAGACCCAGACCTTGCACGGGCCCGGCAACAACTGACGCGGGTGCGAGCGAGGCCTGATCCCGACGCATGCCCGCTCCCGAGTGGTGCTCTTCCCGAACTATTCCGGCGACCGGCACGCTTACGGCCGACGCAGTCGCGGCTCGTGCTCGGCAGCCGGCGTCCGGCTCGCGCTCGGCAGCGGGCGTCCGGCTCACCTCCCCGTGCCGACGAGCCTGCCGGCCGTGGCCGGGTCAGTCGGCGGGGGCGGGGATTGGCTCCTTCGGGAGCTTGCGCACCTTGGCGCGGCGTCGGCGGCGCTCCGGGATCATGGACCGCATCTCTTCGAGCTTGCCGAAGCAGAGCAGCCGGTCCTCACCCTCGAGGACGACGTTCTTGCGCGGGTTCGGGATGACGTTCGCGCCGCGATGCAGCGTGAGCACCGTGATGTCCCGCTCCCACAGGCCCGACTCCCCGAGCGTCTTCCCGACGAGGTCGGCGTCGCCGTGCACAAGCAGCTCGGCGACCCCGTACCCGGTCGACACCGTGAGCCGCTGCCGCACATCGATCTCGGGGAACGCGACCTGGTTCGCGATGTAGTCGATGATCGCGCCCGCGACGTCGAGGTTCGTCGCCGTCTCGATGCCCTGCAACCCGGGCGAGGAGTTCACCTCCATGACGAGCGGTCCCTCGTTGCCCTCGAGCATGTCGACACCCGCGACCTTGAGCCCCATGATCTGCGCCGACCGCACCGCCGCCTGTTCGTACTCGGGCGTGAGCTCGACCCGCTCCACCGAACCGCCGCGGTGCACGTTCGACCGGAACTCGTCGCCGCTTGCGACGCGCCGCATCGCGGCGACGACCCGGTCACCCACGACCAGGGCACGGATGTCCCGCCCGCGGCTCTCCGCGATGAACTTCTGGATCAGCACGTTCTGCTTCGTCGAGTGCAGCGTCTCGATGATGGCCTCGGCGACCTTGACCTGCGGGGCGAGGATGACGCCGATGCCCTGCGTGCCCTCGAGCAGCTTGATCACCACGGGCGCGCCGCCGACGCGCTCGATCGCCTGCCGCAGGTCGGCACGATTGCGCACGAACGTGGTCGGCGGCAGGGCGATATTGTGCCGCGAGAGGATCTGGTTCGCGCGCAGTTTGTCGCGCGCGTTCGTGATGCCGTTCGCGGTGTTCGGCGTGTACACGTCCATCTGCTCGAACTGGCGCACGACCGCGGTGCCGAAGTACGTGATCGAGTTCCCGATGCGGGGCAGGATCGCGTCATAGTCGGACAGCGGACGGCCGCGGTACTGCAGGTCGGGTTCGTCGCCCGCGAGATCGATCGCGAAGCGCAGCGTGTTCAGCACCTTCACGTTGTGGCCGCGCTGCACGGCGGCCGCGCGAAGCCGCTGCGTGGAGTACGCCTGCGGGGCACGCGAGAGGATCGCCAGTTTCACGGTTCAGGTCCTGCCAAGATGGGTCGAGTGAGCGAGCCCACCCATTCAACCATCGCCGGCTGGCGCGAGTGGGCGAGTCTGCCGGCGATCGGGGTGCCCTGGATCAAGGTCAAGCTCGACACCGGCGCACGCACGAGCGCGCTGCACGCGTTCGACGTCGAGGAGTTGGAGCGCGACGGCGCCGAATGGGTGCGCTTCGGGGTCCGCCCGTGGCAGGACTCCGACGAGGACGCCGTCGTCGTCGAGACGCGCGTGCACGACCGCCGGGAGGTGCGCAGCTCGTCGGGTCACGTCACCGAACGCATCGTCGTCGAGCTCGAGCTCGTGCTGCACGACCGCCGCGTGGCGGCCGAGGTCACGCTCACCAACCGCGACGAGATGGGCTTCCGCATGCTCGTCGGCCGCGAGGCGCTGCGCGGGACGTTCCTCGTCGACCCCGGGGCATCCTTTCTCGGCGGCCGCCCGCCGCGTCCCGTCCGCCGCCAGAACCGGGGACGCTGACACTTCGTTGGTCGAGTAGCGAGCCCCGGCGAGCGTATCGAGCCCCGGCGAGCGCATCGAGTCCACCGCACGCGGGTCTCGACACGCGTCGCCGCCGCCGCATCAGCACTCCTCGACCAACGGAATCAGCCGCGCGAGCACGTCACGACGCGTCAGTTGTAGCCCAGCACCACGATGGCGTCGGTCGTGGGCGCGGCGGGCACAACCGGCGCCGCCGGCCCGGGCCGGGCCTCACGCTCGGCGCGGGCCATCGGCTCGTCCTCACGATTCACGGCCTCCACGAGGCATCCGCCCCCTATGCGGTCGCGCCGGCCGGCGCGACCCGCTCGCCCCAACGCGTGGACTCGCCGGCCGGCGAGACCCGCTGCGGCACGCCCCACGGGTTCCCGCCCTGCAGCGGGACCGGCAGCAGCTCGTCGGCGGCGCCCTGGTAGGCGACGGGCCGGAGGAAGCGCGAGATCGCCGCGGTGCCCACCGACGTCGAGGAGTCGTTCGTGGTCGCGGGCCACGGCCCGCCGTGCTGCATCGCCGGGGTCACCGCGACGCCGGTCGGCCAGCCACCGAACAGCACGCGGCCGGCGATCCCCGCGAGCACCGCGACGAGCGCACGCAGCCGGTCGTCGGCCTCGCCGTGCCCCGCGTGCACGGTCGCCGTCAGGTTGCCCTGGAACAGGCTCGGCACGATCGCGGCGAGATCCGCGTCCTCGGGGTACTCGACGATGATCGAGAACGGCCCGAAGCACTCCTCGAGCAGGACGTCCCGGCCCGCGACGAGGTCGGCGAGGCCGACCGCGACGATCGTGGGCGTGACCCAGCCCTGACCGTCGTCGTCGACGCGGACCGCGCCCTCGACGACGGTGCGCACGCCGGCCGCGGCGAGCACCTCGGAGCGGCGCTCACCGTACCCCTCGGCGATGCGCGGGTTCAGCAGCCGGTGCTCGCCGACGGGTGCGGCGGCGTCGACGATGGCCTGGTCGAGCCCGTGCCCCTCGGGGACGAACAGGAAGCCGGGCTTGGTGCAGAGCTGCCCGGCCGAGCCCGACACGCTCGTGACGTATCCCGCCGCGATCTCGTCACGGCGCTCCTCGATCGCGGCCGCCGTCACGAACACCGGGTTCACGCTGCCGAGCTCGCCGAAGAACGGGATCGGGGCGGGCCGCGCCGCGGCGATGTCGGCGAGCCGGCGACCCGCGGGGATCGAGCCGGTGAACGAGCCGGCGCGGATCCTGGGGTCCTTCAGCATCGCGACCCCGGCCTCCTGACCGGCGATGAGCTGGAACACGCCGTCGGGCATGCCGGCGTCGCTGAGCGCGTCCGCGACGACCTCGGCGGTGCGCCGCGACAGCTCGGGGTGCCCGGAGTGCGCCTTCAGGACGACCGGGCATCCCGCGGCGAGCGCCGCGGCCGTGTCGCCGCCGGCGACCGAGAACGCGAACGGGAAGTTCGACGCGGCGAAGTTCACGATCGGGCCGACGGGCACGTGGTAGCGGCGCACGTCGGGCCGCGGCCCGAGTGCGAACTCCTGGTCGGCGGGGTCGATCCTGACGTCGAGGTAGGTGCCGTCGACGATCGTGTCGGCGAACAGCCGCAGCTGCACGGCCGTGCGCTTCAGCTCGCCCCGGAGCCGCGCCTCGGTGAGGCCGGTCTCGCGCTGGGCGATGCCGACGAGCTCGTCGGCGTTCGCCGTCAGCGCGTCGGCGACGGCGACGAGCGCCCGGGCACGCTCGACCGGCGAGGTCGCGGCGTACGGGCCGGCGGCGGCCGCCGCCCGGGCGGCGATCGCCTCGATGTCCGGTGTGGCCGTTGCGGTGGTGGACATGGGACCTCCTAGAACTGGAATCCGGTGGGGAACGGGTCGCTCGGGTCGAGCAGGTACTGGGCCGTGCCGGTGACCCAGGCCCGGCCGGTGATCGTGGGGATGACCGCGGGTCGGCCCGCGACCTCGGTCTCGGCGATCAGCCGGCCGACGAACCGGCTGCCGATGAACGACTCGTTCACGAAGTCGGTGTCGAGCGCGAGCTCGCCACGCGCCCACAGCTCGGCCATCCTCGCCGAGGTGCCGGTGCCGCAGGGCGAACGGTCGAACCAGCCCGGATGGATCGCCATCGCGTGCCGCGACAGCACCGCGTCGGATCCGGGTGCGATGAACTCGACATGGTGACAGTGGTCGAGTCCGGCGATGGTCGGATGCTTCGGCGGCGCCTGCTCGTTGATGGCATCCATGATCGCGAGGCCCGCACCGAGGATCTGCTGCTGCGCGGCCCGGTCGAACGGAAGCCCGATATCGTCGAGGTCGACCATGGCGTAGAAGTTCCCGCCGAACGCCATCGAGTACGGCACCCGGCCGAGTCCGGGCACCTCGACGGCCGTGTCGAGCGACTCCACGTAGCTCGGGACGTTCTCGATCGTGACCGCGTCGGCGTGGCCGTCGCTGACCTGGACGCGCGCGATGACGAGCCCGGCGGGCGTGTCGAGCCGGATCTCGGTGACCGGTTCGACGACCTCGACCATGCCGGTCTCGACCAGCACGGTCGCGACGCCGATCGTGCCGTGGCCGCACATCGGGAGGCAGCCCGACACCTCGATGTAGACGACGCCCCAGTCGCAGTCGGGGCGGGTCGGCGGCTGCAGGATCGCGCCGCTCATCGCGGCGTGCCCGCGCGGTTCGTTCATGAGGAACAGGCGCAGGTCGTCGAGGTGTGCCATGAAGTGGAGTCGCTTGTCGTTCATGGTGTCGCCGGGGATGACCCCGACACCGCCGGTGACGACCCGGGTGGGCATGCCCTCGGTGTGCGAGTCGACCGCGGTGATCATTCGGCTCGAACGCATCAGTTCTCGTTCCCTTCGGTCGGTGCGGGTGCGGCGGGCGCGGCGCTCGCGGCGAGCTCGGCGAGGCGGACGGGTGCGGCGATCGGTCGGCGATCGGTCGAGGCGCCCGTCGACGCGTCGCTGAAGCTGCCGCCCAGGAGCTGCTCGACCGTGCGACCGCAGATCCGGCCCTGACAGATCCCGAGCGAGGCGCGCGTCGTGAGCTTCAGCGAGCGCAATCCGGTCGCGCAGGTCTGCTCGGCCGTCTGGCGCAATCGCCCGTACGGCACCTCCTCGCACCGGCACACGAGGGTGTCGTCCTCGAGCCACGCCGTCCATCCGGGCCGGATGCCGTGGGCGGCTTCGATGCGGGTGGCGAAGTCGGTGAACGTCGCGCGGTCGCGCACGGCGCGCGCGATGGCGGCGTCGTTCGTCGCGCCGCCCGCGGCGACGTGCCCGGCGATGGTGCCCTCGGCGGATGCCGCGTCCACCCCGCCGATCCCCGTGATCTCGCCGGCGGCGTAGACGTTCGCGATGCTGGTCTGCTGGTCGGCGCCGATCACGACGAACCGGTCGGACGTGATCGCGCACCCGGCCGCGATCGGCAGCTCGAGCCGCGGCGTGAACCCGTGGCTGATGCACACCGCGTCGACCGCGATGCGACGTTCGGTGCCGGCCACGGGCCGCCAGTCGCGATCGAGCGTCGCGACGGTCACGGCCTCGACCCGGTCGCGGCCGTGCGCGGCGATCACGGCTTTTCCGAGCCGGTACGGGATGCCTCGGCGGAGGTGGTGCGCGGCGTAGCCGGCGAGCTCGCCGCCCTTGCGCGCGGCCCCGAGGAGGCGCCACGGCTTGGGCAGCCATCCGGCGGCGAGCCGGCTCATGCGGTTCGCCTCGTAGACCCCGACGACGCGTGCGCCGGTCGCCGAGAGCGACTGCGCGACGGGCAGCAGGAACGGGCCGGCCCCGGCGACGACGACCCGCTCGCCGACCGCGACCCGTTCGCCCTTCGCGAGCGCCTGGGCCGCCCCGGCCGTGAACACGCCGGGCAGATCCCATCCGGGGAACGGCAGGGTGCGATCGTGTGCGCCGGTCGCGAGGACGAGCGCGTCGGGCCGGAAGACCATCGGCTCGCGCTCGGGGGCGTCGGCCGGGCCGATCAGCGCGTGCACGGTGGGCGCGGACGGCTGCGGGCCGTCACCGGCCGGTTCGATCGCCCAGACCTGCGCCTCGGTGATCAGCGTGCAGCCGGCGTCGGCGACGAGCGCGTCACGCATGCGGGTGAAGTGCTCCCAGCCGTGATGGAGCAGTCGCTCGCGGGCCGCGGGCCGCGCGGCGGGAAGATGGCGCCAGTACTGTCCCCCGAGCTCGTCCGACGCGTCGAGGAGCGTGACGTTCGCACCCCGCGCACGGGCCGCCGTCGCGGCGGCGAGGCCGGCCGGGCCGGCACCGATCACGAGGACGTCAGCCATGGTGCGCCTCCGGCAGCTCGTCGTGCTGGGTGGTGATGACGTCTCCGTCGGCGGCGCGCCGCTGGCACGCGCGGACGTCCCGGCTGCCGTTGACGGTCACGATGCAGTCGAAGCAGACCCCGATGCCGCAGAACAGCCCGCGCGGTCGCTCCTGCGCCGAGGTGCGCCGCCACTCGAGCCGGCCGTTCGCGAGCGCGACGCCCGCGATGGTCTGGCCGGCGAGCCCGGTCAGCGGCTCGCCGTCGACGACGATGGTCAGCTCGTTCGTCGCGCCGGGCCGGACGGGATCGTTCGCCGGCGGAAGCATCCGGGCACTCACGCGGCAGCCTCCTCGAGGTACGGGGCGAGGCTCGCGCGCGAGACCGCGAACGGGGCCGGGTCCAGCGGCGCGCGCTGCCCGGTGATCTGCGCGGCGAGCAGCTCGGCGGTGGACAGTGACAGCCCGATGCCCGCGCCCTCGTGGCCCGTGGCGTGCCACAGCCCCCCGAGCCGGTGGTCGGGCCCGATGACGGGAAGGTGGTCGGGCATGAACGGGCGGAATCCCCCGTACGTCCGCATGATGCTCGCGCCCGCGAGGAACGGGAAGAGCCGGAGCGCCTTCGCGGCGATGCCGCGCACGACGTCCACGCGGAACCGGTCGTCGAATCCGATCTGCTCGCGGCTCGAGCCGATCAGCACGGTGCCGGCCGCGGTGGACTCGACGACGCTCGAGGTCTGCAGGGCCGCGTCGCTGGACTGGGTGGCGCCGAAGTAGTCACCGTCGTAGACCTTCCGGAAGACGCGGTGCGGCATCCGCGTGGTGACGAGCACCATGCCGCGTCGCGGCCGGACGGGGAGCGGGACGCCGAGGCGAGCGGATGCCTCGCCACTCCATGGTCCGGCGGCAACGATGACCCGGGGAGCGGTGAACTCGCCGCGCGTGGTCCGGACTCCGACGAGTCGCCCTCGCGCGTCGACCACCCGGCCCGTGACCTCGACGCCGGGACGCACGACGGCACCGGCCTTGCGGGCGGAGGCGAGCAGGGCCTCGGTCGCGACGACCGGCTGCACCTGGGCGTCGCCGGGGTAGAACACGGCCGCCGTGAGGTCGCGCGTGACGTTGGGCTCGAGCTCGAGCGCGCGGTCGGCGGGAAGCGGCCGGGCGTCGACGCCCGCGGCGCGCTGCGTCGCCGCGAACTCGAGCAGCGGCTGCGCGCCCTGCTCGGTCGTCGCGATCACAAGACCACCTTTGGGCTCGTACTCGATGGCCGGGAAGCCGGGGCCGAGCTCGTCGGCGAGCTCGGCGACCAGGTCGGGCCAGAGCGCGGCCGCGCGCTGGGCGAGCTCGAGCTCGGGGCCCGGCCCCTTGTCGGAGACGAGGAGGTTGCCCTCGCCCTGCCCGCTCGTGCCTGACGCGGCGCCCGCGCGATCGAGCACGAGGGTGCGCAGGCCCTTGCGCGCGAGTGCCCTGGCGCTCGCCGCGCCGACGATGCCGGCGCCGATCACGATCGCATCGAAGCTCATGGCAGGACCTCCTCTCGCACGTCGAAAGCTCGTCTCTGTAATATGTCACACCTTGGTCGGCAAGGAAAGCCGGGGGCCCGGTGGTGGCCCGGTGATTCCGACCGACCACTCGGACGACCGATCCCGATCGTCATGCGACGGGTCGCGCTCGCTCGAACCGCGACCCGGGGGTGGGGGCCTCAGGCCTCGGAGCGACCCGCCCACCAGCCGATGATGTGACCGATGTGCCGGTGCATGAGCGCCTCAGCCCCGGCCCCGTCCCCGGCTTCGAGCAGATCGAGGATCTCGTCGTGCTCGGCCGCGGACTTCGTGAGCTCCTCGGTCGCGAGGAGGCCGGCGAGACCCGGGAGCCGGGTCTCCTGCCGCAGATCGGAGACGAGACTCGTGAGCCGCGCATTGCCCGTGAACGAGGTCAGCGCCGCGTGGAAGGCACGATCCGCCTCGAGGTAGGTGGTCAGGTCGCCCTGTGCCGCACCGTCGACGATGGTCCCGGCCATGGCACGCAACTCGGCGAACGCCTCGGGCGGGATCGCCCCGACGAGCCAGCGCATGACGGGCGGCTCGAGCAGGCGGCGCACCGCGACGATGTTCTCCAGGTCTTCGTCGCGCACGGTCGTCACGCGGAAGCCCTTGTTGCGGACCGCTTCGACGAACCCGCGCTTCTCGAGGTTCAGCATGGCCTCGCGCACGGGCGTCGCCGACACGTTGAAGCGCGCCGCGAGCCCCGGTGCCGAGAACAGCTCGCCCGGAGGCATCTCACCCGAGCAGATCGCCGCCTCGAGCGCCATCTCGACGCGCTCGCGGAGGCTCATGGTCGGCTGGAGAGGGCTGACCCCGGAGGGAAGTGACATGTGCGTGGCCGATGCTCGAACGGAGTCAGTACTATACGGCATAGCACTGTGATCTGAAGGTATCGGAAAGCCCTCGCTCACGCGAGCGGTGCCGAGGCCGCTCACGAGGCATCCGCTCGCCCGCCGCGCTCGTCGAACACGACGCTCGCACACACGAGGTCCTCCCACGACATGCCCACGCCCGTGTAGACGGCGGGCCGGCCGGGCCGCCGCGTGAACGCGCCGCGCACCGCGTCGCGGAGGTTCGCGGGCGGTCGATCGCGCCAGTCCTCGGCGGTCAGCGCGGTCGCGAGGTTGCCGTTCTCGGCCCGCGCGGATCGCCGTCCCTCGACGACGAGGTCGGCACGGCGGACGAGGCCGTCGTCGAGCTCGCGCCGATCGAGCCCGTGCGTGCCGACCGCGGCCACGATCGCGTCGTCCTTCACGAGCGCGCCGTCGAAGAGCGGCGCGTCCGAGGTCGTGGCGCAGATGATCACGTCCGCCTCGGCGACGGCCCCTGCGCGATCGCCGGTCCGGTCGGACACCTCGATCGTGCCCTCGAACCCGCGCCGCAGCGCGTCGACGCGCTCCGGGGTGCGACCGACGACCCCGAAGACCGCCGGCCCGAACACGCCGGCCGCGGCGGCGATCATGCCGTGCGCCTGCGTGCCCGCGCCGTAGACGAGCACGCGCGGCGCGGCGGGCATCGGCCGAGGCGCCGCGGCCGCGATCGCCCGCACCGCGCAGAGCGTCGTCGCGGGCGTGCGGATCGCGGTGAGCACCGAGCCGTCCATGACCGCGACGGGCGCGAGCGTGTCGGAGGACACGAGCACGTAGACGCCCTGGATCTTCTCCAGTCCGCGCTCGGGGTTGCCGGGCGCCACGGTCAGCGCCTTGACGCCCGAGTACGCCGCACCCGTCGCCGGCATGATCAGGAACTCCCCGTTCGGCGCCGGGCTGAACAGCCGGGGCGCGTCGTCCTCGGGATCGACGCCGCTCCGGAGCGCGCGATCGATGGCGTCGATCGCGCGCTCGAACGTGAGCACCCCGCGGATCTCGTCCGCGTCGAAGTAGGGGAGGTCCACGGTGCCTACTTGCCGTACCCCTTCGCCGCCGCCGCCTCGGTGTCCGCGATGATGCGGTCGGCGACGTCCTTGGCGAGCGGGAGGCGCGGCGGACGGCACGGTCCGCCGTAGAGCCCCAGCACGTCCATCGAGAGCTTGATGGACTCGACGAACTCGGTCTTGGTGTCCCAGCGGAGCAGCTTGTGCAGGTCGCGGAAGATCACCTTGGCGCGCTCGAGGTCGCGCACGTCGCCCGACGTCGCGAGCCGGTAGAGCTCGACGGTCGCCTGCGGGATGGCGTTCGGATACCCGGCCACCCAGCCGACGGCGCCCGCGATGCCCACCTCGAGCACGCTGTCGTCGGTGCCGATCAGGATGTCGATCGTGGGCGCGAGCTCCTGGATCTCGTAGATCCTGCGGGGGTCGCCCGTGAACTCCTTGACGCCGACCATGTGGCCGGCCTCGTGGATCTCGGCGATGAGGTCGGGCACGAGGTCGACCTTGGTGTCGATGGGGTTGTTGTAGCCGACGATCGGGAGGCCGGCCTTCGCGACGGTCGCGTAGTGGTGCTTGACCTGCTCGCGGTTCGCGCGGTACGTGTTCGGGGGCAGCAGCAGGACGCAGTCGGCGCCCGCCTCGGCCGCCTGCTCCGCCCAGCGCAGCGAGTCCAGCGCGCCGTAGGCGCCGACGCCGGCCATGACCGAGAACCCCTCGGGTGCGGCCTCGACCGCGGTCGTGATGACCTGCGCGCGCTCGCGCTCGTTGAGGTTCTGGTACTCGCCGAGCGAGCCGTTGGGGGCGATGCCGTCGCACCCGTTGTCAGCGAGGAAGCGAACGTGCTCCGCGAAGCGGTCGTAGTCGACGGAGAGATCCTCCTTGAACGGCAGCGCGGAGGCGACGATCACTCCGTGCCACGGTGCCTTCTCAGCCATCTGGTTCCTTTCGTTGTCAAAGCTCGTCTCACTGTCGAAGCTTCTGCTCATCATACTACCGTGTGACATTGCACATGGCATGGTTCATGTGGCGGTTGCGTCCATCCACCGTTCGAGTCCGGCCGCGTCGATCGGCAGGCCGGAGCTGACCACCTCGTGTCCGTCCGGCGTGACGACCAGGTCGTCCTCGATCCGCACGCCGATGCCGCGCAGCTCGGGCGGGACGGTCTCGTCCCACGCGTGGAAGTAGAGCCCCGGCTCGACCGTGAGGGCCATGCCGGGCTCGAGCGTGCCGCCGATGTACGACGCGAAGCTCGAGGCGCCGCAGTCGTGCACGTCGAGGCCGAGGTGATGGCCGACCCCGCACACGAGGTAGCGGCGGTGCTGCTGTCCCGACGGCGCCATCGCCTCGTCGACCGAGACCGGCAGGAGCCCCCAGTCCGAGAGCCCCTGGGCGACGACCTCCATGCACGCGACATGGAAGTCGATCCAGTCACGCCCCGGCGCGACCGCGGCGAGGCCCGCACGATGCGCGCGCTCGACCAGGTCGTGCACCTCGCGCTGCGCGGGCGAGAAACGTCCGCCGGCGGGGATGGTGCGGGTCACGTCCGCGGTGTACCCGCTCCGGTTCTCGACGCCCATGTCGAGCAGCAGCAGCGCTTCCGGATCGATCGCGCCGTCGGCGCGCACCCAGTGCAGGACCGGGGCGTTCGCTCCCGAGCCGACGATCGTCGCGTACCCCGGAGCCTGGCCGACCGTCCGCGCATGCCGGTCGAACGTGCCCTGCAGCCATCGTTCACCGCCGGCCGCGATCGCCTGCGGGATCTCGCGCCGCACCGCGGCGAAGCCGTCGATCGTGTGCTGTACCGCGGCGCGCAGCTCGGCGAGCTCCCAGTCGTCCTTGCGCATGCGCAGCTCGGCGAGCACGCGCGCGAGCACGGCCGAACGGGCTCGCCCCGCGAGCTTCGCCCCCGCACCCGCGGCGACCACCGGATGCCCGGCGATCAACGCACCTTCGGGCGCATCGAGCTCGGCCAGCGGCCGCACCCGGATCCCGAGCGCGTCCTCGAGCTCCCGCGCACCCGCGAGCGGACCGACCCACAGCTCGCCGTGCGCGGCGCTGCCGTGGAACGCCGGGTCGCCCGGCCGGGCGGGCGGGGTCAGATACAGGCACGCGTCATGTCCGCCCGGCATGGGAGTGAGCACGAGCACCCCGTCCTCGACCGGATATCCCGTCAGCCACAGGAAGTCGCTGTCGGCCCGGAACTCGAAGAAGTTGTCGCTCACGCGCAGCTGGGCTCGACCCGCGGCCACGATGAGCGTCTCGCCGGCGAGCGCCTCCGAGAGCCGGAGCCGATGCCGCCGGGCTGCATCCGCGGCGCCCGGCTCGAGCCGCGGCGTACGATCGGCGTCACCCCAGCCCGTCCGCATCCAGTCGACGAAGCCGGGCGCGTCGGACAGCTGCGGCATCCGCGGGTCCAGCCCGCCCGCGCGGACGTTCGGGATGCCTCCCTCCCAGTCCAGTGCGCGCACCACGCCGGCGTCGGCGTCCAACCCGGTCTCGGGTCGATGCCCGTGCCCGTGCCCGTGCCCCTGTTCGAGGTTCATGCCGTCCTCCCCTCGCCCGTGCGCGGGCGCTCGCGGACCGTCCCGCCGAGTCGCCGCTCGAGCGCCGAGAACAGCCGCTCGGCGACCCCGTCCTCGCGGATGCCGTCGTGCTCATGCTGGTTCGTCACCCAGGCGTTCAGGTTGCCGACCCGCCGCGCGGTGTCCAGCGAGAGCCCGGCGTCGACGTACATGTCGTCGAAATAGACGACGGCCTCGATCGGGACCTCGTTGGCGGCCAGCCGCGACCGGTCGTACAGCTCGATCGGCCACTCCCCCTGCGCGAGCGCGTCGACGCCCGCCCGGAACCCTCGGAGCGCGCGGATCTCCTCGAACATCCACGGGAAGACCATCTCGCCGGTGAACGCGAGCGGGCGGGCCGACTCGGCGAACTCCGGGTGCTGCTCGCGCTCGCGCTGGGCGGCCCACGCCGTCGGGCCCGGACCGTAGATGCTCTCCTGGAGGGCGATGAACAGCGGGTTCGAAGCGAACCCGGTGACCAGCCCGACCGAGGCGAGGAACGTCTCGCTCAGTCGCGTCTCGCCACGGTCGGCGAAGGCCTCGTCGAAGAGCCAGTGCACGCGCTCGAACCCCGGCCCCATGCCGAAGTCCAGGCCGAGCGTCTGGAGTCGCCGGACCGTGAGCCGGTCGCCGTCCGGCAGCCGGACGTCCTGCGACGCCAGGAGCTCGGCGACGCGTCCGATCCGTTCGGTCAGGTGCGGCGCGCGTTCCCGGAACCGGTGGTTCTTCTCGAGCACGCGCGGGAAGGTCCGCCGGTACACCTCGGCCGCATCGGGATCGAGCGACGGGAGCCCGCCCGCGACCGCCGAGCCGACGATCGCCTCTGGCGCCACCGAGAGGTAGTGCAGGGTGAGGAACCCGCCGTAGCTCTGCCCGATGGTCCACCACTGGCGCCCGGCGTAGTGCCGGGCGCGGAGCGCCTCGAAGTCGCGCACGATCGAGTCGGCCCGGTGCAGCGCGAGCCGGCGGGCGGACTCGGCCGCCGGACGGGTCTCGAGGTCGTCGCCCGAGAGCGGTGTCGAGCGCCCGGTGCCGCGCTGGTCGGGCACGATCACGCGGAAGCGGTCGAGGGCGCGGTCGAGCCAGTCCGACCGGCCGAGCGGGCGCACGCCTTTGCCGCCCGGACCGCCCTGCAGATGCAGCAGCAGCGGCAGGTCGTCGTGGCGGCGCTCGGCCGCGACCAGCTCGCGCGCGTAGAGCTCGATCGTCTCGCCGTCGGGGTTCGCCCAGTCGAGCGGGACGGTGGTCCAGACGTCGCGCGCGACGATGTCGGTTCCGATGAAGTAGCCGGATGGGTCGCTCATGGCGTGTTCCTGCCTTCCTGCTATCTGGCCGCTCGCGTGCGGACGCGCGAGTCGAGCAGCGCGTAGAACATGTCGACGATGAGGTTCGACAGCACGACGAACAGGCCGCCGAGCAGCACGATCGCGATCACGACCGGTCGGTCCTGCATGGCCACGCTCGTGACCGCGAGCGCACCCACGCCCTGCAGGCCGAACACCTGCTCGATCACGATCACGCCGCCCAGCAGCAGCCCGATGTCGATGCCGAGCTGCGTGACGAGCGGCGGCATCGCGCTGCGGAAGGCGTGCACGTAGACCACCCGCCGCTCGGTCAGGCCCTTGGCGCGCGCGGTGCGCACGTAGTCCTGGCTCAGCACGTCGAGCATCTGCCCGCGCGTCAGCCTGGCGTACACGGCGGCCGTGACGAGCGCGAGCGTCACCCACGGCAGCACCAGGTGCCAGGCCCAGCTCAGCGGGTCCTGCGTGAACGGCACATAGCCCGACGGCGGGAACAGCGTGAACCCGAACCGCGTCGGCAGGAAGTACAGCGTGTACAGCGCGAGCATGCCGAGCACGAACGTCGGGAAGCTGATGCCCACGAGCGCGAAGCCCTGGCCGAGCCGGTCCCGGACGCTCCCCGGCCGCTTCGCCGAGGCGATGCCGATCGGGATGCCGATGGCGAGCCACACGACGACCGCGCCGAGCACGAGCGACAGCGTCGCCGGGATGCGCGCGAGCACGAGGTCCGCGACGGGCAGGCTCGACCGGTACGAGTAGCCGAGGTCGCCCTGCAGCAGGTTGCCGATGAAGATCAGGTACTGCTCCCAGATCGGCTTGTCGAGGCCCAGGTTCGTGCGGATCTGGTCCATGAGCGCCTCAGTGGCCTTGTCGCCCGCGATGATGCGGGCGGGATCCGACGGCGTCACGTAGAACAGCACGAAGATGAAGATGCTCAGCATGAACAGCACCAGCGCGCCGAAGCCGATCCGCGACAGGATGAACCGCATCATGACTTGGCTCCCTTCGCCGAGGCGGGGTCGAGCGCGTCGCGCAGTCCGTCGCCGAGCAGGTTGAACGCGAGCGTGAGGGCGAGCAGTGCGAGCCCGGGGACCAGCACCATCCAGGGCGCGACCATGTACATCGACCCGTTGGCGGCGTCGGCCAGCATGTTGCCCCAGCTGGGTGTGGGCGGGACCACGCCCAGCCCGAGGAAGGACAGGGTCGCCTCGAACACGATCGCGGCGGGGATCATGAGCGTCGTGTAGACGACGATCGGCACCACGAGGTTCGGCAGGACGTCGCGGAACATCATGGACACCCGCGACTCGCCGAGCGAGCGCGCGGCCTCGATGAACTCGCGCTCGCGGAGCGCGAGCACCTGTCCTCGGATCACGCGTGCGAGCCCCGCCCAGCTGAAGAACACGATGACCGCGATCGACAACTGCAGGCTCGGACCGAGCACCGACACCGTCGCGATCGCGACGAGCAGGAACGGCACGCTCATCACGAGATCGATGACCCGGCTGAGGATCATGTCCACGACGCCGCCGAAGAAGCCCGCGGTCATGCCGACGATGATGCCGATGACCGATGCCGCGAGCGAGGCCACGACGCCCACGAGCAGGGAGACCTGCGCGCCGTAGGCCAGCCGCACCAGCAGGTCGCGGCCGAGCTGATCGGTGCCGAGCAGGAACTCGGCGTTCGGCGCGACCGGCATGCCGGAGGGCGACAGGCCCGTCTCACGGAACTGCTGCGTCGGGCCGTGCCCCGTCCACTGGGCGATCAGCGGCGCACCGAGCGCGAAGAGCACGATGAGCAGGATGCCGATGGCCGAGGCGATGCTGCCCGGGTCGCGCCGCAGGCGCCGGAAGGTGAGCTGCCACGAGTTCTTGGCGGATGCCGCGGCATCCGCCGCACCGCGCGACGGCACCATCAGCGAACGGGTCTCCTTCGAGAAGATGCTCACGACGACACCTCCTGCGTCTCGAGGAACGCGGCCGCGAGGAGCTTCTTGGTGAACGGCTCCCGGGGCGAGCGGTAGATCGTCTCGCTGTCCTCGAGCTCGATGATCTTGCCACCCTCCATGACGGCGATGCGATCGCACATGTGCTTCACGACGGAGAGGTCGTGCGAGATGAACAGGTAGGTGAGGCCGAGCTCGCGCTGCAGATCGTCGAGCAGCCTGAGCACCTGCGCCTGCACGGTGACGTCGAGGGCAGAGACCGGTTCGTCGAGGATCACCAGGTCCGGGTTCAGCGCGATGGCGCGCGCGATGCCGATGCGCTGACGCTGTCCGCCCGAGAACTGCGAGGGGAAGCGGTTGTAGTGATCCGGGTCCAGTCCGACCAGCTCGATGAGCTCCTGCACGCGGCGCTGCCGCTCGCGCGGCTTGCCGACCCCGTGGATCCTGAGCGGGTCGCCGATGATCGAGCCGATCCGGCGCTTCGGGTTCAGCGACGAGAACGGGTCCTGGAAGACGACCTGCACACGCTGCCTGAGGCGACGCCACTCGGCGCCCTTGATCTGCGACAGGTCCCGCCCCTCGAAGCGCACGGTTCCGGACGACGGCTGGACGAGGCCCGCGATCGTGCGGGCGAGGGTGGTCTTGCCGCAGCCGCTCTCGCCCACGAGACCGAGCGTCTCGCCCCGGCGGACCTGCAGGTCGATGTCGTCGAGCACCTTGCGCTCGCGCCCGCCGCGCTGAGTGAAGGAGAGGTTGACCCCGGTCACCTCGGCGATGGTCTCGGGAGCCTCGTCCTCGGCGCGGCCGAGCGCGGCGCCGCGCTCGCTCTGCGTGAAGGACGAGGACTCGATGAGCGAGATGGTGTAGGGGTCCTGGGGGCGTTCGAAGACCTCGGCGCTCTCACCGATCTCGACCTGCTCCCCGCGGTGCATGACCATGACCCGGTCCGCGACGCTCGACATCACGCCGAGGTCGTGGCTGATCATGAGCACGGTCGCCCCGAAGTCCTGCCGCATCTCGCCGAGCAGGTGCAGGATCTGCGCCTGCACCGTCGAGTCGAGCGCGGTCGTGGGCTCATCGGCGATGATCAGCGCGGAACCGAGCGAGAGGCTCATGGCGATCATGACGCGCTGGCGCATGCCGCCCGAGAACTGGTGCGGGTACGCGTCGAACCGGGATGCGGCGTCGGGGATGTGCACCTTCTCGAGCAACTCGATCGCGCGGGCCTTCGCGGCCTGTTTCGACACCTTCTCGTGCGCGCGGATCTGCTCGACGATCTGCCAGCCGACGGTGTACTGCGGATGCAGGCTGGACAGCGGGTCCTGGAAGATCATGCTGATGTCTTTGCCGCGCTTCCGGCGCAGCTGGTCCGGGCTGAGCCGGAGCAGGTCCTCGCCCTGGAATCGCACGCTCCCGCCGGTGCGCGCCTGCGGGATGAGTCCCATCACGGACTGCACGAGGACCGACTTGCCCGAGCCGGACTCCCCGACGATCCCGAAGAACTCGCCCTCTTCGACCTCGAACGAGACACCCTTGACCGCGTGCACGTCGCCCGCCTCGGTCGGGATGTCGACGACGAGATCGTTCACCTCAAGAATCGACATGAGGTCCTTCCTCTCCGGTGCATGCCGCTGCGGTGCCGCGTGGACCGCGACACCGCAGCAGCACGTTCAACGTCCGATCAATTCTTCAGCCAGACGTTGGTCCAGTCGCCGTTCTGCGAGAGCGCGTAGACCTCGAAGTCCTGGACCCGGTCGGAGTGGTAGTTCGCCTTCTTCTTGGCGACGATGCTGACGATCGGCGAGTCCTTCATGACCGCCATGTCGACCTGGTGCCAGAGCTCGCCGGCCTCCTCGGGCGAGCTCGCCGCCAGGGCCTGCGCGGCGAGCGCGTTGGCCTCGTCGTTGTTGTAGTCCACGTAGTTGTACGACTGCGGGGTTCCGTCGAACGTGAACTGCGGCTGGAAGACGCTGCGCGCGGCGCCGCCCACCCAGTCGGGCGACCAGCCGACTAGCGCGATGTCCCACTCGCCGTTGACGGCGTTCTCGTGGTTCGTCATGAAGTTCGCGTAGTAGTCGGTCGGCGGGACCGGGAAGAGCTCGACGGTGATGCCGACCTCCTCGAGGCTCGCCTGGACGGTCTGCGCGATGTCGGGCTGGGTGCCGAGGTTGCGGTACGGGAACTTGAGCGTGAGGTTCTCGGCACCGGCCTGCGCGAGCAGTTCCTTGGCCTTCTCGGGGTCGGCCTTGCCGCTGCCGTCGCCGTAGGGCGCGTACTCCTCGTACCCGTTGATGCCGGGGCCGAAGATGCCGTTCGTGACCTCGGCGATGTCATCGCCGCCCATCACCTGGACGACCGCGGTCTTGTCGATCGCGTACTGCAGCGCCTCGCGCACCTCGGGCTGCTGCAGCGCGCCGCCGTTGTTGCTCGTCTTGGTGTTGATCCACATGAACTGGTCGACGCCGCCGTTCTCCAGGGTGGAGAACTTCTCGTCGTTCACGCTGGTCAGCTGCTGGATGTTCGCCGGCCCGGGCTGGAGGTCGAACAGCATGTCGGCCGAGCCCGCCTGGAGCTGCTGCATCGCGGCGTCCTCCTCGACGCCCATGGTCATCTCGATGCTGTCGACGTAGGCGGCGCGGAGCGGGTCGCTCTCGGGGTCCCACGACTCGTTCCGCTCGAGCGTCAGCTTGACGTCGGGCGTGTGCTCGGCCACCGTGTACGGGCCCGAGGCGACGAAGTTGTTCTTGTACTCCGGCGAGTCGGGGATGTAGTCGAGCACCTCGACCGGAGCCGGGTTCGCGGTCGGCAGGCTGAGCATCGAGGTGAAGTCCGACGCGGGCTCGGTCAGCTTGAAGACCACGGTCTGGTCGTCGGGCGTCTCGATGCCGGTGATGTCGGTGTTCTCGATGTATTCCTTCATCGGCTCGGCCTCGGGGGCGACCGAGGCGAATCCGTCGCAGAACTCCGCCATGCCCTCGATCAGGCCGGTGAAGTACCCGCCGAGCGCGGCGCTCGTGTACGGGTTGCAGATGCGCTTGATGCCGCGTTCGACGTCACCCGAGACGATCGGGCGCGCGCCGTCCGGGGCATCCCAGGTCACGCCGTCTCGCAGCGTGATCGTGTAGGTCAGCCCGTCGTCGGTCGCCTCGGGGACCTCTGCTGCGAGGTCGCCGACGAGTTCGGACCGCTCGGTCTCGTCGTTCGACGCCTCGTAGCTGAGGATCGAACGCGAGATGGCGCGCACGACGCTGTTCGACGGCACGTAGGCGACGAGCTGGGGGTCGATGTGGTCCGCGTCGCCGTTGGCGAGGACCTTGAGCGTGCCGCCCGTCTGCGCGTCGCCGGTCTCACCGGCGGGGGTTCCGTCGCTGCTGGAACATCCGGCGAGGACCAGTGCGATGGCTGAGGCCGCCGCCAGGGGGAGGGCGGGGAAGAGCTTCTTTCGAGTCATAGAGTCATCCTTGGAGTCATCCTTGGTGCCGAGAATCGCGTCGCCGCCCGGGCGGGTTCCGGGCGGGACAACCCGAGGGGTCCGCCCTTGGGTTTGCAGTAACATAGCACATGTCAGATTTCATAAACATGGCGATCGTGTGACGTGTGCGCGGGCTACTCCGGCAGCTCCGCAACGAGGAGCCCCTCGATCGCGTCGGTGAGGTCGGCCGGATAGTACGGCCAGCCCCGCACCAGCCGGTTGCCCTCCCCGAGCACCACCGCGAACGGGGCCTCGTCGACCGCGAACGCGCGAGCCAGCTCGCCGCCCGGGTCCTGGGCGAGCGCGTACGTCACGTCGTGATCGCGCGCGTAGGCCGCGAGATCGTCCGGGTCGCTCGCGCTGGCGACGCCGACGAACGTCACCGCGTCGCCATAGCGCGCGACGGCCTCGTTCACCCCGGCCTGCTGGTCGGCGCACGTCGTGCACCACGATTCCAGGAAGACGAGCACGACCGGGCGCTCCGCGGTGAGCTCGGAGATCGCGATGGCGCCGTCGGCCAGCACGAGCTCGCCATCGGGCCCCGGGGGCGCGTCGTCCGGGATCTCCGCGTACACGACCCCGTCGGGCGGTTGCGCCGCGCGGAGGTCTTGCGCGGTCGGCCCGCTCGGGCCCGAGCAGCCGGCGAGGCCGGCCACCAGGGCGAGCCCGGCCGCCGCGATCGTCATTCGTCGTCTCATGGCACCACCGCCGTGGGGATCTCGTCGTCGGATTGGATGATCCGGATGTCGGGATGGCCGTCGACCCGGATCGCGTAGCCGTCCAGCTCGGACACGCCGGACACGGTGAACTCCATCCGGCAGGCCGTCGGCTCGAGCAGCTCGCCGAAGTCCGGCGTGAAGCTCTTCTCGGCGGTGCCCTGCGGAAGCTCGCCGCCCGCGACGACCTCCCCGTCGGGCCCGACGATCTCGTACGCCGCGGTCGGGTGCAGCGGCCGGAACGATCCGCCGCCTCCGCACTCGGCCCCCGCGGCGCGAAGCACGCCGTCCCGGATGTCGAGGCGAAGCGTCTGCTCCTCCGGCGCGGCGCACCCGGTCAGCACGAGGGCAGCCGCAAGGGCGGCGACCAGGAGGCCGCCGCCCTTGCAACCGTGGAACCGATGGGTCATTCGACCCGGCCGAGACGTCGGCGGTATCCGACGAGCGCGGTCGTGGCACCCGCGGCCAGGAGCAGCGCCGCGATGCCGACGATCCACATCCCGGTGAAGCCCGTGGAGGCCAGGCCGCCACCCGGCGACGTGCCGTCACCGCCCGTGCCGTCACCGCCCGTGCCGCCACCGCCGGGCTCTCCGCCGCCGCCCGCGGCGAGCACCTGCAGCGGCGTCGTCGCGACGGTCGCGTCCGCGAGGAGCAGCGCCAGCGTGTGATCGCCCTGCGGGGTCGCCGCGGGGATCGTCACGGTGGTGGTGAAGGCGCCTTCGGCGTCGGAGACGACCTCGCCGAGCGCGACGGGCTCGCTGCGCAGCTCGAGCAGGTAGCCGGTGTCGGCCGCCAGGTCGCTGCCGGTCACCGTGACGGTGCCGCCGGCCTTGACCGAGGCGGGGTCGACCGCGATCACCGGCGTGCCCGGCTGCGGCTCGTCCTCGTCGAGCACGAACTCCTTCGTGACCACGCACTCGATGGTCGCCGTGGCGGCCTGGTCGCTCTCGCTCGTCGCCGTCACCGTGAAGGTCGCCTCCTCGGCGGCGTCGGCCGAGTCGAGCACGGCGTGCACCGGGATGGTGCCGGTCTCGCCCGGGGCGAGCGTCACGAGCTCGTTCTGGATCTGGGCGCTCCAGCCCGCGGCATCCGTGCTCGCCGCGATGCGGTAGACGTCGGACGAGCGCTTCGCGTCGTCACCCGCCTCACCCGTGTTCGTGATCGGGACCTCGCAGACCGCGGCCTGCCCCTTCGACACGAGTGCAGGCTCGGCCTCGGCGAGCTCGACACCGCGCGTCAGCGACCCCGCGCCGTCGAGCGAGCGGACCGCGAGACGGTACGAGAGCACGCCCTCGTCGTCGCGCGCCGTGTCGACGACGTAGAAGTGCAGGCGGTTCGCCTCGTCGACCCACTCCGACTTCGAGCCCGAGTTCAGGCCCGCCTTGAAGGCGGCGTCGTTGAGCTGGCGGTGGTCGGCGATGGTCGCCATGACCGGCTCGCCGCCGGTCGCCCACTCACCCGGGACGGTCGGCTTGTAGTAGTCGACGATGCCGATGTCCTCGGGGTTCGCGTCGATCACCCAGTTGAAGCAGTTGTAGCCGCACGAGTTGCCCTCGTAACCGACCTCCTTGTTCTTCGTGATGATGACGCCCGAGTCGGGCGTGAACGAGTCGAAGCCCATGCGGTCGACGACCTCGAGGGTGTAGTCGTTCCAGCGCTTGCGCGGGTCGTCCGACGTCGGGTCGTTGCCGTCGCAGAACGGGTCCGTGTTGACATCGCAGAACGGCGTCTGGTCGCCGCCGTCGAGCAGCACGCGGATGCCGCTGGTGCCCTCGGCACCCGGGTCGACGGCACGCGCCACGACCGTGTCGACCACCATGCCCTCGGTGGCCAGATCGGCGCTGTTGATCGTCAGCACGTTCTCGTCCGGGACGATGCCCATGTCGATCTTGTTGCGCAGCAACAGACCCGCCGGGCTCCAGCCACCCATGTTCGCGGGGACCACCCAGCGCATGTGGTGGCCGCCGGGGCCGTTGAACGACCCGCGGTCGTACATGTCCCACGGGGCCGCACCGACGCGGTGGTACGGCGACGGCGGGTCCATGTCCTGCGAGAACGGGTTGTTGTTGTTGTCGCCGATGCTGAAGAAGTAGTGCCCCATCTCGTGCGTGATGGTGCCCGAGCTCTCAGCCTGACGGATCGAGGAGATGCCCCACTGCTGCGCCGCGGCCTGCCACGACGTCCACTCCACGTAACGCGTCGGCGCCCAGTTGGGGAGGTCGCCCTTGATCTCGGCGGGCGGGCCCCACTCGTCGGGGATCGACTCCTTGGTCGGGAACATCATCGGGCCGAACTCCTGCCAGATGCTGGTCTCGTCGTAGCCGGCGTAGATCCGCAGGATGACGTCGTACCCGCAGTTGCGCGCGCTGCCGCCGAGCTCGGCGGTCTTCGCCTGGCACCACGCGTCGGGCGTCATGCCGGCGTCGGCCGCCATCCCGGCTTTCCATTTGTTGACCACGTCGTTGTCCATGCGGCCGTTGCACTCGAAGCCCTCGGGACACGCCTCGGTCTGACCCCACTCGTTGAGGCCGTACTCGAACAGGTTGCGGTCGAGCTGGTACGGGCCGTACGCATCCATGAAGTCGATGCCGTACTCACCGCGGCTCATCTCCATCCAGTACTCCTGGACGGTGCGGCCCTGGTTGAGGTCGCTCGGCTCCATGTAGAAGTCGCGGTAGAACTCGGGCACCTCTTCACGCGTGATCGGGTCGATCTGCGGGTTGCCGAAGAGGTCGCTGCCCTTCGGCTGGGTGATCACGAACTTCTGGTCGGGGAAGTCCACGGCCACGAGCGCGATGTTCAGCGCTTCGACGGAGGGCTTGATCGACGTGTCGTTCCACTGGGTGCCGGGGATGTCGGTCCAGTCGTCCCAGGTCATGTCCTGCTGGTTTTCCCAGTTCTGCGGATCGATCGCCGGAAGCTCGTACCCGCCAGGGGCCACCTCGTCGGCGGTCGCGATCGTGGCCGAGCCGAGCCCGGCCACGAGTATCGATGCTGCAGTCGCGGCGAGCGCCGCCTTGGTCCATCTCTGTCTCATTGAATCACCTCTGAATCAGTCGCTTCGAGTCATGGAACGGTATGGCGACGGGAGCAGCGCGAACTGCCAACTGCCATGTAACATGTTATGCAGCATCGTTCAGAGAAACGCAAGGTAAATTTCCGGATCGGCTCGCCTCCGCTGGTCGAGTAGCGCGCGACGAAGGAGCACGCGTATCGAGACCCGCGAGAGCTCACGGGTCTCGATACGCGTCGCCACTTCGTGTCGGCGCTACTCGACCAACGGGCGGCGCGAGCGACGGGACGCTAGATGACCCCCTGGGACAGGGTCGTCGGGTTTCCGAAGCGGTGGTTCGTGATCGACACGGCCTGCTCGCGCAGGAACGGCAGCAGCTCGACCCGGCCCGACGGCGTCACGGCGTGCGACCACACCGCCACGTCGGGCGTGCCCGAGAGCGCCGACGCGAGCGCGGAGGCATCCCCGCCGACGAGTCGCACGCGACTCGTCGTCAGCCCGCCCGATCCGACCCGGACCAGCCACTCGGCGTCGGCCTCGTTCACGACGGCCGCGTCGCGCGTCGCGAGCAGCGCGCGCACGCCGCGCGGCAGCTGCACCGCGGTCGACACGGTGAACGGCGCCTTCGAGAGCACGGCCGCCGCGAGCACGCGGAGCGCGTCGCCGAGCGGGGTGTCGTCGCTGATCCGCACGGTCACGGCGACCGGCCGGTACCGGAACACGTTGCGTTCGACGCCGAGGCCCGAGACATCCTTCACCGTGCCGTACTCTTCGGCCCACGCGACCGCGTCCGACAGCGCCGACCGGCGCAGCAGCTCGAACTGCTCGTAGTCGAGCGACGACTGCGACGCCTCGATGAGCTCGCCGACCCTCCGGTCGAGCCCGCGCAGGTGCAGCGAGTTCGACGTGCGCGAGTGCTCGGGCACCCAGTCGCCGAGGCCGAACAGGTAGTTCGGGCCGCCGGCCTTGGCGCCGGCGCCGACCGACGACTTCTTCCAGCCGCCGAACGGCTGGCGCTGCACGATCGCGCCGGTGATGCCGCGGTTGACGTACAGGTTGCCGGCCTCGACGCGGTCGAGCCAGAACGCGAGCTCGTCGGCGTCGAGCGAGTGCAGCCCGGCCGTGAGCCCGTAGTCGACCGCGTTCTGCAGGGCCACGGCCTCATCGAGGTTGCGCGCGTGCATGATGCCGAGCACGGGCCCGAAGAACTCGGTGAGGTGGAAGTACGAGCCGCCCTTGACGCCCGTCCTGACGCCGGGCGACCAGAGCCGCCCGGTGTCGTCGAGCTGCCTGGGCTCGACGAGCCACTGCTCGTCGGCGCCGAGCTGCGTGAGCGCATGCCGGAGCTTGCCGTGCGCAGGCTCGACGATCGGCCCGATCTGGGTCGCGGGGTCCTCGGGCCAGCCCACGCGCATCGAGCTGACCGCGTCGACGAGCTGCCGGTGGAAACGCTCCGACTTCGCGACCGAGCCGACGAGGATCGCGATCGACGCGGCCGAGCACTTCTGACCTGCGTGCCCGAACGCGCTCTTCGCGAGGTCGGCGGCGGCGAGGTCGAGGTCGGCCGACGGCGTGACGATGATGGCGTTCTTGCCGCTCGTCTCGGCGAGCAGCGGGAGGTCCTCGCGGAACGACCGGAACAGCTCGGCCGTCTCATAGGCGCCCGTGAGGATGACCCGGTCGACGAGCGGGCTCGAGATCAGCTCGCGGCCGAGCTCGCGTTCGCCGAGGTCGACGAGGGCGAGCAGGTCGCGCGGGATGCCCGCCTCCCAGAGCGCCTCGACCATGACCGCGCCTGAGCGCTGCGCGAGCGCGGCGGGCTTGATCACGACGCCGGATCCTGCGGCGAGCGCGGCGAGCACACCGCCGGCGGGGATCGCGACCGGGAAGTTCCAGGGCGGGGTGACGACGGTCAGCTTCGCGGGCACGAACGTGGCGCCCTGCACGTGGTCGAGCTCGCGCGCGCGCTCGGCGTAGTAGTGCGCGAAGTCGATGGCCTCGCTGACCTCGGGGTCGGCCTCGGCGATGGTCTTGCCGGTCTCGGCGGCCATGACCTCGATGAGCCGGTCGCGGTTCGCGGCGAGCGCGAGGCCCGCGCGGTGCAGCAGCGCGGCGCGTTCGGCGGCCGGCCGTTCGCCCCATTCGCGTCCCCGTTCGGAGACCTTCGCGAGCAGCGTCTCGAGCTCGTCGCGCTGCTCGATGCGCGCCTCGCGGATCGCCTCGACGCCGAGCTCGGAGTCCGGCACGCGCGCCAGGATGCGGCGCCCCCACTCGCGGTTGGCGGCGAGCGCGGGGTCGGTGTCGGCCTCGTTGCGGAAGCCTGGCGTGACGCCCGGCCCGGTCGGCTCGGATGCCTCGGGCGATCCGGATGCTCCGGCCGAGGCATCCGCACCGTCGCCCGCCGACGACCCGCGCGTGAAGCCGAGCACGACGCTCGTGAGCGACTCGGCGTCGACGTCGCCCGCCGCGGGCGCCGGCGCATCACGATGCGCGAGCTCGACCGCGAGGCGGTCGCCGTCCCACTCGGTACGGCGGTTCTGGGTGCGGTTCGGGGCGGGTACGTCGTCGGCCGCGAGCGTCTCGAGCGAGCGCTGATAGCGCAGCAGCTCGCGGTCGAACAGGCCCGGGTTCGACGCGAGCTCGAACACCGCCGACATGAAGTTCTCGTCGCTCGCGTTCTCCTCGAGGCGGCGGATCAGGTACGCGATCGCGACGTCGAACTCTGCCGGGTTCACGACGGGCGTGTAGAGCAGCAGGTCGCCGACGTCGCGGCGCACGGCCTCGGCCTGACCGGTCGCCATGCCGAGCAGCATCTCGAACTCGACGCGGTCGTCGATGCCGCGCTCCTTCGCGGTGAGCCAGGCGTGCGCGATGTCGAACAGGTTGTGCCCGGCGATGCCGAGCTTCACCGCGTGCGTGCGCTCGGGCGTCATGGACCAGTGCAGCACGCGCTTGTAGTTCGTGTCCGAGTCCTGCTTGGTCGGGTAGGTCGCGACCGGCCAGCCGTGGATGCGTGCGTCGACGTGCTCCATCGCGAGGTTGGCGCCCTTGACGACGCGGACCTTGATCGCGGCGCCACCGGCGGCCCGGCGCGCCTGTGCCCACTCGGTGAGCCGCTGCATGGCGCCGAGCGCGTCGGGCAGGTACGTCTGCAGCACGATGCCGGCCTCGAGCTCGCGGAACTGCGGCTCGTCGAGCAGCCGCTGGAACACGGCGATCGTGAGGTCGAGGTCGCGGTACTCCTCCATGTCGAGGTTGATGAACTTGCGCTTGCCCTTGGCCTCGCTGTTGACGGCGAGCCGGTAGAGCGGCGTGAGCTTCTCGACGACCTTCTCCACGGCTTCGTCGAAGGACCACATCGACAGCTGGCTGACGACGCTCGACACCTTGATCGAGACGTAGTCCACGTCGTCGCGAGCGAGGAACTCGTACGTGCCCTCGAGGCGCCGGTCGGCCTCCTGCTCGCCGAGCACGGCCTCGCCGAGGAGGTTGAGGTTCAGGCGGTTGCCCGACTCGCGGAGCTTCGCGATGGCCGGCCCGAGCTTCGCGGGCGTCGCGTCGAGCACGAGGTGGCCGACCATGTCGCGCAGGACCCGGCGCGCGATCGGGATGACGACCCACGGCAACGCGGGTGCGACCGCGCCGCCGATGCGCACCGCGGCGCGCAGGTACCACGGCAGGAAGGCGGGGGTGAGCCGGGCGACCTCGGCGAGGTTGCGGCCCGCGACACCGAGGTCTTCCGGCCGCATGACGCCGTCGACGAACCCGACGGTGAATGCGAGCCCGTTGGGGTCCTTGAGGACGCCGGCGAGCCGCTCGGCGGCGGGCTCGACGGGGAAGTCGGCGCTCTCGGCGAGCCACCGCCGGACGAGTGCGGTGACCTGGTCGGTGCTCGCGGTGGGATCCGCGCTGACGTTCGTCATGCTCACGACGCTAGTTGCCCTTCGCTCATGGCACGCCGTGGATGCGAGCGTGCCTTGGGATTAGTGTGCGCGCTGATCAATCATTCACGCCAGCGAATGAATTCGACGAGTACCATTCGGCTGAGCCGAATAATGAAACGGATGTCTCGGAGGACGCCATGCTCGACGTGCGCCGCCTGCGCCTGCTGGTCGAGCTGAGCCGACGCGGCACGCTCGCGGCCGTCGCCGACGCGCTCTCGTACAGCCCGTCGTCGGTGTCGCAGCAGCTCAGCCTGCTCGAGCGCGAGGCCGGCACACCGCTGCTCGTGCAGGTCGGCCGCAGGGTGCAGCTGACGCCGCAGGCCGAGCTGCTCGTCGCGCACGCCCGCGCGGTGCTCGACCGGCTCGAAGAGGCCGAGGCCGACGTCGCCCGTTCGCTGACCGACATCGGCGGCACGGTGCGGATCGCGGTGTTCCAGTCCGCCGCGCACGCGGTCGTCCCGCGTGCGCTCACGCTGCTCGCGGCGGAGCATCCGGCGCTGCGCGTCGAGGTCACCGAACGCGAACCCGAGGCCGGCCTGATCGACGTGGCGGCGCGCGACTTCGACCTCGTGGTCGCCGAGCAGTACCCGGGCCGCACGCGGCCGCTGCACCCCGAGCTCGACCGCGTCCCGCTCGCCGCGGATGAGATCCGCCTCGCGCTGCCGCCGGCCGGCGGCGATCGGGTGACGGATGCCTCGGGCTCGCTGTCGTCCGCGGCGACCCGCCCCTGGGTCATGGAGCCCGAGGGCACCGCGGCTCGCGAGTGGGCGATGCAGCTGTGCCGCGAGGCGGGGTTCGAGCCGGACGTGCGCTTCGAGACCGCCGACCTGATGGCGCACATCCGCCTCATCCGCTCGGGCAACGCCGTCGGCGTGCTGCCCGATCTCGTCTGGGCGGGCGAGCGGCCGACCGTCACGCTCACCCCGCTCCCCCACGCCCCGCACCGCGAGGTCTTCTCGTCGGCCCGCCGCGCGAGCGTCGCCCGCCCCGCCGTCGTCGCCGTGCGCGACGCCCTCGCCCGCGCCGCCGCCCCGCCAGCCGAGTAGCGCCCGCCTGCGAGCACCCCCGCTGGTCGAGTAGCGCCCGCCAGCGAGCGTATCGAGACCCCGCAACCCGAACCCCGCACCCATACGCGCCCTCGCGCGCTACTCGACCGGCGACAGGGCGCGCGCAAAGCGCGCGGCGTGGGCGCGGAGCGCCGCCAGCACCTCGTCGGACGCCTCGACCCGGTACGTCAGCTCGGCCGGCACCCAGCTGAGCGCGAACGCCAGGTGTTCGACCGTCTCGGCCTCGAGCGGCCACACGGTGCCGCCCGAGTCATCCGGAACCGCGTCGCGCGCCCACCAGCCGAGCGCCGCATGGAACCGCTCGGGCGCCACGTCGATGTGCACCCGCGCGCGCACGCGCGCATCGCGCCAGCGCACCGCGGCCTGCACGCGCTGTTCGGCCTCGCCCTCGGCGAGCGGCCTCGGCTCGAACCGCACGCGCGTCTGGAACACGTCGTCGACGCGGTCGACGCGGAACGTCCGCCAGTCGTCGCGATCGCGATCCCAGGCGAGCAGGTACCAGCGACGACCGAGCAGCACCAGCCGGTGCGGCTCGATCGACCGTGCGGACGCCGCGCCCGAGGCATCCGTATAACGCATACGTACGCGCTCGCTGTCGCGGCAGCACAGCGCGAGCAGGCCGAGCAGGCCGGTGTCGACCGTGGGCCCGCTGCCGGGCGGCGCGCCGGCCGGCGGCTGCGAGCTGGTGTGCGATTGCAGCGCCTCGATGCGGCGGCGGAGCGCGGCCGGCAGCACCTGCTCGATCTTCGCGAGTGCGCTCAGCGTCGTGTGCTCGGCGCCGCGCAGGCCGGCCGCGGCCTGCGAGCGGAGCCCGACGGCGATCGCGACGCCCTCGTCGTCGGTGAGCAGCAGCGGCGGCAGGCCGGTGCCCGCCTCGAGGCGGTAGCCGCCGGCCGTGCCGCGCGTGGACTCGATGCCGTAGCCGAGCTCGCGCAGCCGCTCGATGTCGCGACGCAGGGTGCGGTCGCTCACGCCGAGCCGGTCGGTGAGCTCGCGCGCGGGCCAGTGCCGGTGGCTCTGCAGCAGCGAGAGCAGGTCGAGGGTGCGGGTCGTGGTCGCGGCCATGCGTCCATCCTGGCGCGCTTCAGGACAGGAAGTGACCGGATGCCTCGGAATGCTGGGGTCATGACCAACCAGATGATCTCCGCACAGGGACTGACGAAGACGTTCCGATCCAAGGGGCAGACGGTCGAGGCCGTGCGCGCCGTCGACCTCACGGTCGCGCAGGGCGAGCTCGTGGCCTTCCTCGGCCCGAACGGCGCCGGCAAGTCCACGACGCTGCGCATGCTCACGACGCTGCTGCCACCCACCTCGGGTGACGCGCTCGTCGCAGGCTGCGACATCCGCCGCGACCCGGCCGGCGTGCGCCGCCGCATCGGGTACGTCGGACAGGGCACCTCGGGCGGGCACACGCAGCGGGTGCGCGACGAGCTGCGCGCACAGGGCGCGTTCTACGGCATGCCGCGGCGCGAGACCCGCGCGCGGGCGGCCGAGCTGATCGAGTCGCTCGAGCTCGCGGCCGTCGCCGACCGGGCCGTGCAGTCCCTCTCCGGCGGCCAGAAGCGCCGGCTCGACATCGCGCTCGGGCTCATCCACCGGCCCGAGCTGCTGTTCCTCGACGAGCCGTCGACCGGGCTCGACCCGCACTCGCGCGCGAACCTCTGGGAGCACATCGTGCGCCTCCGCGAGGACACCGGCACGACGATCTTCCTCACGACGCACTACCTCGACGAGGCCGACCAGCTCGCCGAACGCGTCATGGTCATGGATCACGGCGAGGTCATCGCCGACGACACGGCCGCCTCGCTCAAGCATTCGCTCGCGGGCGACCGGCTCACGCTCGCCTTCGCCACGTCGACGGATGCCTCGGCCGCGGCCGCGCGCATCGCTGCCGCGACCGGAGCGATCGCCGCCACGCGGATCGCGGGCACGACCGCCGAGGCCGCCGCGCGCTTCGCCGGCGACGCGAGCACCGCACGCCCCGCGAGCACCGCGAGCACCGGGGCCTCTGTGGGCACCGTGGGCACCGCCACGCCCGGCTCGGCCGACGAGCGCGGTCGGGCGCGCGAACCCCGGTCAGGCGAGCCCTCGGTGATCGTCGACGGCTCGGTCGTCACGGTCACCGCCACCGACGCGGACCGGCTGCTCCCCCGGGTCATCCGCGATCTCGGCGACGCCCGGCTCGAGGTCGTCTCGGCGACGCACCGCAGCCCGACCCTCGACGACGTGTTCCTCGCACTCACCGGCCGCAGCCTCCGCGAGGAGAGCGCGTCCGCCGCCGCCGAGCCCGTCCCCGCCTGACCGCTGCCCGCTGCCCGAGTAGCGCAGCGTATCGAGACCCCCACCGAACAAGGAGCACTCCCATGACCACCACCCCCACCGCCGCGAAGCCAACCGGTTTCGTGCATGACACCCTCACCGTCTTCGCGCGCGAGTCGCGCCCCCTCGTCCGCGACCCGTTCAGCGTCGTGTTCAGCCTCGTGCAGCCGCTCGTCTTTCTCGGGCTGTTCGGCCCGCTGCTCGTCGGCGCCTCGGGCGGCGACGTCGCCGCCACGCTGCAGTGGTTCGTGCCCGGCATCCTCGTCATGGTCGCACTGTTCGGCACGGCGTCGACGGGCGCGAACCTGCTGTTCGAGATGCAGACCGGGTCGCATGAGCGCACGCTCGTGGCTCCGCTCTCGCGCAGCGCGCTGCTCGTCGGGCGCGCGCTCAAGGAGGTCGTGCCGCTCATGATCCAGGGCACGATCGTGGTGCTCGTCGCGGTGCCGTTCGGGTTCCGGCTCGACGTGCCCGGGCTCGTCGTCGGCCTGCTGATCCTGGCGGTGTTCGGCATCGGGTTCGGGGCGCTCAGCTACTCGCTCGCGCTCGCGTGCCGCAACCGCGACTGGATGTTCTGGATGGTGCACCAGACCCTGCTGTTCCCGCTCATGATCCTGTCGGGCATGCTGCTGCCGCTCGACGACGGCCCGGGCTGGATGCGCGTCGCCGCGGCCGTGAACCCGCTCAGCTACCTCGTCGATGCCGAGCGAGCCCTGCTCGCGGGCGACCTCGGCGCCCCGGCCGTGCTCGGCGGCCTCATCGCCGCCGTCGCCACCTGCGCCGTCGGCCTCCTCGTCGGCATCCGCGCCATGTCCCGCGCCCGCTGACCCGCCGACGCCGCGCCCGCCCGCGCCCATCTCGCGTTGGAGGTCGAAAAGTGTGTTGGAGGCCCGGCAGGAGCGCCCTCCAACACACTTTCGAGCCTCCAACGCACTTTCGCTACGAGAACTCGGCCGTCACCGTCTGTGCCGGGTCCGCGGCGACCGACACGGTGATGCTCTGAGGTGTGGTCGAGCCGGGCCGGCGGAACGCCCAATCCAGTACGTCACCGACGCGTTCGTGAGTTCGAACAACGACACGTCGCACCCCACCCCGGAGGGGAACACGAGCCGCCCTCGTGCGAGCGACGTACGCGTCATCGGCTCTCGGCCCTGCCGCTCAGGATGCATCTGCCGCATACACGCTGCCGGGAAGGTTGTCGCATGTGCAATATTCTGCAATATCATTCGACTGATGGGAACATGTGAGACGAGAGCGGGTGTGGATCGATGAATCGAACTCAGGGCCGACCGTTCGATCCTGCCGAACTCGACCGCCGCGAGATCGCCGAATTCGGTGCACCTTTGGTGGTCGTCGAGCCCGGCGAGCCGCTCTCCCTCCGGGGCTGGAGCTGGGAGTCCCGGAACGCCGTGACGATCTCCGGCGAGGCGGCGTATCTCACGATCGACGAACGGGAGATTCGCGTTCGAACCTGGAAGCACCTTCCCGCCTTCTCCGAAGCAGTTGCCGAGTCACGCCACTTGGATGACCTCCGTGACAACTTCGGGGCCGGTGTCGCCCTCCCCGCAGGCTCGACGACGGTGACGATCGACGCGATCGAAACGCCAGCCGAGCGAATCGTCGCCCAACCGTACATGCTCACGGTCTGCAGGCTTCACGAGGTCACGGTCACCATCACGACGCCCGCCACGTCCGCGATGCCGAGACTGGTCACTCGGTCTCCGAGCTGAACCGCACGACGGTCGCGGCGGATAGGGTCGGGGGATGTCGCACGATGTCGTGATCGTCGGCGGGGGCCACAACGGGCTGACCGCCGCCGCCTACCTCGCCCGCGCCGGACTCGACGTGCTCGTGCTCGAGCGCAGCGATCATCTGGGCGGGGCGGCCGTGTCGGCCGAGGCGTTCGACGGGGTCGACGCGCGGCTGTCGCGCTACTCGTACCTCGTGAGCCTGCTCCCCCGGCGCATCGTCGACGACCTCGGGCTCGACCTCACCCTCGTGCGACGGCGCTTCTCGTCGTACACACCCGATCCGGCGCAGCCCGGGCGCGGACTGCTCGTCGACGCCGAGGCGAGCCCCGAAGCATCCGTCGCGGCCTTCGACCGCGTGGGCGCGGCCATCGACGCCGACGCCTGGAACGCGTTCGCCGCCGACGCCGCTCGGCTCGCCGAGACGCTCTTCCCGACGCTGACCGAACCGCTGCCGACCCGCGACGAGGCCCGCGCCCTCGTCGGCGACGACCGGATCTGGCGCGAGCTCGTCGAACGTCCGCTCGGCGAGACCGTCGACGCGCGATTCTCGAGCGATCTCGTGCGCGGCGTCGTCGCGACCGACGGCCTGATCGGCACGTTCACGAGCCTGCACGACGCGTCGCTCGACGCGAACCGGTGCTTCCTCTATCACGTGATCGGCGGCGGCACGGGCGACTGGGACGTGCCCGTCGGCGGCATGGGCGCGGTCAGCGGCGAGCTCGCCCGGGCCGCGCGCGAGGCCGGCGCCGACCTGCGCACGAACGCCGAGGTCGTCGCGCTCGCCGACGACGGCACCGTGCGCTGGGTCGACGCCGGCGGCGAGCACGTGACGCAGGGCGCGCACGTGCTCGCGAACGTCGCGCCCGTGGTGCTCGAACGCCTGCTCGCCGCGGGCGCCGGCACCCCGGACGCGGCGGTCTCGCGCACCGCCTTCGCCCCGGGGCATCCGCCCGCCGCCGCCGCGATCGCACCGCGCGACCAACGCGCCCACCCCGACGTCGCCGTCGCCTCGCTCGGCCGGCTGCGCCGGCCCGAGGGCGCCCAGGTCAAGGTGAACCTGCTGCTCGCGCGCCTGCCGCGGCTGCGCGACCGCGAGGTCGCGCCCGAGCACGCGTTCGCCGGCACGTTCCATATCAACGAGCTCGCGACCCAGCTCGAGGCCGCGTACGACGCGGCGAGCGCGGGTGAGCTGCCCGACCCGCTGCCGTGCGAGATCTACTGCCACACGCTCAGCGACCGCAGCATCCTCGGGCCCGAGCTCGCCGCGAGCCCCGCGCAGACACTGACCGTCTTCGGCCTGCACGTGCCCGACCGGCTCGTCGACCGGTACGGCAACGATGCGCTGCGCGTGCTGCTGCGCGACGCGGTGCTCGCGTCGCTCGACTCAGTGCTCGCCGAGCCGATCTCCGACGTCATCGCGACGGATGCCTCGGGCGAGCCCTGCATCGAGGTGAAGACGACCCGCGACCTCGAGGACGCGCTCGGGATGCCCGGCGGCAACATCTTCCACGGGCCGCTGTCGTGGCCGTGGGCCGAGGCCGGCACCCCGCTCACGACCGCCGCCGAACGCTGGGGCGTCGCCACGCGTCACCCCCGAATTCTGATCTGCGGCTCGGGCGCCGTGCGCGGCGGCGCCGTCAGCGGCATCGGCGGCCACAACGCCGCCACGGCCGTCCTCGAGGCGCGCGCCGACTGACAAGCTCCAACATATACTGCCGTTTTACTATTGCGGACATCGGTCCTGTGCACCATCCTGTGAGTCGTCCTCGAGGAGGACGAGGTTCGCCCCCACCGAGGCGGGAGGCCGGACGAGCACACAGGAGGAACTATGCGCAAGGGCGCGAAAACGTGGTGGGCCGTGATGGCGGCGACAATAGTCTCGGTCGCCATGGCCGATCCGAGCATCGCCAATGACCAGACCCCGCTCGACGACCCGGCACACCTCGCACGCTCGATCGTGCCCGAGCTCGTCCAAGCCCAAGACGAAGACGCAAGGGTTGATGACGCGCGCCTCTGACCGTGATTCCGCAAGCGCCGTCACATTCTCCAGCTGGGCAGGCAGGAACTCCCTGGTCGTCGAAGTGCCAGCCGAACGGACCTATCACGGACGCTTCGGGGAAAGCGCTGCCCGCGAAGTTCGAGTTTTTCGAGGGTCGCCTACAGGTGGCGGTTGACACCTCAGGCGCCTCCTCGTACCCGATTTTTGCAACACTCGCCTGGAGCTACACGCTCGATTACAGCGTCGGGAACACGTCGCCCGCATATGCGCGTGACCTGATGCATCGCTGCTTCAACTGCAGGTTTCCAGTCGAAGGCGCTCCCGCCGCGTTCCCAGTGACCGGTCAACATCTTCCGCTCTTCATTCGGCCGTGCCAGGACTGCGAACCGGCATGGAACGCGAACTGCTTTTTTCGTGAGGAGGTGTATGCGGAGTTCCCGTGGGGACACCGGTACTCGTTCATCTTTGACGCAGCCGGCTCACATGTGGATGGGTACGGCTCGTCAATCGGTTTCAACGTGCTCCGAAAGGATGGGGAGTCGACGTTCACCCTCCGAGTAGTCGGGAACATCGTGAACAGTAACCCCATGGGGCTTCCACGCGAGCTGTACCTCGTTGGCGCAGCGTTCAATTGGGCGAACCTTGCGAAGAATCTCACGACTTGAATCTCAGCCGATGCTCTCGCGGACGACTCACCATTTGCAGCGCGGGTCGCCACTGATGGCAAGTCAGCAGCTACGCGACGCCCGTGCGCAACGACGGATGGTTCTTGCCCTCACGACACCGGCGTTCGCCACAATGCTGCTGGCGATTGTCGCGTTCGCCGTCGCTCCCGGATACGCGATCGCATTCGTGGTCCCGATCAGCGCAGTCTTCATTTTCGGGACCGGCCTCTGCATCGTCTTCCGAGCCCGGCTGGCCCGGGTGATCACCGAACGCCACCTGAGCTTCAGCCGGGCGCTCGCCATCACCTCGCTGCTCTGGCTCGTCGCCGCACTGCTTGCTCCGATCGGATCTGTTGGACTCAGCTGGTTGCTGCTGCGGGCGGTGCAGGCATTCGTTCAATCGACCTACGACGCTGGCGGCTCATTGGACGTGCGGGTGTATTTGACGACTTTCGCGTTCGGCCTGCCGACCGTCGTGACGTCCCTGGTCATCAGTCCGGTGCTCCTCGTATGCGTCGCGCGGCGGTCACGTCGCGGCGCCTGACCGGCGCGTTGGAGGACGAATCCTGCGATGGAGGTCGATCGGTTTCGATCTCCGACGCGAGACTGGTCCTCCGACGCGATCAGAAGACGAACATCTGCCCCAGAATCACCACCGCGACGACGAACACCGCGACCACCGAGCCGACGATCAGCAGGGCGCGCGCCGACAGGGTCGCGACGGCGTAGCCGACGAGGAACGGCAGCGCGAGCAGGAACAGCGTCACGATCCACCAGAACACCTGGTAGCCGCCGCTGGTCGCGTCCGACAGCCGGCCGGCGAACAGCTGCTGACTGTGCGGATGCGTCGCGAACGCGAACGCGGCCGAGAGCGGGATGGCGATGAGGGCGGCGACGATGAGGCCCGCGAGCGTGCCCCACAGCCCCGACCGCTCGCGCGTGACATCGAGGGTTTCTCGCTGATTCATGCCCCGACTCTAGTGGGTGACGGCCACCCGGATTAGCCTGAAAGTTCCACGACGACACGACGAGACACGGTCCACGACGACGAGGGGACGACGATGAAGCCGAAACCGACCGGGCACTTCCTCATGAAGGCCGACGGGCTCTACCTCCAGTTCGACCGGCTGTTCCGGGCACCCATCGAGGACGTCTGGTTCAGCATCACGAATCCCGGGTTTCTCGACCGCTGGATCGGCACGTACACGGGCAGCCCCGCGACCGGCGGCGTGCGGTTCAAGATGACCGCCGAGGGCGAGGACGCCCCGTGGGAGAACGTCGCGATCCTCGAGTGCGACCCGCCGCATCGGTTCCATCTCGACGTCGGCGAGGCTCCGGACGGCTGGCGCATGCACTGCCATCTGGTCGAGGGCAGCCACATGACGACCCTCACCCTGGCGCAGCGGCTCACCGACCCGGCGACGGCCGCCGAGTACGGACCGGGCTGGGACTACTACCTCGACCGCCTCGAGGCCGCGCGCGACCGCGCCCCGATGCCCGTGTGGGACGACTACTTCCCCGCGTTCTCGCGCTACTACCGCGAGCTGCACGTGCCGGAGCCGGCTCGAGGGTGACCGTCGAGATGACGACGGCCGGAGCGACCGGCCCCCTAGACTGACGCCGTGAAGACGGCAGACCGGTTGCGCCGCCGCGGCTCCGCGACCAGACCCGGGCAGCAGCTGTTCGTGAACCATCCGCTCAGGTGGGGGTTCATCGTGACGCTCGGCGTGCTGCTCGCGCTCGCGCTCGCGGTCGCGCTCATGAACCTGTCGAGCGTCGTGCTCTCGGTGTTCATCGCGGCGTTCGTCGCGCTCGGCCTCGACCCGCTCATCCGATGGTTCCAGCGGCGCGGCCTGAAGCGCGGCGTCGCGATCGTGGTCGTGATCCTGCTGTTCATCGCGGTCGTCGTCGGCATCGTGTGGATCGTCATCCCGCCGGTCGTCGCGCAAGCGACCGCGCTCGTGAAGGCCGTGCCGGGCATGGTGCAGAACGTGCAGGACTCGGGCTGGTTCGACGATGCGAACGCCGCGACGAACGGGCTGCTCGGCAATCTGGTGCAGGGGCTCGAGGACATCCTCACCGACCCGAACCTGTGGGCGACGATCGGCGGCGGCGCGCTCGCGTTCGGCGCCTCGGTGATCGCCGCGGTCTCGACCGGGTTCTTCGTCGTGGTGCTGTCGATCTACTTCATCGCGACCCTCGACGCCACCAAGCGCGCGTGCTACTCGCTCGTGAAAGGCTCGCATCGCGCGCAGATCGAGAGCTACGCCGAACGCATCATGCAGTCGGTGGGCAAGTACCTCAGCGGGATGGTCATCCTCGCCTTCTGCAATGCGGTCTTCTCGACGATCCTGTTGACGCTCGTGGGGGTGCCGTACGCGCTCATCCTCGGTGTCGTCGCCCTGTTCGTGACCCTCATTCCGCTCATCGGTACCGTGCTCACGACCATCCTGATGACGTTCGTGTCGCTGTTCGTCTCGCCGACGGCCGCCCTCATCGTGCTCGCCGCGATGCTCGTGTACATGCAGATCGAGGCGTACATCCTGACGCCGCGGGTCATGGGCAAGGCGGTGCAGGTGCCCGGCACGATCGTGCTGATCTCGGCTCTCGCGGGCGGCACGCTGCTGGGCCTGCTCGGAGCGCTCGTCGCGATCCCGATCTCGGCGGGCATCCTGCTCATCGTCCGCGAGATCGTGATCCCGCGGCAGGCGAAGCTGTAGTCGCTACTCGACCGACGAAGGTCAGCGCCAGACCGACGGCGCGGCAGCGCGCGTCGCGGGCAGCGCGACATCCTGCCCCCAGCGCTCGATCCACTCGGGGAGCCCGTCGCCGGGCGTGGTCCCGAACGCCTCGATCAGCTCGGGTATCGGCACCGTCCCGCCCGTCTTTCGCAGGAACCGCCCGCGGATGAACCCCTGCGCGTACACCTCGGGCTCACCGCCGGGTCCCCGCCGCACGAACCGCTGCTCGACGTAGACCGCCTTGTCGTCGAAGCCCAGCACCCGCGACTCGATCGTGAACCGCTGCCAGAGCGAGAGCGATTTGCGGAACGTGATCGTCTCGCTCGCGACGACCGGGTACCAACCGCGTTCGCGCATGATGTTCCAGATGCCGTTGCGCACGAGCATGTCGAAGCGGGCGACGTCCATGATCGAGAAGTACACGCCGTTGTTCATGTGCCTGTTGATGTCGAGGTCGGTCGGCAGGGTGATGAACCGCGTCTTCGCGACGTCGTAGTGCCCGAGGTCGGGCTTCCGACGCGAGAGGAACAGCACGTGCAGGAGCGTCCGGAACAACATGTGCATAGTCCACGACCATATGGCGGATTCGTCGTGGATGTCACCACGGTTGGCGGGTCGCCACAGTCGGCGGGCGGATGCCTCGGGCACGCGTTGTGCGGTCTCGCTGGTCGAGTAGCGCCCGAGGAACGAGGACGCGTATCGAGACCCGGTCGCCTGCTCGCTACTCGACCCGCGGGGAGGGCGTGGGCACGTGCCGCTCGTCGTGGCCGGTGTAGACCGACAGCGGGCGGATGAGCGCGTTCGAGGCGAGCTGCTCCATGATGTGCGCGGTCCAGCCCGTGACCCGGCTCGCGACGAACAGCGGGGTGAACGTCTCGGTGTCGAATCCCATGAGGTGGTACGCGGGGCCGGCCGGGTAGTCGAGGTTGGGCTTGATGTTCTTGCGCTCGGCCATGCCCTGTTCGAGGGCGACGTACAGCTCGAGCAGGTCGGGCCGGTCGTAGTGCTCGACCATGCGCTCGAACGCATCGCGCATGGTCGGCACGCGCGAGTCGCCGTTCTTGTACACGCGGTGGCCGAACCCCATGATCTTGCGCTTCTCGGCGAGCGCGGTGTCGAGCCACGCGGCGGCTCGATCGGCGGACCCGTCGCCCGCGCCGATCTCGTCGAACGCATGCATGACGGCCTCGTTCGCGCCGCCGTGCAAGGCGCCCTTGAGCGCGCCCACGGCGCCGGTGACGGCCGAGTACAGGTCGCTGAGCGTCGACGCGATGACCCGCGCGGTGAACGTGGACGCGTTGAACGAGTGCTCGGCGTACAGGATCATCGACACGTCGAACGCGTTCACGACCTCGAGCTCGGGCGCCTCGCCGAACGTCTGCCAGAGGAAGTTTGCCGAGAAGCCGAGGTCGTCGCGCGGTTCGACGAAGTCGAGCTCGCGCCGGCGGCGCTGGTCGTAGCTGACGATCGACGGCAGCTTCGCGAACAGCCGGACGGCTTTGTCGAGATTGGCCTCGGCCGAGTCATCCGCCGTCGTCGGGTCGCTCGCGCCGATCACGCTGATCGCGGTGCGCACGACGTCCATCGGATACGCCGTGAGGGGCAGCTCGTCGATGATGCGCTTGACCTCGTGATCGAGGCCGCGGTGGCGGCGTTCGAGCTCCTCGAACGCCGCGAGCTGGTCGTCGTCCGGGAGCTCGCCGTGCCAGAGCAGGTACGCGACCTCCTCGAACGTCACCGACGCCGCGAGCTCCTGCACCGGGTACCCGCGGTACAGCAGCGAGTTGGTGTCCGGGTTGACCTTCGAGATGGCGGTGTAGTCGACGGGAACGCCTGCCAGTCCCTTGTATACCTCGGGCGCCTGCTGGTCGGTCATCGTGCTCCTCGCGGGATCTCGGCGGGGCCCCGGCGCACCCGCGCCCCCAGCCTACGACCCAGCCGGTTCTCGTCACAGATTGCGGGTCGTGACCGGCCTGAACCAGCAGATACCGACGGGACTCTGGTCCTCCACATGCGTCGAGGGGATCCGGGTCCGCACGGATGGGAGGGCGTGCCGCGCACCGGCCACGAGGGTGATCCACACTCGTGACCCATGACCACCCGGACTCCGTTGCCTGCGCGGTTCGCACGACAGTCGTTCACGACCCGGGAGGCGCTTTCCGCCGGCGTGACCCCGGGCCGCCTCCGCGCGCTCGATCTCGAAGCTCCGACCTCTGGAGCACGCGTCGCCAGGGGTGCTCCACTCGACGAACGCGCTCGGGCGATCCTGCGTACTCGTCCCGACGCATTCCTCTGCGGTGCGAGTGCCGGGTGGTGGCTCGGCCTCCCGCTCCCCTGGCGGCTGCGCGGAGCGCTCGAGATCGGAGTCCCCGCGCCAGGCCGGTCGCCCCGCCGCCGTGGGATCCTCGGCCGATCGCTGACCCTCCGCCCGGATGAGGTGATCGTCGTCAACGGCGCACGCGTCACGACGCCGAGCCGAACCTTCTGCGATCTCGCGCGGCAGCTCACGGTGCCCGAACTGGTCGCCGTCGTCGATCGGTTGACGACGCCCGTCGTGGTGGACACGTACCCCGATCATCGACTTCGAGCGAGACTCGCGGCGGCGCACGCGTTACGCGACCCGACGAGCGAGTCTCCGAAGGAGTCCGAGTTGCGCGCGATCCTCGCGCTCGCTGGGCTTCCTCCCACGCGGCCGCAGGCCGTCATCAGCGACGGCCGTCGCTTCGTCGCGCGGGTCGATCTGCTGTTCGAACGGCAGGGCGAGGTCCTCGAGTACCAGGGCGATCATCATCGGACGGACCTCGCCCAGTGGCGGCGGGATCGCACCCGGGAGGCGGATCTCGAGGCGCTCGGCTACCACGTGACCGAAGTGACGCAGGCCGACCTGCGTACCCCGCGAGCACTCGTCACCCGTGTCGCCGCGACCTCGCTCGCCGCGGCTGGCACGGCCGACCGGATCTCTCGCCGTGGTTCCCGGGTTGACGTCAGGATTCGTCGGTCGTGGCCGCCCTCGACCCGCAATTCGTGACGAGAATGGCGGTCAGAAGAGGCCCTGCGGGACGTCGAGCGTCGATAGGACGCCGGGCGCGGCGGTGAACGTCAGGGCGTTCAGCTCGTCGGGGCCGAGGTCGGGGAGGCGTTGGGCGAGCTCGAGGAAGCGGTCGATCTCGGCCGGCTCGAGCGCCCATTCGGCGAGGGTGCGGAACTTCTGCACGTACTGCTCGCGGCCGAACGGCCGGGCGCCGAGCGGGTGCGCGTCGGCGACGGCGATCTCGTCGACGATCTCGCCGCCGTCGGCGAGCGTGATGACGACCCGTCCGCCGAAGGCCTTCTCGTCCATGTCGAGCGAGTGGTACCGCCGGGTCCACTCGGGGTCTTCGACCGTGGTGACCTTGTTCCAGAGCGCGACGGTGTCGGCCCGGTGCGCGCGCTCCGGCGCGTACGACGCCTCGTGATCCCACGTGCCGTCTTGCAGCGCCACGGTGAAGATGTACGGGATCGAGTGGTCGAGCGTCTCGCGCGAGGCATCCGGGTCGTATTTCTGCGGGTCGTTCGCGCCCGAGCCGATCACGACATGCGTGTGGTGCGACGTGTGCAGCACGATGGACGCGACGCGCTCGGGTTCCTCGAGGATCAGCGAGTACTGCTCGTGCAGCCGCCGGGCGAGATCGATCCAGGCCTGCGCCTGATACTCGGCCGAGTGCTCCTTCGTGTACGAGTCGAGGATGGCGCGCTTCGCCTCCCCCGCCTCGGGGAGCGGCACGTCATATGAGGCATCCGGCCCGCCGAGGAGCCACGCGATGACGCCGTCCTCGCCCTCGTAGATCGGCACGGGGCTGGTCTCGCCGCGCATCGCGCGGTCGACCGCCTCGACGGCCATCTTGCCCGCGAACGCGGGCGCGTGCGCCTTCCAGGTCGAGATCTCGCCCTTGCGGGACTGCCGGGTCGCCGTGGTCGTGTGCAGCGCCTGACCGATCGCCTGGAACACCGTCTCCTGGTCGAGGCCGAGCAGCGTGCCGATGCCCGCCGCCGCGGCCGGCCCGAGGTGCGCGACGTGGTCGATCTTGTGCTCGTGCAGCGAGATCGCCTTCACGAGGTCGATCTGCACCTCGTAACCGGTCGCGATGCCGCGCACGAGGTCGCGCCCCGTGAGGCCGCGCGCCGCGGCGAGGTGCTGGGCCACGGCGGTGATCGGCGGGATGTTGTCGCCCGGGTGCGAGTAGTCGGCGGCGAGGAACGTGTCGTGGAAGTCGAGCTCGCGCACGGCGACGCCGTTCGCCCAGGCCGCCCACTCGGGCGACGTGCGCCGGCCGGCATCGGCGCCGAACACGGTGGCGCCGTCGCCGCCGATCGAGACGGGGTGCGCGAGCGCCTGGCTGCGCGCGGAGACGACGGGCTTGCGCGCGATCGACGCCGCGGCGACCGCGGCGTTGTCGATCACCCGGTTCACGACCATGTCGACGACGGCGTCGTCGAGCTCGACGGGATCGGTGGCGACGGCCGCCAGCTGCCAGGCGAGCTGCCCCTCTCGGGGCAGATGCTCGTCGCTCCGGTGCGTACGCAGATGGTGGGTCTTCACCCGACCCACCGTACCCAACGGCGGTCGCGAAGGCACCCAGGCCCGGCACCCGGCCGGAACCCGGCGGAACCGTGGGACGATGGAAAGGATGCTTCCCCTCGCTCACGAGTCGGTGGGCGGCCGCTCGGTCGCCGACATCCGACGAGACTTCCCCGCCTTCGACCCCGTCGAGGGGGCGCCCGAGCGCGCCTACCTCGACTCGGCCGCGACCTCGCAGCGGCCGCGCCAGGTGCTCGACGCCGAACGCGACTACCTCGAACACGCCCTCGCCGCGGTGCACCGCGGCACGAGCGCGGCGGTCGGCGAGTCGACGTCGCGGTTCGAGGATGCACGCGCCGAGGTCGCCCGGTTCGTGGGCGCGGGCGACCGCGAGCTCGTGTGGGCCGAGAACGCCACCGACGCGCTCAACATCGTGGCGCTCGGCCTCGCCGACGCGAGCGCCGGGCTCGGCGGCGGCGAGGCCGAGCGGCTCGCGCTCGGCGCGGGCGACGAGATCGTCGTCACCGAGGCCGAGCATCACGCGAACCTCATCCCCTGGCAGCGGCTCGCCGCGAAGACCGGCGCCCGGCTCGTGCCGGTCCGCGTCGACGAACGCGGCCTGTGGTCGCTCGACGCGATGGCCGAGGCGATCACCGAGCGGACCCGCGTGGTCGCGTTCGCCGAGGTGTCGAACGTGACCGGGTTCATCGCACCGGTCGCCGACGTCGCCGAGCTCGCACACCGGCGCGGCGCGTTCGTCGTGCTCGACGCGTGCCAGTCGGTGCCGCACCGCCCGGTCGACTTCACCGCGCAGGGCGTGGACTTCGCCGCGTTCTCCGGCCACAAGATGCTCGGGCCGAACGGCATCGGCGCGCTCTTCGGCCGCGCCGAGCTGCTCGACGCGCTGCCGCCCGCCCGTACGGGCGGGTCGACGATCACCGTGGTCACGATGGAGTCGGCCGAGTTCCTCCCGTCGCCGCACCGCTTCGAGGCGGGCACGCAGCCGGTGTCGCAGGTCGTCGCGCTCGCGGAGGCGGTGCGCTACCTCGACGCCCTCGGCATGGACGCGGTCGCCGCGCACGAGCGGGCGTTCGCCGACCGTGTGCTCGACGGGCTGGCCTCGGTTCCCGGCATCCGGGTGCTCGGCCCGGACGCAGGCGTGGCGCGCGCGGGCCTCGTGAGCGTCGCCGTCGACGGCGTGCACGCGCACGACGTCGGCCAGTTCCTCGACGAGTCCGGCGTCGACGTGCGCACCGGTCATCACTGTGCGCAGCCGCTGCACCGCGCGCTCGGCCTCACGAGCTCGACGCGTGCGAGCTCGCACGTCTACACGTCGCTCGACGAGGCCGACCGCTTCGTCGCGGCCCTCGCCGACGCCCGCCGGTTCTTCGGCGTGGCCGAGGAGGCGTCGGCATGAGCGGTCTCGAGGGGCTCTACCAGCAGATCATCCTGGAGCATTCGAAGGCGCGGCACGGCGACGGCGAGCTTCCGGATGCCACGTCGGCGCACCATGAGCTGAATCCGTCGTGCGGCGATGAGCTGACGATGCGCGTGAGGCTCGACCCGTCGCACGAGCGCATCGAAGAGCTCGCGTGGCAGGGCGAGGGCTGCAGCATCTCGATGGCGTCGGCGTCGGTGCTCGTCGACTCGGTGCGCGGCCGGACGGTCACGGAGGCGCAGACACTCACCGACGCGTTCCGCGAGATGTTGCGCTCGCAGGGCCGCGGCGAGCCCGACGTCGAGGTCCTCGGCGACGCGGTCGCGTTCCACGGCGTCTCGAAGTACGTCATGCGCGTCAAGTGCGCCATGCTCGCGTGGGTCGCGCTCGAGGCGGCCGTCGCGAAGGCGCCGCCGCCGGTCGAGTAGCGCGGCCGTCCGCTGGTCGAGTCGTGAAGCGTATCGAGACCCGGTGACCCGGTCTCGAGAGCGGCCCGCCGGGTCTCGATACGCGTGCTCGTTCCTCGCACGCTACTCGACCGACGGGGGGAACACGGGCGCGAAGCGCGTGTCGTCGAGCACGCGGGAGGCGAGGCCGGGCGGCACGTCGTCGAGCGCGGGAGGGTTCCAGCGCGGGCTGCGGTCTTTGTCGATGACCTGTGCGCGGATGCCCTCGTGCAGGTCGTGCTGCTCGATGAACCAGGTCACCGCGCGGAACTCCTGCTCGATCGCGTCTTCGAGCCGCGGCAGCGTCCGCGCGCGGCGCACCGCCTCGAGCGTGACGGTGAGCGCGGTCGGTGACAGCGTCTCGAGCTCGTCGGCGGCGGCGGCCGCGTAGGCGGGCGCGCCCGGGTCGAGCGGATGCCTCGGCAGCGACGCATCCCGCGCGCCGCCCGCGAACGCCCGCAGCCGGCCGATGATCTCGTGCACGGTCGGCGCGGAGTAGCACGCGTCGACCCAGTCGCGCGCGAGCGCGAGCGCCGACGGGCCGGGGGTCTCGTCGAACAGCATGACGATCTCGGACGGCGTGCCGGGGTCGGCGCGTTCGGCGAGCGCCTGCAGCAGGTGCGGCACGCGCTCGCTCGGCACGTACGCGTCGGCGAAGCCGGCGTGCAGCGCGTCCGAGGCGTCCATCGTCCGCGAGTTCAGCGCGAGGTGCACGCCCAGCTCGCCCGGCGCGTTCGCGAGCAGCCACGTGCCGCCGACGTCCGGGGTGAAGCCGATGCGCGTCTCGGGCATCGCGACGCGTGAGCGCTCGGTCACGATGCGGATCGAGGCGTGGCCCGTGAGCCCGACGCCGCCGCCCATCGTGATGCCGTCCATGATCGCGACGACCGGCTTCGGGTAGCGCGCGATCTCGGCGTCGAGCCGGTACTCGGCGCGGAAGAAGTCGTGCGCGGGCTCGAGGTCGCCGGCGGTCGCGAACGCGTGCAGCTCGCGCAGGTCGCCGCCCGCGCAGAACCCGCGGTCGCCTTCGCCGTCGAGCACGACAACCCCGACCTCGGAGTCCTCGCGCCACGCGTCGAGCACGTCGGTGAGCGCCAGCACCATCTCGAAGTTCAGCGCGTTGAGCGCTCTCGGGCGGTCGAGGGTGAGGTGCCCGACCCCGTCGGCCACGGTCGCGCTGATCAGCTGGCTCACGGATGCCACGGTAGCGGTAGCCCGCGCATCGGCGTAGCGTCCCGCCCGGGAGCGACCCGTGTCGCGGGCCGCCCGGTTGGAGGGGCTGTGATCGAGTCGGCGTTCCCGATCCTCGAGGTCCGCGATCTGCCGCGGGCGCTCGCGTTCTACCGCGATGCGTTCGGCGGTGAGCTCGCGTACCGGTTCCCCGAGACGGGCGACCCCGTCTACGTGTCGCTCAGGGTGGGCTCGTCGTCGCTCGGCATCGGTGTCGCCGAGGATGCCTCGCCGGGGGTGCCGTCGAACCTGCTGCTGTGGTTCTACGTCGACGATGTCGACCGGGTGGCGCGCGAGCTCGCGGCGGCGGGCGCGACGGTGCTCGAGGAGCCGGCGGATCAGCCGTGGGGCGAGCGGGTCGCGTTCGTCGCCGACCCGTTCGGCACGCGCGTGCGCCTCGCGACGATGCCTCCGACGGGTCCGCGGGAGTAGCATCCTCTGGTGGTCCCCCTCGAGAACCTGCTCGCGTTCGCGCTGGCCGCGGTCGTGCTGATCGTCATCCCGGGGCCGAGCGTGCTGTTCACGATCGGCCGGTCGCTCGCGCTCGGACGCCTCGGCGGGTTGCTCAGCGTGCTCGGCAACGCGCTCGGCGTGATCCCGCTCGCGGCCGCGGTCGCGCTCGGCGTGGGCGCGATCGTCGCGCAATCGGTCGTGCTCTTCACGACGATCAAGATCATCGGCGCGCTGTATCTCGTGTATCTCGGCATCCAGGCGATCCGGCACCGGCACTCGTCGGCCGCAGCCGCCACCGGCGGCGTCGCGCCGCGCTCGCACTGGCGTCAGCTGTTCGAGGGCTTCATCGTGGGCATCACCAACCCGAAGACGATCGCGTTCTTCGTCGCGGTACTGCCGCAGTTCGTGGACTTCAGGGCCGGCATGATCCCACTGCAGCTGTTCGAGCTGGGCCTCGTCTTCATCGTGCTCGCGCTGATCTGCGACTCGATCTGGGCGCTCGCCGCGAGCGCGGCCCGCTCGTGGTTCGCCCGCTCCCCGCGCCGTGCGTCGGGCCTCGCCGCGACCGGCGGCGTCATGATGATCGGCCTCGGCGGCGTCCTCGCCCTCTCGGGCAACCGCCACTGACCCACAGACCTCGCGCCCGGCCTCAGGCGGCGGAGGCGGTGCCGGTCAACGTGGCGCGGGCGAGCTCGTGTCGTGCGAGTGCGGCGTCGAGGTCGGCGAACGATGCATCGGGTGAGAGCGCCAGCGACGGCACGTCGAGGGCGTAGACCGTGAACTCGTAGTGGTGGAGTCCGGTGCCGGCCGGCGGGGTGGGGCCCGAGTAGCCGTCGATGCCCGATTGGTTGCGCCAGGCCGTCGCGCCGTCCGGCAGCCGGGCGTTGCGCGGCGCGCCCGCGCCCGCGGGGAGCTCGGTGACATCAGGTGGCAGGTCGGTCACGATCCAGTGCCACCAGCCCGGACCGCCGGGCGCATCCGGATCGAAACACGTGAGCGCGAACGAGGCCGTCGCCTCGGGGAACCCGCTCCAGCTCAGGTGCGGCGAGCGGTCCTCACCGCCGAGCCGCGCACCCCACATCGGCGTGGGCAGCGCCGCGCCACCCGTGAAGTCCTCACTGCGGAGCGTGAACGGCATGGCCACAGGCTAGTCCCGGACGGCCGCGCTCGCAGCGCAGCCGTTACGCGGCGGCGGGTCTCGTGCGGCGGCGGGCGTAGGCGCGCGCCGCGCGGCTCGAGAGGGCGAGGAGCACGAGGATGTCGCACGCGAGCGTGAGCAGCGTGGTGCGGATCGTGATCTCGCTGACGCCGATGAAGTAGTCGAGCGCGGCGATCGTGATGCTCGCCATCGCGATCGCCATCACGGCGATCCTCGCCCAGTTCTTGCCGAGGAACACGAGCCACGCGAACACGAGCTGCACCGCGAGCACGAGTGCCCCGCCGACCAGCACGATCGTGAGCGCAGTGCCCGACAACGCCGCCCAGTCGTCGTCACTCGGCGCGAGGCCGAAATCGTCCTCGACGATCCGGTTCCAGTCGAGCGCGAGCGCGAGCAGCCAGACGATGCCGAGCAGCACCCTGAGCACGATGAGCGCGGCACCGAGCGCAGTGGCCGTCGGGCGCGGCATGCTCGCCGGCGGCGCCTCGGGCGCCGCGAGCACGACCGGCGACTCGAACGCCGGGCGCTTGCCGACCGTCTCGCCCCAGCTGTCGGTCGACGGCTTGCCGGGCGACGCCGCAACCGAAGCCGAAGCTCCGGCCATGGCCGGCGACTCGACCACGCTCCGCACATCGACCACGGGCAGATCGCCGTCCGTGCGGATGGTGTCCCCGCCACCGTTCCGCGAGTGATACCCGGTCGAGAAGTCCTCGATCACGTCCACCCGCACCGACGCCTCGCCCTCGCGCAGCGTGCGCACGATGTGGTCGCGCTCCACGTCGATGTCGGCGTCGATCTTGTGCGTGATCTGCAACGTGAACAGCGAGAAGCCGACCGCACGGTCGAACGTGCCGGCCGCGAGCCAGTCGACCCGGCGCCCGCCCGGCAGCAGCCACCCGTCGGGTGTGCGCCAGAACCGCACGTGGTGGCGCTTCGCCGGGTTGCCCTCGACCTCCTGCTGATACGCGAAGTCCTGCTTGCGCCCGAACAGGAACAGCGGGCTCACGGGCGCCTCGTCGTAGCTGCGCCGCGAGATCGTCGACATCACGATGCGCCACCCGCTCGCGAGACTGACCTCATCGGCTCGGGTCCACCCGGCCGCCTCCATCGCCGCGTGCAGATCCGCCTCATCGCCGAGGAACGCGAGGTTCACGGGGTCGCCGAGCAGGCCGTCGCTCGTCCTCGCACGCCCGATGAAATAGTTCGGCACGTAGATCGTCGTGAGGATGCGGTGCAGCCGAGGCAGCACCAGGTAGGCGAGCACGAGCCAGAACAGGACGAAGAACAGGATGCCGAACCATCCGAACTCGAACGACTCGCTCAGGATGAGCCACGCGAGCCACACGACCGCGAGACCCGCGTAGACGAACACGAACCCGTCGAGCAGCGCGTTCACCGAAAGTCGCGCCGGCCTCGCCGGCGCGACGGATGCCTCACCGACGGCGCTCATGCGGGCAGACTATCGGCCCCAGTAGGCTCGAAGCATGACGGGCGCCGCACCCCCCACCTCGATCACGGTCGCGCGCGGCGCCGAGCTGCGGCGGCTGCTCGAGGCATCCGCGCTGTTGCAGGTCGTGAACGTGTGGGACGTGGCGAGCGCGAAGGTCGTCGCCGCCCTGCCGGGCACGACGGCGATCGCGACCGCGAGCCACTCGATCGCCGCGACGTTCGGGTACCCCGACGGCGAGGCGATCCCGGCCTCGCTCATGCTCGACATGTGCGGGCGCATCGCGCGCGCCGTCGACCTGCCGGTGAGCGCAGACCTGGAGGCGGGCTACGGCGCCCCTGGTGAGACCGTGCGTCGCGCCATCGGTGAGGGCCTCGTCGGCGCGAACCTCGAAGACCAGATGAAGCCGCTGCCCGAGGCGGTCGCGGCCGTGCGCGACGCGGTCGCCGCGGCCGACGCCGAAGGCGTGCCGTTCGCACTCAACGCGCGCACCGACGCGTTCCTGCGCGCGGGCGACCGCCCCCTCGGCGAGACGATCGCCGCCGCGATCGAGCGCGGGCGGGCCTACCTCGACGCGGGCGCGACCTGCGTGTTCGTGCCCGGCAACTTCGGCGAGGCCGTCGTCGCCGAGCTGGTCGCCGGCATCGGCGAGCGGCGTGTGAGCGTCATCGGCCTCTCCGAGCTGCCGCCGCCCGCACGCCTCGAGGCGCTCGGCGTCGCCCGCGTCTCGTACGGGCCGAACACCCAGCGCGTCGCGCTCGGCGCACTCGAAGACCTCGCGAACACCCTCATCGCGGGCGGCACGCTGCCGAGCGGCATCCGGCCGCTGAACTGAACACCTGACCGAGCACCACCACGACCACGACCAACGAGGAGCTGGCCATGGCAGCGGGAGTCCCGATCGAAGTCTCCGGGCTGACGAAACGATTCGGTGCGGTGACCGCGGTCGAAGATCTGAGCTTCACCGTGCAGCCCGGCGTCGTCACCGGGTTCCTCGGACCCAACGGGGCGGGCAAGACCACGACGCTGCGTGTGCTGCTCGGGCTCGTGCGCGCGAGCGAGGGCACCGCCACGTTCGGCGGCACCCGGTACTCCGACCTCGAGAACCCCGCGACCAAGGTCGGCGCCTCGCTCGAGGCGAGCTTCCATCCGGGCCGCACCGCGCGCCACCACCTCGGGGTCGTGGCCACCGCGGCCGGACTCCCCCGGGCCCGCGTGCATCAGGTGCTCGAACAGGTCGGGCTCGACCAGTACGCCGACCGCCGCGTGGGCGGCTACTCGCTCGGCATGCGGCAGCGGCTCGCGCTCGCCTCGACCCTGCTCGGCGACCCCGGCGTGCTCGTCCTCGACGAGCCCATCAACGGGCTCGACCCCGAGGGCATCAAGTGGATCCGGGTGTTCCTGCAGTCGCTCGCGCAGGAGGGGCGCACGGTGCTCGTCAGCTCGCACCTGCTGAGCGAGGTGCAGCAGTCGGTCGACGAGGTCGTGATCATCTCGCGCGGGCGGCTCGTGAAGACCGGAACCCTCGCGAGCCTCGAGCTCGACGAGTCGCCGCGCACCATCGTCGACTCGCCCGACCGGACCGCGCTCGGCGCGGCCCTCACGGCCGCGGGGCTCAACTTCACCGAGGGCCGCAACGGATTCATCGTCGAGGAGCCCGACCCCGGCCGTGTCGGCGACGCCGCCTTCACCGGCGGCGTCCGGCTCAGCAGCCTGCATCGTCTGAAATCGGGGCTCGAAGACTCGTTCCTCACGCTCGTCGGAGAGGGGGCCGAGTGATGCGCGCGCTCGCCTCGGAGTTCCAGAAGATCTTCACGACCCGGACCTGGTGGCTGCTGGCCATCCTGCTCGTCGCGTACGTGGCCCTCATGTCGGGCGGCCTGGGCGCGATGTTCGGCCTCCTCGCGACGGATCCCGATGCGCTCGGCGGCACGCAGCAGGGCGGAATCCCCACGGGCGACGAGCTCGCGCCGCTGCTGTACAGCTTCGCGTCGTCGATCGGGTACGTGTTCCCGGTCCTGCTCGGGGCGCTCGCCGTGACGAGCGAGTTCCGGCACCGGACCCTCACCCAGACCTTCCTCGTCACCCCTCGTCGCGGCACCGTGCTCGGCGCGAAGTTCGCGTCGCAGCTCGGATTCGGGGCGGGCCTCGGCGTCATCGGCTTCGCCGCGGCGGTCGCCGCGGGCGCGGGGGCGCTCTCCATCTGGGGGCTCAGCACGGCGCTCGACTCGTCGGACACCTGGGCGCTCATCGGCCGAGGGGTGCTGGCCATGGCGCTCTGGGGCGCGATCGGCGTCGGCATCGGCTCGGTGATCCCGAACCAGGTCGCCGCGATCGTCATCGTCATCGCGTTCACGCAGTTCGTCGAGCCCGTGCTGCGTCTCGTCGCCTCGCTCTCGGAGGTGACCGCGAACGTGGCGAAGTTCCTTCCGGGCGCGGCGAGCGACGCGCTCGTCGGCGCGTCGTTCTACAACGTGGCCGGCATGGGCGCCTCGGCGCCGCTCGAGTGGTGGCAGGGCGGCCTCGTCCTGGCCGGGATCGCGGCCGTGCTCGCGATCCTCGGCGGCCTGACGACCTGGCGCCGGGACGTGTCCTGAGGACACGCCACCCGCCGAGCGAGGAACGAGCACACCCGCCGGTCGAGTAGCGAGCGAGGGACGAGCACGCGTATCGAGACCCCCTGGTTGCGCGCAACGTTCGGCTCGCCGGGTCTCGATACGCTCGCTGGCGCGTAGCTCACTCGACCAACGGGGGCGGAGGGGCTAGTCGACGAGCGGGGGCTCGGGTGCCGAGAGGTCGGCGGGCGCGACCTTGAGCCGGTCGATCAGCTCGGCGGCGTGGTTGGTCGAGACGATGAGCCGGGCATACTCGCCGCCGCTGAGCTCGAGCACCACGGCCTGTCGCTTGCCCTTCACGATCACGAAGTCGGCGCCGCCGTGGTACTTCCAGACGCCGACGGCCACGACGAGCGGGATCTCACTCCCGCGGCGGCGGATGCCGCGGATCCAGATCCACGGGTCGTCGGTGATCGTCGCGGAGCGGATGTCCTCGCGCTGGATGACGACGTCGTCGCTCCGGAACGCGAGCGACTTCTCGGTCGGGGTGAGGTGCACCTCGATCCGGTCGGAATGCACGCGAAGCTTCGCCATGCCATCCATCCTGCCCGACACCGTCGCCCGGCGCGGTGTCGACGCCCCACAAAGCGTCGAGCCGACGCGCTGACGCGGCCCACGATCCGGACGGAGCCCGCCGATCGGACGATCAGCGACCCGCGGAACCGGCTTCGCCGGTTACGCCCGCGGCTCGTTACGCGGGGCGGGCCGCTGCGGCCGCACGCGCGGCCGCCGGCAACGCATCGAGCACACGCCCGATCGCGGCGTCGTCGTGCGCGGCCGTGAGGAACCAGGCCTCGAACACCGACGGCGGGAGCGACACTCCGGCGTCGAGCATCGCGTGGAAGAACGGCGGGTACCGCCACGCCTCCTGCCGCTTCACGCCCGCGTAGTCGTGCACGCCCCCGGCGACCTCGGCTCCGAACACGAAGCTGAACAGGTTGCCCGCGCGCTGCACCGCGTGCGCGACGCCCTCGGCCGCGAGCGCGGCCGAGACGGCGTCGGCCACGGTGACGGATGCCTCGTCGAGACGCGCGTACACCGATGCATCCGCCGCCTGGAGCGTGGCGACGCCCGCGGCGACCGCGACCGGGTTCCCCGACAGCGTGCCCGCCTGGTAGACCGGGCCGAGCGGCGCGAGCTGGTCCATGATCTCGGCGCGGCCGCCGAGCGCGGCGACGGGCATGCCGCCGCCGATGACCTTGCCGAATGTGAGCAGGTCGGGCGTGTACGGGTCGTCGCCGCGCTGCTCGACGCCCCACCAGCCGGCGTCGGAGACGCGGAAGCCCGTGAGCACCTCGTCGGAGATGACGAGCGCGCCGAACGTGTGCGCGAGCTCGACGAGCGCGCGGTTGAAACCGGGGCGCGGGGGCACGACGCCCATGTTCGCGGCCGCGGCCTCGACGATGACGGCCGCGATGCGGTCGCCGTGCTCGGCGAACGCGGTGCTCAGGGCCTCGAGGTCGTTGTACGGCAGCACCATGGTGAGCGCCGTGATGTCGGCGGGCACGCCGGCCGAGCCCGGCAGCGCGAACGTCGCGAGGCCGGACCCCGCCTCGGCAAGCAGGCCGTCGGAGTGGCCGTGGTAGTGCCCCGCGAACTTGATCAGGATGTCGCGGCCGGTGAAGCCGCGCGCGAGCCGGATGGCGCTCATGGTCGCCTCGGTACCGGTGGACACCAGACGCAGCCGTTCGACCGGGGCGACCCGGGCCTCGACGAGCTCGGCGAGCTCGGTCTCGGCCGGGGTCGACGACCCGAACGACAGACCTCGGCTCGCGGCCGCCGTGACCGCCTCGACGACGCGCGGGTCGGCGTGGCCGAGGATCGCCGGTCCCCAGCCGGCGACGAGGTCGACGTACTCGCGGCCCTCGGCGTCGGTGACGTAGGGGCCGCTGGCGGACACGAGGAATCGCGGCGTGCCGCCGACCGAGCCGAACGCGCGTACGGGCGAGTTCACGCCGCCCGGGATCGCCGCGCGAGCACGGTCGAAGAGCTCGGCGTTGCTGGTCATTCGGTGACTCCCTGTCGGATCCAGCCGGCGATCTCGACGGCCCAGTAGGTGAGGACGGCGTCGGCGCCGGCGCGGCGGATGCTCCGCACGGACTCGAGCACGGCGCGCCGCCGCTCGATCCAGCCGTGCGCGGCGGCCGCCTCGATCATGGCGTACTCCCCCGACACCTGGTACGCCCACACGGGGACCTCGGATGCGGCCGAGACATCCGCCAGCACATCGAGGTAGCTGCCCGCGGGCTTAACCATCACGATGTCGGCGCCCTCGTCGATGTCGAGCATCGCCTCGCGGAGGCCCTCACGCCGGTTCCCGGGGTCGAGCTGGTAGGTGCGCCGGTCGCCCTGGAGCGTGGACTCGACCGCGTCGCGGAACGGGCCGTAGAACGCCGAGGCGTACTTGGCCGAGTAGGCGAGGATCGCGGTGTGCGTGAACCCCGCGCCGTCGAGGGCCTCGCGGACCGCGGCGGTCTGGCCGTCCATCATGCCCGACAGGCCGAGCAGCTCCGACCCCGACGCGGCCTGCACGAGCGCCATCTCGCGGTACCGCTCGAGCGTCGCGTCGTTGTCGACCCGCCCGAGCGCGTCGAGCACGCCGCAGTGGCCGTGGTCGGTGAACTCGTCGAGGCACAGGTCGGTCTGCACGACGAGCGCGCCGCCCGCCTCGTCGCGCGCGACGCGCGTCGCGACGTTCAGGATGCCCTCGGGATCGGTGCCGGCCGACCCGATCGCATCGCGCGTCCGAGGCACGCCGAAGAGCATGATGCCGCCGAGCCCGGCCTCGGCGGCCTCGGCGACCGCGCCTTTGAGGCTGTCGAGCGAGTGCTGCACGACGCCCGGCATCGACGCGATCGGCAGCGGGTCGGCGACGCCCTCGCGGACGAAGACCGGCAGCACGAGGTCGGCGGGGTCGAGACGGGTCTCGGAGACGAGGCGGCGCAGGGCCGGCGTCTCACGCAGGCGGCGGGGGCGGACACGCGGCGTGGAACTCACCGACCCAGCCTACGTGGCTCCGCCTGAACGGTGCCCGCGTGCGCGGGTGGGCTGGAGGCCGCGCGGTGGGATGAAGGCGGCGCAGTGTGATGGAGGCGGCGCAGTGTGATGGAAGTCAGAAAGTGGGTTGGAAGTCGCTCCTACCGCGGCTCCAACCCACTTTTCGACTTCCAACGCGAGCGGGAGGGTGGGGGCCGGAGCGGGCGGGTCAGGCGCGGGCGAGGGCGGCGCTCACGACCGCGTCGATGAGCGACTCGGCGCTGCGTTCGCGCGCGACGACGTCGACGCGAAGGCCGAACTTCGCGGCGTCGCGCTGAGTCTGCGGGCCGATCGCGGCGACGAGCGTCGACTCGGGGATGGGCCCGAGCTGCTGCTGCACCTGCTCGGCCACGCTGCCCGACGTCACCAGCACCGCGTCGACGTTGCCCGCGCGCACGTCGTCGGCCACCTTCGGCGCGACCGGCACGCCGACCGTGCGGTAGGCGACGACCGCCTCGACGTGGTGCCCGATGCGGGCGAGCCCGATCGAGAGCACCTGCTTGGCGATCGCCGAACGCAGGGCGAGCACGCGCAGGCCCTTCTCGCCGTCGGTCGCGGCCTCCCACTCCTCGAGGAGCCCGCGCGCCGAGTTCTCTTCGCTCGGGACGATGTCGACGTGGTACCCGGCGGCCACGAGAGCGGCGGCGGTCGTCTCCCCGACCGCGGCCACCTTCGTCGTCGCCGGGATCGCCGCACCGTAGGACGACAGCACGTCGACCGTCGTGGCGCTCGTCACGGTCACCCAGTCGAACCCGCCTTCGGCGAGCTTCTTCAGCGCCGCCTCGAGTGCGGGCTGGTCGTCAGTCGGGGCGAAGTTGATCATGGGCGCGACGACCGGCGACGCGCCGCGCGCACGCAGTGACGCCGCGACGGCGTCTCCCCACGGCCCGCCGCGCGGGATCAGCACACGCCAGCCAGCCAGCGGTTTGCTGTCACCGCCGTACGGCAGCGGGATCTGGCCCGTCGTCATCGGCTCGTCTTCGGTCACCGGGTCTCCTCGGGTGGTGCGAGTTCAGCGGCGCCGTTGCCGAGGAGTTCTTCGACGGCGCGGGTCGCGACGTCGCGTGCCGCCTCCGCCAGGTCGGCGGTCGAGCGGCTTTCGGGGGTCGCGGCGTGCGAGCTGGTCAGGCGCCGCGTTCCGTCCGCACTGTACACCGTCGCCGTCAGGAACAGAAGTTCGTCCTCCAGGAAGGCGGTGGCCGCGACGGGGGCCGTGCAGCCGGCCTCGAGCCCGGCGAGCACGAGCCGCTCGGCGAGCACCGAGGCCCGGGTCACGGGGTGGTCGATCTTGTCGAGGGCACGCTCCAGATCGCGGTCGCCGCGCTCACGACGCACCTCGATGGCGAGCGCCCCCTGGCCCGGCGCGGTGGGCCAGGCCGGCAGCTCGAGCAGCTCGGTCACGACGTCGAGCCGGCCGAGGCGGCCGAGGCCTGCGGCGGCCAGCAGCACCGCGTCGAGCTCGCCGCTCGAGACCTTTCCGAGCCGGGTGTCGACGTTGCCGCGCAGGTCGACGACCTCGACATCGGGCCGCGCCTCGCGTACCTGGGCCATGCGCCGCGGCGAGCCGGTCCCGACACGGGCACCGGCGGGCAGCGTGTCGAGCGTGAGGCCGTCACGAGCGCAGAGCGCGTCACGCGCATCGGCGCGCTTGGGCACGGCGCCGAGCCGCAGTCCCTCGTGCTCGGCCGTGGGCAGGTCCTTGAGCGAGTGCACGACGAAGTCGCACTCCCCCGCGAGCAGCGAGTCGCGCAGCGCGGTCGCGAAGACCCCTTCACCGCCGATCTCGCTGAGCGACGCGCGCGACGTGTCGCCGCGCGTGGTCACGGGCACGAGCTCGATCTCGGCGCCGCCCGCGGCCTTCGCGATGCGCTCGGCGATGGCCGTGGTCTGCGCCATCGCGAGCGCACTGCCACGAGTGCCGACCCGGATGACACTCACGGCGCGATCCCCGCAAGCGCCGGGCGGAAGCCGAGCCGCACGTTCTCGCAGCACCCCGGGCGGCAGACGTCGTACCAGGGGCCCAGCTCGGTCACGGCGGGCCGCTCGGCGACGGGCGTGCCGTGCACACGTTCGAGCACGAGGTCGATGAGACCCGCGACGTAGGCGGGGTGCGTGCCGGGTGTCGGCACGCGCACCGCGGCGAGGCCCGCCTCCTCGGCCGACTCGAGGGCCTCGTTGTCGAGGTCCCAGAGCACCTCCATGTGGTCGCTCACGAAGCCGACCGGCACGATCACGATCGCCTTGCGGCCCGAGGCCGGGAGCTCGGCGATGACGTCGTTGATGTCGGGCTCGAGCCACGGCATGGACGGCGGGCCGCTGCGCGACTGGTAGACGAGCTGCCACGGGACATCCGCCGCGCCCGCCTCGCGCATGACGACCTCGGCGACCGCACGATGCTGGGCGGCATATGCGCCGCCCTCGCCGAAGCCGCGCTCGGCGGGGCCCGACTTCGCGGCGTCGGTCGACGGGATGGAGTGCGTCGCGAACAGCACCTCGACCTCGGTCGCCCGGTCGAGTCCGGGCACCTCGGCCTCGAGCTCGGCGAGGCCGTCGCGCACGCCCTCGATGAACGGCTGCACGAAGCCGGGGTGGTCGAAGAACTGCCGCACCTTGTCGATCTGGACCACGTCGGCGAGGCCCGTGTCGTCGATCGCGTCGGCGAAGTCCTCGCGGTACTGCCGGCAGCTCGAGTATGAGCTGTACGCGCTCGTCGCGATCGCGATGAGCTTCGTGAATCCGCGCTCGTTCGCCTCGCTCAGCGCATCGTTGAGATACGGATCCCAGTTGCGGTTGCCCCAGATCACCGGCAGGTCGACGCCGCGCTTCGCGAGCTCAGCCTCGAGCGCGGCCTTCAGGTCGCGGTTCTGCTGGTTTATCGGGCTCACGCCGCCGAAGTGCCGATAGTGGTGCGCGACCTCCTCGAGACGCTCGTCGGGGATGCCGCGGCCGCTCGTGACGTTCCGCAGGAACGGGATGACCTCGTCCTGCCCCTCGGGGCCGCCGAAGCCGGCGAGCAGGATCGCGTCGTACGCGACGGGCTCGGTGACGTGCTCGGGACCGGACTGCGCGGCCGGCGTCGCGCCGGGCACGATCGCACCGGGCGCACAGGGGGCGGAGGCCGCGGGGGACGGCTTGCGGCCCCACTGGGCCGGCCGGTCGGCGGATGCCTCGTGGCCGCGTTCGGGCGCGTCGGCGCCGGTCGATCCGAGGTTCGAGGCGGCCATTACTGCAGCACCTCGACGACCTCGGCGCTGGTCACACGCCGGCCGGTGAAGAACGGGATCTCCTCGCGCACGTGCAGGCGCGCGTCGGTCGCCCGCAGATCGCGCATCAGATCGACGAGCTCGGTGAGCTCGTCCGCCTCGAGCGGGAGCAGCCACTCGTAGTCGCCCAGCGCGAACGACGCGACGGTGTTCGCGATGACGCCGCGGAACGCGGCACCCTTGCGGCCGTGCTCGGCGAGCATGCGGCTGCGCTCGGCCGGGTCGAGCAGGTACCAGTCGTAGGACCGGTTGAACGGGTACACCGTGAGCCACGACTTCGGCTCGATGCCGCGGAGGAAGCCGGGCACGTGCGCCTTGTTGAACTCGGCGTCGCGGTGCACGCCCATCGCGTTCCAGGTGGGCAGCAGCGCACGGAGCAGCCGCGCGCGGCGCAGCTGGCGCAGCGCCCACTGCAGCCCCTCGGGGGTCGCGCCGTGCAGCCAGATCATGAGGTCGGCGTCGGCGCGCAGGCCCGAGACGTCGTAGAGGCCGCGGACGACGACGCCCTCGGCTTCCACGGTCGCGATCACGCCGTCGAGCTCGTCGACCACGCGCGGCACGTCGTGCCCGTCGAGGTCGTCGGGCCGGGCGGGGTCACGGCGCAGCACCGCGAACAGCGTGTAGCCCTCGGGCGACTGCTCGGGTTCGGATTCAGGACGGAGCTCGTCAGCTGCCGCTTCGGCAGCGGGGGAAGACATGCCAACAGTCTCCCCCTTTCCGCTGAAACGGCCAAAAGGGAGCCGTGGGCGGCCGATCCGCCGGATGACGCCTACACTCGTGAGCCGTGAGGATCTGGTCGCTGCACCCGCGGTATCTCGATCGCCAGGGGCTGACGGCGTGCTGGCGCGAGACGCTGCTCGCGCAGGCCGTGCTCGCGGGGCTCACGAAGGGCTACACGCGACATCCGCAGCTCGAACGGTTCCGCGCGACGACCGACCCGATGGCGGCGATCGGGGCGTACCTCGATGGCCTCGCCGACGAGGCCGAGGTGCGCGGGTACTCGTACGACCGCACCCGCATCAGACCGCATGCCGCGCCCGCGGCGCCGATCCCGGTCACGAGCGGGCAGCTCGAGCTCGAGTGGGCGCACCTCGCGGGCAAGCTCGCCGTGCGCAGCCCCGCCGTCGGCGCCCGTTGGGCGGAGATCACGGCGCCCGAGACGCATCCGCTCTTCTTCGAGGTGCCCGGGCCGGTCGCGCCCTGGGAGCGCAACCCCCGCTGACCTGCCGTTGGTCGAGTAACGGAGCGTGCTCCTTCGTCGCGCGTTACTCGACGGGCGGGGCGGCGGCGGCGCCCGTCGCGGCGAGCGCGTCGAGGAAGCGGATGACGACCTCGCGGTCGGCTGGCGTGAGCGCGGCGGCGACCGCGAATCTCCGCGCGTGCTGGCGGCCGACGGTCTCGCGCGCGTCGTGCCGCGTGTGCTCGGTGACCGTGAGCGCGATCGCGCGCCGATCCGTCGGGTGCAGGCCCCGCTCGATGTGACCGCCGCGCTCGAGCCGGTCGAGGAGCTTGGTGGTCGCGGCGCTCGAGATGCCGAGGTAGGCGGCGAGCGCGCCGGGCGTCGCGATCGCGCCCTGGTTGCGCGCGGCGATCAGGAACCTGATCGCGCGCATGTCGGTGTGGTTGAGCCGCATGTACCGCTCGGAGGCCTCGCTCATGCGGGCCGCGGCGTCGTGCCAGCCGCGCAGGCTCTCCATGACGCGGACGGCCTGGGTCACGTCGTCGTCGCTCATGCCCGCGCGGACCACGAGCTCCTCGTCGGGATCGACGATGCGGGGGTCGTGCATCGCGTCGGCGACGCGCACACGATGCTCGCCCATGTCAACCATAGGTTGGATTCTATCGGCGGCGGTGTACATCTCACTAAGCTAACTTTCACCCGCACCGCCTTGCTGAGGGGAGCGCGCATGCGCATTCCGACCATTGAAGAGGTGGTCCTGCTCGACGAGCACGACCGCCAGATCGGCACGGCGCCGAAGTCGAGCGTCCACGGCGCCGACACCGCGAGGCACCTCGCGTTCTCATGCCACGTCTTCAACGACGCCGGCCTGCTGCTCGTCACGCGCCGCGCACTCGCGAAACAGGCGTGGCCCGGCGTCTGGACCAACTCGTTCTGCGGGCACCCGGCGCCCGCCGAACCGCTCGTGCACGCCATCCGGCGACGCGGCGAGTTCGAGCTCGGCCTCGAGCTGACCGATCTCGAACCGGTGCTGCCCACCTTCCACTACCGGGCGACGGATGCCTCGGGCATCGTCGAGCACGAGCTCTGCCCGGTCTACACGGCGCGAACAGATCAGGAGCCCGAGCCGCACCCGGGCGAGGTCGTCGAGTTCGAGTGGGTCGAGCCGGAAGCGCTCGCCGCGGCCGTGCGCAGCGCGCCCTGGGCGTTCAGCCCCTGGCTCGTGCTGCAGGCCGAGCTGCTGCCGTTCCTCGGCGGCACGCTCGAGGACCGGGAGGCGCCCGCATCCGCGGACGACCGCGGTCCCCGTTCGGAGGCGCTCGCGTCATGACCAGCGTGCTGCTGACCGCTCCTCCCGCGCATACCGTTGAAGACCTCGCCGCGGTCGACGACGACCTCGAGGCCTTCTTCGACCGCGCGATCGCGCGGGCCGGTGCGCACGACGCCGCGTATCGGCGGCTCTGGAGCTCGGCCCGCGACGCCGTGGCCGGCGGCAAGCGCGTCAGGCCGCGACTGGTGCTCGCGGTGCACCGGGCGTTCGACGGCGCCGACCGCGCCGCGGCGGTGTCGACCGCCGTCGCGTTCGAGCTGCTGCACACCGCGTTCCTCATGCACGACGACGTGATCGATCACGACGACCTGCGCCGGGGCATCCCCAACATCACCGGTCGGTTCGCCGCCGAGGCCGAGGGGGCCGGCGCATCCGCGTCGCAGGCGCGCGAGTACGGCGAGGCGTCGGCGATCCTCGCCGGCGACCTGCTGATCAGCGCCGCGCACCGGCTCGTCGCGCGACTCGACGTGACGCGCGACCGGCGCGACGCCCTGCTCGACCTCGTCGACGAGTGCGTGTTCCGCGCGGCCGCGGGTGAGCACGCCGACGTCCGGTTCACGCTCGGCGAGACGCCGACGGCGCGCGAGATCGTCGCGATGATCGAGGACAAGACCGCGTCGTACTCGTTCAGCGCGCCGCTGCGGGCCGGTGCGATCCTCGCGGGCGCGGCCCCCGGCACGGTCGACGCCCTCGGCGAGATCGGCGCGCATCTCGGCGTCGCGTTCCAGCTGCGCGACGACGTGCTCGGCGTGTTCGGCGAGCCCGACGTCACGGGCAAGACCACGATCGGCGATCTGCGCGAGGGGAAAGAGACCCTGCTGATCGCCTACGCGCGGTCGGATGCCTCGTGGCCGCCGGTCGCCGCCCGGTTCGGCCGGCCCGACCTCGACGAGGTGGGCGCCGACCTGCTGCGCGGCGCGATCACGACGAGCGGGGCCCGCGACCGGGTCGAGGCGCTCATCGCGGGACGCTGCCGGTCCGCGATCGAGCTGATCGACGGGGCCGGTCTGCCGCCGGGTCTCGCCGACGAGCTCACGGGCGTCGCCGCCGAGTGCGGGGACCGGGAACGATGACCGCCACCACGGGCCTCGCGCTCTACGACGAGGTCGCGCGCCGAGGCTCGGTGCGCGTGATCTCGGCCTACTCGACGTCGTTCGGACTGGCCAGCCGGCTGTGCTCGGCGACGGTGCGCGCGCACGTCGCCGACGTGTACGCGCTGGTCCGCGTGGCCGACGAGCTCGTCGACGGCCCGGCCGAGGAGGCCGGGCTCGACGCCGCCGAGCGGCGCGCGATGCTCGACGCGCTCGAGGCCGAGACCGAGCGCGCGATCGCGAGCGGCTACAGCCCGAACCTCGTCGTGCACGCGTTCGCCCGCACGGCACGGAGCACGGGCTTCGGCACCGAGCTCACCCGGCCGTTCTTCGCCTCGATGCGCGCCGACCTCGAATCCGTCGACTTCGACGAGGCGGCGTTCCGCGAGTACGTGTACGGGTCCGCTGAGGTCGTCGGCCTCATGTGCCTGCGTGCGTTCCAGGTCGGCCTTCCCGCCGACGCACGGCGCGATGCGCGCTGGGAGCGCGGCGCCCGGCACCTGGGAGCCGCGTTCCAGAAGGTCAACTTCCTGCGCGATCTCGCCGAGGACTTCGACGACCGCGGGCGCCGGTATTTCCCGGGCATCGACCCGCGACGGCTCACCGAGGCCGAGAAGATCCGCATCCTCGACGACATCGATCACGATCTCGCGATCGCGGGCGCGGTCATCCCCGAGCTGCCCGGCGGCTGCCGGCGTGCGGTCGCCGCGGCGCACGCCCTGTTCGCCGACCTCTCGGCACGGTTGCGCCGGACGCCCGCGAGCGCACTGCTCGCGAGCCGGGTGCGCGTGCCGAACCCGCGCAAGCTGCTGCTGCTCGCCCGCTCCGCCGCGGGCCGTCAGCGCCGGGTGCCGACATGAGCCGCGCGATCGTCATCGGCGGCGGCATCGCCGGGCTCGCCTCGGCGGCGCTGCTCGCACGCGACGGGCACGAGGTCACGCTGCTCGAGGCGCGCACCGAGCTGGGCGGGCGCGCGGGCCGCTGGGAGTCCGCGGGCTTCCGGTTCGACACCGGTCCCTCGTGGTACCTCATGCCCGAGGTGTTCGAGCACTTCTTCCGTCTCATGGGCACGACCGCGGCCGCCCAGCTCGACCTCGTGCGCCTCGACCCGGGCTACCGGGTGTTCTTCGAGGAGGCCGGCGGCGCCGTCGACCTGCGCGCCGACCGCGAGGCATCCGTCGCGCTCTTCGAATCGATCGAGCCGGGCGCCGGGGCCGCGCTCGAGCGCTACCTCGACTCCGCCGACGAGACCTACCGGCTCGCGATGTCCCACTTCCTGTACTCGGACTTCCGGGCACCGAGCGCGCTCCTGCGCGGGCCCGTGCTGCGCCGGGCCGGACGGCTCGCCCGGCTGCTCGGCCAGTCGCTCGACGGGTTCGTGCGGCGGTCGTTCCGTGACCGGCGGCTGCAGCAGATCCTCGGGTATCCGGCGGTCTTCCTCGGCAGCTCGCCGTACGACGCGCCGAGCCTGTACCACCTGATGAGCCGGTTCGACCTCGCGGACGGCGTGTTCTACCCGATGGGCGGGTTCGGCGAGGTCATCGACGCGGTCGCCCGGCTCGGCCGGCTCGCAGGTGCCGAGCTGCGGACCGGTGCCGAGGTCGTCGCGATCACGACCAGCGGGCACCGCGCGACCGGCGTGCGGGTGCGCGCCGCCGACGGCACCGAGACCGAGCTCGAGGCCGACCTCGTCGTGTCCACCGCCGACGTGTTCCATACGGAGACCGAGCTGCTGCCGCGTGCGCTGCAGAGCCGGAGCACGGCGTCGCTCGAACGCCGCAACCCCGGCCCGGGCGCGGTCCTCGTGATGCTGGGCGTGCGCGGCGAGCTGCCGCAGCTCACCCACCACAATCTGCTGTTCACGGCCGACTGGGAGGACAACTTCCACCGCATCTTCGGCGCCGAGACGTCGATCCCCGACCCCGCGTCCCTCTACGCGTGCATGCCCAGCGCGACCGACGCGTCGGTCGCCCCGTCCGGCTGCGAGAATCTGTTCCTGCTGATCCCGGTCCCGGCCGACACGTCGATCGGAGCCGGCGGCATCGACGGCGACGGCGATCCGACGGTCGAACGGGTCGCCGATGCGGCCATCGCACAGCTCTCCGCCTGGGCCGGCATCGACGACCTCGCCGACCGGGTGATCGTCCGGCGCACCATCGGGCCGGCCGACTTCGCCGCCTGGTTCCACTCGTGGCGCGGATCGGCGCTCGGGCCCGCGCACACGCTCGGGCAGAGCGCGTTCTTCCGCGGCCGCACCGCGTCACGCACCGTCGACGGCCTCTACTTCGCGGGCGCGACGACCATCCCCGGCATCGGCCTGCCCATGTGCCTCATCAGCGCAGAGCTCGTCGCGAAGGCCGTCCGCGGCGACCGTTCGAGCGCGCCGCTGCCCGAACCGCGCCCCGACCTGCAGAACGCATGAGCTTCGTCTACCTCGCGGCGCTCCTGATCTCGGTCGGGTGCATGGTCCTCCTCGACCGCCGGTTCAGGCTGTTCTTCTGGCGTGCGCCGGGCCGCGCAGCGGCCGTGCTGGCGATCGGCGTCGCGTTCTTCCTCGCCTGGGACGTGGCCGGCATCGCGCTCGGCATCTTCTTCCGCGAGGTCAACGACATCTCCACGGGCCTGGTCCTCGCGCCGCACCTCCCGGTCGAGGAGCTCGTGTTCCTCGCGTTCCTCTGCTACCTCACGATGGTGCTCTACACCGGATGCCTCGCGCTGCGGTCGCACGTCGCAGCCCGCCGTGCGCCCGAGACGATGACGAGGCGCCCGTCATGACCTATGTGCTGCTCTGCGCCGGATTCGTGGCCGTCGCACTCGTGGTCGCCCTGCTGGCGTGGCGGCGGGCCCCGCGCGGCCACGCGTGGGCGCTCGCCCTGAGCGCGGCCGCGCTCGTCGTGCTCACCGCCGTCTTCGACAACGTGATGATCGCGACCGGACTGTTCGGGTACGCCGACCCGCAGATCTCGGGCGTGCGTCTCGGGCTCGCCCCCATCGAGGACTTCGCGTACCCCCTCGCCGGCGTGCTGCTGCTCCCGGCGCTCTGGAATCTCCTGGGCGGCCGCAGCGCATCCCGCGTCCCCGCGGCCGTCGACGACGCATCCGCGCCCGCCGAGGCGACCGCGACCCACGGCACGTCGACGGCGGGTGCGCCAACGGCGGTGAGCATGGCGGCAGCGCGCGAGACCTCCGGCCGGCGCGAGGAATCCGGATCCGATGCGGTCGCCGACGACGCGGCGTCGATTCGTCACGCGACGTACCGCGGGGCACCCACGACCGGCGGCTTCGCCGCCCACCGCGAGCCGGCGCACCGCGATGCATCCGCACCTCGCGCCCTATCCGCGCGCGCCGAAGCACCCATACCCCGCGAGGCATCCGGGCACGGCGCGACACCCGCGCGCCGCGAGACATCCGCTCGGCCCGAGGCATCCGTGCAGCCCGAGGCATCCGCCCAGCCCGAGGCATCCGGTGACGGGAGGCGAGCCGATGGCGACACGCGCGACTGACCGGCGGAGTTTCGCCGCCGACCTGCTGGTCGCGTCGCGACCGCTCAGCTGGATCAACACGGCGTTCCCGTTCGCGGCCGCGTACCTGCTGACCACGCGCGAGATCGACGTTACGCTGATCGTGGGCACGATCTTCTTCCTGGTGCCGTACAACCTCGCGATGTACGGCATCAACGACGTCTTCGACTACGCATCAGACCAGGCCAACCCCCGCAAGGGCGGGGCGGAGGGCGCGCTGCTCACACCCGCGCGGCACCGCGCGACGCTCATCGCAGCCGTGCTCGTATGCGTGCCGTTCGTGATCTGGCTCGTGCTGGCCGGCGGCCCCGCGTCGTGGGCGGTGCTCGCCGTGAGCCTGTTCGCGGTCGCCGCCTACTCGGTGCCCGGCCTGCGGTTCAAGGAGCGGCCGTTCCTCGACTCGCTCACCTCGAGCGTGCACTTCGTGAGCCCCGCCGTCTACGGGCTCGTGCTCGCGGGCGCCGCGTTCACGCCCCAGCTCGTCGCGCTGCTCGCGGCGTTCCTCGCGTGGGGAGTCGGGAGCCACGCGTTCGGTGCGGTGCAGGACGTCGTACCCGACCGCGAAGGCGGGATCGCCTCGATCGCGACCGTGCTCGGCGCGCGCTGGACCGTGCGCTTCGCCATCGCGATGTGGGCCGTCGCGACCGTGCTCATGCTGTTCACGGCGTGGCCCGGCCCGCTCGCCGCCGTGCTCGCCGCGCCGTACGTGCTCGCCGCCTGGCCGTTCCGCAACGTCTCCGACTCCGACTCGGGGGCCGCGAACCGCGGCTGGCGCCGCTTCCTCGCGATCAACTACGCGGTCGGATTCCTCGTGACGATGCTGCTCATCTGGTACGCCGCGCTGACCGGGTGAGGCGCCGTCGCGTGGCATCCTCGATGTCCTCGAGTCGTTCGAGCATGCGCTCGAACGACTCGGCTTCGACAATGGCAGCAACGCGTCGACCACGTTTGGTCGGCCAGCCTCGACGGGATACATGCCACCCGTGTTACGGCATGGGAAGCCGCGGTCACCCGGGCGGCGCGGAGCCGGCCCGGCCCTCGCGGCGCTCGATGCGTCGCCGATCCGCGAGGTGGGCCGCGCGGAGCGCCGCGAGGGCTCGATCGAGCGTCGCCGTCCCGGGATTCACGACGCACACCCAGCCGAATGCGCCGTACAGCGGGTGCGGGGTGAACACGTCCTCGGCGCTGAAGTCCACTCCTGCGGCCTCGATCCCGTCGGGGGCGTAGCCGAGGAGATCGGCGAAGGCCTGCGCACCGACATGGATGTTCAGCCTCCAGCGATCGGCAGTATCGAGACGAGATTCCGCGTCGTCCGGATAGTCCTTGGTCACGATCGTCGCGTAGGGCTGACGGTTGCGCGGAACCCGGCCGTCGGGCGCGTAATAGAAGAAGTGGTCTCCCCAAGATATCTCGGGATACTCGCTGCCCGCCTCGGGTGCGAGCTCGAGGATGCCGTCATAGGCCCGGACTTCTGCAAGGATCTGCTGCATCGACATGATTCAAGTGTGAACTTGAACTGCTTGTGGAGGGTTGTACCTCGTGCAGGACATCGATGAGCCCCGGCTCGCGCGATACACGACCAGCCGTCTGGCGGCGGCGACCGGGTATTCCGCGCAGCAGGTTCGAGGCCTCGAAGAGCTCGGTGTCATCCCCCGGGCATCCCGCCGACCCAACGGATACCGACAGTTCAGCGGCGTGCATGTGACCGCGCTGCGCGCCTACCGCCACCTCGCGATCGCGGTCGGCCCCGTCATCGCTCGAGCCACGATGCGCGACGCGCACGGGCTTCCCTATGACGAAGCCGTCGCGAGCATCGTCGCGCTCCACGTCGACCTCGCCCGCTCGCGCGACGATACGATCACCGCGCTGCGGGCTCTCGACAGGATCGTCGACGCACACGCCCGCGACGACGCGACGCCCGAGGATTCCATGAGCATCACCGAGCTCTCGGAGGCGCTCGGCGTGCGTTCCTCCACCCTCCGCTTCTGGGAACAGCAGGGGCTGATCGCCCCCGAACGGCCGGAAGGGCGCAGCACGCGGCAATATCCGCCGGATGCCGTCGGCGAGGCGCGCATCGTCGCGGCGCTCCGCGCCGGCGGCTACGGGATCCCGGACGTGCGTGTCGTCATGGCCGCGCTGCGGACCGTGAATGGCACGGCAGACGCGCGCGATGCGCTCGAACGCCGGCTGCAGGCGCTCGCCGCACGGTCCGAGGCCCTGCTTCGAGCCGGCACCGATCTCGCCGACCTTCTCCATCGGCCCGCCCTTGGCCCGGGGTGAGGCATGGTTCGTTCGGATGACTGGCTGTGCTGAACGATGGCGTGATCGGGCGGACTGATCGCTCCTCCGGAAGCAGGTATTCCCCGGGGGCGCACAGGGGAACGGGCTGGTCGCGGTTGGGGTCGGTCACGGATCGGGCGTCCGCGGCATCCCGGATGTGCCGATCTCGCCGACTTTCCACCTGCGCCGACCGTCGGCGCGGGGCGAGGCCTGGTTCGTTCGGATGACTGGCTGTGCTGAACGATGGCGTGATCGGGCGGACTGAT